>JBKDYW010000246.1:0-20312 GCA_046308575.1 Verrucomicrobiota bacterium
CATGGCGTAAAGGATGCGGCGTTGCGAGGGCTTGAGGCCGTCGCGCACATCCGGCAGCGCGCGCGAAATGATGACCGACATCGAGTATTCCAGGAACGATTGGGAAAGTTCCTCGGCGACATTGATGGGCTTGATGGAGTCGTTGGACATGGCTTGAAAAAAGAAGAATCACGCATCCAGCGGGTTCCAGACCTCGGCGAATCCGAAGGGCTTGAAGTGCTTGATGTTGGCAGTGGCGAATCGGGTGACCCCGTGGTGCAGCAAGGTGAATGCGATGCGGGCGTCGATCATTTGGCGAAAGCCCGCTTTGGTATGGGCGGCCCATTTCCAAAGCTTGGTTGAAACCAGAGGATCATAATCGACGCAGCGCCAATTCGGATTTTGTTTGAGCGCATCGCAATACGATGCGGACTCCTTCGCGCTGTAGGGTTTGCGAAAGACTGCCGGATTGCGAAGCTGCATGTAGAGCTCAATGAGGATGAGCTCGCAGAGAACGAACTCGTCTTCCAATGTATCGAGCTGTGCAAAAAATCCGCACGCCTCCTGGTGCCGCGGCGAATCCGGATCCGCGGCATGGATAAAGAGGTTGGTGTCGGCGGTGAGCATGGTGGTCAACGAATGCGGGAGCGTTGCTCGATGGCGTCGACTTCAGCGCGCGTAGTGGCGGGATCGATCAAATGCCCGCCGCTGCCGCGAAGAACGGGCATGGTCCACTCTGTCTTGGTGTGGGCCGTTTCGGGGCAGGTCTGCACATAGGACTCCATGCCTCTGCGGATCAACTCGGCCAGCGACCAGTCGCGCGCCTTGGCGATGCTGCGAAGGCGTTGAAACAGGGGTTCGGGGAGTTGGATTTGGGTCCGAGTCATGATGTCAATGTAATGTAGGCGTCAAAGTGATGTCAAGTTTCGCTGATGACCATTGACCAACACCTCACACATCCAAGCTTCTGACATTGAGTGCGTTGTCTTCGATGAAGCGTTTGCGGGGTTCGACGATGTCGCCCATGAGGACATCGAACATGCGGTCGGCCTCGACCATGTTGTCCTCGTCGAGGCGCACGCGTAGGAACTGGCGGGTGGTGGGGTCCATGGTGGTTTCGAAGAGCTGTTTGGCGTTCATTTCGCCGAGCCCCTTGAAGCGTTTGATTTGGACGCCTTTGCTGGAGATTTCGAGGACGCGCGTAAGTATTTCGGGGATCGAAAATAGCGGCGTGGCCAGTTGTTTTTCGCCTTCGCCTTCGAGGAGTTCGAAGAGCGGCGTGTCGTCCGAGTGGAAGTTGCGGATGTCGATGCCGGCCTCGGTGAGGCGGGCAAAGAGCTTGGCGATCGCGTGCGACTCGTGGAGTTCGTGGAGAACCGCGCGGCGTGAGGCGCCAGGGTTGGCGGCTGCCTGTTCGTCGAGCGGGATGTCGTCGAAGAGGCGGAGGTCGCGGTTCTCAGCTGCAAATTCGCGCAGGGCGTTTTCGTCGGCGAAATAGAGCAGGTTTTCTTCGTTGCCCTCGCGGATGCGGACCATGAATTCCGGCAGGTGTCCATCGGCGCGGCGGGCGGCGAGGTAGTCGCGGAAGTTGCCGCCGTTACCCTCGATCGAGCGTGTGTAGCGGGCGAGCGAGGAGAGGGTTTCGAGGATGCCTTTGAGTTCTTCGGCGGCGAAAGTACGAGATTGATCGTAGTTTCTCAGCACCACTTCGCCGGCACCGAGCTCGATGAGGATCTTGTTGAGTTGGTCGTTGTCCTGGACATATTCCGAGCGTTTTTTGCGGGTGACCAAATAGAGTGGCGGTTGTGCGATGTAGAGGTAGCCACGCTTCACCAGTTCCGGCATGTGGCGGCAGAAGAAGGTGAGCAAAAGCGTGCGGATGTGCGAGCCGTCGACATCGGCATCGGTCATGATGACGATCTTGTGATAGCGGACCTTTTCGATATTGAACGAACCTTCCTGTTCGCCATCGCCGATGCCTGCGCCGATGGCGGTGATCATCGACTGGATTTCCTTGTTTTGCAGCGCGCGGTGGAGGCGGGCTTTCTCGACATTGATCAGTTTTCCGCGCAGCGGGAGGATCGCTTGCGTGCGGCGATCGCGGCCTTGTTTGGCCGAGCCACCTGCGGAGTCACCCTCGACAATGTAGAGCTCGGATTTTGCCGGATCGCGCTCCGAGCAATCGGCGAGTTTGCCGGGGAGGCCGCCGCCGGAGAGGGCGGATTTGCGAACGGTTTCGCGGGCCTTGCGTGCGGCTTCGCGGGCGCGTGCGGCATTGACGGATTTTTCGATGACCTTGCGGGCAAGGGTCGGGTTCTCGTCGAAGTACTGCATCAGGCCCTCATAGACGATCGAGGAAACCACGCCTTCGATCTCGGTGTTGACGAGTTTGTCCTTCGTCTGCGAGCTGAAGCGCGGGTTTGGCATCTTTACCGAGATCACGCAGACGAGGCCTTCGCGGACATCGTCGCCGGAGAGCGCGGGGTCCTTGTCCTTGAGGATTTTGTTGGCCTTGGCGTATTGGTTGATCGCGCGGGTGAGCGCGGTGCGGAAGCCGGTGAGGTGCGTGCCGCCGTCGCCGTTGGGGATCGAGTTGGCGAAGCAGAGGATCTGGTCGTTGTACGAATCGTTGTACTGGAAGACCACATCGGCGAAGACATCGTCGGTCGATTGCTTGCCGTCGTAGTCGAGCTCGATCTGGCGTTTGCCGGAGAGGATGACCGGATCGTCGTGAATGACGGTTTTGTTTTCGCCGAGCTGGACGACGAATTCCTCGATGCCTTTGGCATAGAAAAACGTGGATTTTTTCGCGGACTCCGGGCGTTCGTCCTCGAGGTCGATCGTGAGGCCGGGATTGAGGAAGGCGAGCTCGCGCAGGCGGGTGGCGAGGCGATCGAATTTGAATTCGATCGTATCGACGAAGATCGTCGCATCGGGGAAGAAGGTGATGGTGGTGCCGGTTTTGTTCGGGTCGACCTCACCGACGATGTGGAGTTGCTCGGTGGTTTTGCCGCGTTCGAAGCAGATGCGGTGGACCTTGCCGTTGCGCATGATGTCGGCGCGGAACCAATCGGAGAGTGCGTTGACGCATTTGGCGCCGACGCCGTGGAGGCCGCCGGAGTATTTGTAGGCGCCTTGGCCGAACTTGCCGCCGGCGTGGAGGTTGGTGAGCACGAGCTCGACGGCGGGGATGCCGAACTTCGGGTGCATGTCGACCGGGATGCCGCGGCCGTTGTCGGCGATTGAGACGGATCCATCGACATGGATGGCGACCTTGATGCGCGAGCAATATCCGGCGAGGTGTTCGTCGATCGAGTTGTCGAGCACCTCGAAAACGCAGTGGTGGAGGCCGCGTTCGTCGGGGTCGCCGATGTACATGCCGGGGCGTTTGCGGACCGCCTCCAGGCCCTCGAGTTTGTCGATTTGTGCGGCGTCGTATTGCTGCTCGGAGGCGACCTTGGTTTCGGCTACTGGCGGCTCGTTCGAAGGGTCGGTCATAGGCTTGGGAGAGGGTCTGAAAAACCCCGCAAAGTGACAAGGAACTTCTTTGCGAAAATGTTCGCAAAAGGGCTGAAAATTCAGCCTTTCATTCCCAGGCATCCAAGCTGCCATCCGAGCAGGAGCGCGGGGGCTTGGGATTCGTCTGCAGCGATCGCCTCGAGGGCGGCGCGGGGCGCGATGAGCGAGCCCTCGATGTCGAGTTTGGCCGCCGCTTGGTCGCGGGATTTGATCAGCTCGTCGACGCGTTTTTCGAAGTCCTTGTCGCGCTTGCGGCGCTTGGTTTTTTCGCGCTCGGGCCAGCTGGTTTGCGGCATCGCCTCGAGTTTGGAAATCGCGTTGCGGAAGCGTTTCACGCGGTCGGGGCGGAAGTGGTGGGGCAGGGCGACCGGTTTGCCGGAGGCGAGGTCGATGCTCCACTCGAGGATTTGGCGATTGGGCGCGACCATGAACGAGGGGCGGTCCCATGCGGCGGCTTCAGCGTCGCGCCATTGCCAGATCGCGCGCAGGCAGGCGAGGCCCCATGGCTCGAGCTTGCCGGAGCCTTGGATGCGCCAGTTTTCCTCACGGCTGTCATCGCGCTCGAGGACCTTGCGGCGGGCGGCGTGGCAGCTTTCCTCAAACCACTCGTAGCGTTCCTTTTCCTTGAGGCCGGTGACGATGCGCTCGCCCATCTCGAGCAGGTAATCGACATCATTGAGCGCGTACTCGATCATCTTGGGCGAGAGCGGGCGTTTGCCCCAATCGGCCTTCTGCGAGGACTTCGAGAGCTCAATGCCAAAGTACTGCTGGACCAGATCGCCGAGGCCGAAACGGCGTGCACCGAGCAGGCGGGCACCGATCTGCGTGTCGTACACGACGGCCGGCAGGTGGCCGAACTCGCGCTTGAACATCGTCATGTCGTAATCCGCGCCGTGCATCCAGACGGTTGCCTCGCTGAGGTAAGAGGCGAGCGGCTTGAGGTCGTCGATCGCCAGAGGGTCGATGAGCACCGATTCGCCGTGGACGGCAAATTGGATCAGGCAAAGGGACTCGCGGTAGCGATGGAGGCTGTCGGCCTCGGTATCGATTGCGCAAACAGGAGCGGAGTCCTGTGGCTTGCATTTCTCGAGATGAAGGATGAGCCGCTCGGTGGAATCAATCATGGGGTGAGCCGTCGTGGGCCGACGGGCGGGCGGGAAAGGGATAAGGCGGACCAAGCGGATCCGATGGTGTCGGCAAACGGCCGTAATCCGCAGGAAAGCGGGCGGATTTGGCTCGTCGGACTCATGCCCGCGAGCATGCTTTCGGGCATGCGGGCTGACAAGTTGAAATTGCCGCCCAAAGGCTGAAAAAATTTACATTGTAGCTACAATTTTCTCAAATCACCGCGAGTTTTTCGGCCTGCTGGTGAGTGAGTTCGACGCATTTCCATGGGAGGCCAAATTCGTTGAGGTCGGCCATGAAGCCATCGGGGTCGAGTTGCTCCATGTTCCAGACGCCGACCTTGCGCCAATTGCCTTCAAGCATCTGTTTGGCGCCGATCATCGCAGGGACGCCGGTCGTGTAGGAAATTGCTTGGGATCCGACTTCGGCGAAGCAGGCCTCGTGGTCGCAGATGTTATAGACGTAGATCGCCTTGTAGTGGCCGTCTTTAAGTCCGGTAATGATGTTGCCGATGCAGGTTTTGCCTTTGGTGGTTTTGCCGAGGTCGCCTGGGTCGGGCAGCACGGCTTTGAGGAACTGGAGCGGGATGATTTCGACTCCGTTGTAAACGACCGGATCGATGCGGGTCATGCCGACATTGCCGAGGACCTCGAGGTGCTTGAGGTAGTTCGGTGAGAATGACATCCAGAACTGCGCGCGGCGGATGGTGGGGATGTGTTTGACGAGGGATTCGAGTTCCTCGTGGTACATGCGGTAGATCTCGTAGGTGCCGACGCCGTCCGGGCACGTGAAAGATTGGTGGAGCGACATCGGTGGGGTTTCGACGAAGCTGCCGTTTTCAAAATGACGGCATTCGGCGGTGACTTCGCGGATGTTGATTTCCGGGTTGAAGTTGGTGGCGAAGGCCTTGCCGTGATTGCCGCCGTTCACATCGATGATGTCGAGGGTGTGGATCTCGTCGAAGTGGTGCTTGAGCGCCCAGGCGGTGAAGACATTCGTGACGCCGGGGTCGAAGCCCGAGCCGAGCAGCGCGGAGAGTCCGGCTTTTTCAAAGCGCTCTTGGTAGGCCCACTGCCATGAGTATTCGAATTTCGCGACATCCTTCGGCTCGTAGTTTGCCGTGTCCATGTAATCACAACCGGCGGCGAGGCAGGCATCCATGAGGTGGAGGTCCTGATAGGGCAGCGCGACATTGATCAGCAACTTGGCGCCTGTCTTGCGGATCAGCTCGGCGGTTTCGGCGGAGTTGTCGGCATCGACTTGCGCGGTGTGGATCGTGCGGCCGGTGCGTTGTTTGATCGAATCGGCGATCGCGTCGCACTTTGAGAGCGTGCGGGAGGCGAGGGTGATTTCGCCGAAGACCTCGGGCAGCATGGCGCACTTGTGGGCGACGACATTGCCGACTCCGCCGGCGCCGATGATGAGGACTTTGTTCATGATGGAAATGTGGGGAAAAGTGCTTGGAATGTTCGCCGTGCTGGCGGGGTGCGCGAAATGATAGGGGCGAAGCGGGTGGGGTCAATCCGTGATGCCGAGCTTGGCTTTCACCTTTTCGATTTCGTCGGTGAGTTCGCCCCAGCGCGAGTAGGCGTTTTCGAGCGCGTGGGTGATTTTCGAAATCGCGTTGCCGGTTTCGCGGAGTTTGTCGGGTTGGGAAATGATTTCCTCGCTGGTGAGTGCGGCGTTGAGGGTGGCTTGGGCGGCTTCGAGCTCGGCGATTTTTGTTTCGAGCGTGGCGAGTTCGGTTTCGAGCGGCTTGAGCAGCTTGTTGCGTTGGTCGCGGGCTTCCGCTTCGGCGCGGCGTTGGTCTTTGCGCGAGACGCCGGGTTGGTTGGTCGTGTTGCTGCGTGCGGCGGGTGCGGCTTTGCTCGCGGTTGCGGGCTTGGCGCTTTGGTTTTCTGCCGCGCTTTTCTCCAAGTAGTAGCTGATGTTGCCGGCAAAGAGTCGGGGCGCTTCGCCGGGGCGGAACTCGAGGGTTTTGCTGACCACCGGATCGAGGAACGAGCGGTTGTGCGAGACGATCAGCACGCTGCCGGGGTAATCAGCGAGCGCGCGTTGCAGGACATCCTGCGATTGCATGTCGAGGTGGTTGGTCGGCTCGTCGAGGATCAGGAAATTTGCCGGGCGCAGCAGCATGCAAACGAGGGCGACGCGCGAGCGTTCGCCGCCGGAGAGTACGCCGACTTTTTTGAAGACATCGTCGCCGCGGAAAAGAAAGCAGCCGAGGAGGTTGCGGGCGTGGGGTGCGGATTCGCGCGAGGCCGCGGCTTCGACGGTTTCGAGAATGGTTTTTTCCGGGTCGAGTTCGTCGGCGTGGTTTTGCGAGAAGAACGAAGTCGCGACCTTGTGGCCGAAGGTGTGCGTGCCGGCATCGGGTGTTTCCTGCGCGGTGATGAGGCGGCAGAAGGTCGATTTGCCCGCGCCGTTCGGGCCGACGATGGCGAATTTTTCGCCCTTGTTAATTTCGAAATCAAAGCCGTCGAAGATGCGTCGCGCGCCGTAATGCTTCGAGGCCTTGTCGAGCTTGGCCACCATGTGGCCGGAATTTGGCGGCGGCGGGAATTTGAAATTCATCACCGCGTCGTCCTGCTCGGGTGCGGGGATGCGCTCGATTTTTGCGAGCATCTTGATGCGCGATTGCACGAGCGTCGCTTTGTTGGCGGATGCGCGGAAGCGATCGATGAAGCGCTGGATCTCGGCGATTTCGCGTTGCTGGGATTCGTATTGCTTGCGGTGGGTTTCCTTGCGGATCACCGACTCGCGTTCGAAGTAGGAAAAATTTCCTGCGTATTCCTCAGCCCGGCCGTGGGCGAAGGCGATGGTGCGCGTGCAAAGCGTGTCGAGCAGCCCGCGGTCGTGGGAAATGAGCAGAATCGCGCCGGGGTAGTTGACGAGGTATTGCTCGACCCACACCTGCGTGTCGATGTCGAGGTGGTTGGTTGGCTCGTCGAGCAGCAGGACCTCGGGCTCTTGGAGAAACAGCTTGGCCATTGCGATGCGCATTTGCCAACCGCCGGAAAACTCGGAGCAGTCGCGGGTGAAATCGGCATCCTTGAAGCCGAGGCCCTTGAGCACCGATTCGATGCGCGGCTTCATGCGGGCGGGGTCGGTGGCATCGAGTTGCAACTCGAGCGTGCCGATTTCCTCAAGCGCCTCGGCGTAGGGCGAGGAACGCGGGTCGAGTTTTTCGAGCTCGTGGGAAAGGCGGTCGATCCTGTTGCGCAGCTCGAGCATTTCGCCGAAGGCGGATTCCGTTTCCTGCCACAGCGTGCGGCCGCGGACATGGATCCCTTCCTGCGGCAGGTAGCCGTAGCGCGTGCCCTTGGGCGAGTGGATCGCGCCCGAGCTCGGGCGGATGATGCCGGCGATGCACTTCATCAGCGTCGATTTGCCGGCGCCGTTGTGGCCGGCGAAGGCAATGCGCTCGCGGGCCTGCACGGAAAAGGACAGGTCGTTGAACAACACGCGGGCACCAAACTCCACGCGCAGTGACTGGACGGAAATCATCGGGCGCGGAGATGGCACGGAACACCGCCAGCGTCAATCCCGATGAAAACCCTGAGCTCATGCGATTCGTGCAAAGAAACACCGCCAATGTAACGAGAATTATCGTCACGAAAATTTCCGTGACGAGTACCCTTGGGCGGTTTATTTCCCGTGCATGTCGACGCGCGTCACGGGCAAGCTTGCCGCCGAATTTCTCGGGACCTTCATCATGGTCTTCGCGGGGACTGGGGCGATTGTCATCGATCAGGCGCATGGTGGCGTGATCGGCCATGTCGGGGTCGCGCTGACCTTTGGCTTGGTGGTGATGGCGATGATCCACACCTTTGGCGACATCAGTGGTGCGCATTTGAATCCTGCGGTGACGCTGGCTTTTGCGGTGGCCGGGCGTTTCCGCTGGTCGGAGGTGCCGGGCTACATCGTGGTGCAGTTGGCCGGGGCTTTTGCGGCTAGCGGCTTGTTGAAGTTGCTATTTCCGGCATCGGCCACGCTGGGTGCGACGCTGCCGGCGGGATCGGCGCAGCAGGCATTTGTGCTGGAGGTCGTGTTGACCGCGATTTTGATGCTGACGATTTTGAGTGTGTCGACGGGCGCGAGGGAAAAGGGGATCACCGCGGCGATTGCGATTGGCGGGGTGGTCGGGCTGGAGGCGATGTTTGCGGGTCCGGCCTGTGGGGCTTCGATGAACCCTGCTCGTTCGCTGGCGCCGGCGGTGGTGAGCGGAAATTTCCAGCACCTGTGGCTGTATCCGGCGGCGACCGTGCTGGGCGCGCTGTTGGCCGTGCCGCTTTGCAAGCTGGTTCGCGGGCGGGCGGGCGCCTGAAATTTTCCGAAATCCGGTTCCGCGCGCAACGGGCGCGGGTGGGTCGACATATGCAAGCGACTTCGCCACGGGTCGACACCCGGGCAAAGCTCTGCTTTATTTCTCCGGCTTCCTGATTCAACACCCACCGAATTTCCATCCATCATGTCCACTGAATCCTGCTGCGGCGGCAACAAGCTGGCCCTCGTTTTCGCATCAATGCTTTTGCGGCTCTGGCTTGCGATGCGGGCGATCCAGACCGGCATTGAAAAGTATGCGGGTTCGAAGGCCTCGCAGGAAGCAGTCAACATCGACGGCGCGGCCAACAGCTACGGGCTCACTGCGTCGGCATCGGTCAAGCAATACGCTCTCGAAAACTACCACGGCGTGCCGCAGGCGCTGATGGAAAAATTTAAAGCCGAGCCGCTGATGAGCGAGGCCATGCTGCGCCTCTACGATCGCGTGCTTGGCCCGGCACTGATCGTGCTCGGTGTCACGATCCTGTTGGGCATTGCGAGCCGTGCGTCACTTTTTCTGCTGGGTTTGCTTTATATCAGCCTCACCTGGGGGCTCATCCTCATCAAGCAGGACGAGGGAGTCGCATGGCTTGGCGTGCACATGATCATGGTCGTGATGGCGCTCGTGTTGGTCGAGCACAACCGCTTCACGCTCCTCAAGAAATGGTAAGCGCATGAAAATGGAAACCAGCGTGATAAGCCGCCGTGATTTCATCGGCAAGGCAGCGGGCGGCATCGGTGCCGGCCTGGTGCTTGGCGCGCCGAACATCCTGCGTGCGGCGCAAGGAGAGGCATCGGACAAGCTGCATGTCGCGCTCGTTGGATTCGGCAAGCAGGGTAAGGTCTTGCTCGACGCGATGTCGAACATCCCAGGGCTGCATTTTCAAGCGGTCTGCGACATTTGGGACTACAACCTCAAGGGTGGCATCGCCAAGGTGCGCGCCTTGCAGGGCCACACGCCGAAGGGCTATGCCGACATCGACGAGATGCTCGCGACGGAAAAAGGTCTCGATGCAGCGATCGTGGCGACGCCGGATTTTTGGCACTCGCCGCACACGGTCAAATGCCTTGAGGCAGGCCTGCATGTGTACTGCGAAAAGATGATGGCCAACACCATCGAAGGTGCGCGCGCGATGGTTCGGGCGATGGAAAAAACCGGCAAGCTCTGCCAGATCGGGCATCAGCGCCGCAGCAATCCGCGCTACCGTTTCACCCTCGAGCAACTCATCAAGGGCAATCGCATCTGCGGCCAGATCGTCAACATCAACGGCCAGTGGAACCGCGCGGTTTCCTCATCGCAAGACATTGGCTACAATCCGAAATTGGCGATCAAGCCGGAGGTGCTTGCGCGTTATGGCTTCAAGGACATGCACCAGTTCATGAATTGGCGCACATACCGCGATCTTTCGGGCGGGCCGATCTCCGACCTTGGCGCGCATCAGATCGACATTTTCAATTGGTTTCTCGGCGTGCCGCCAAAGTCGGTTTTCGCTTCGGGCGGCAATGATTATTTCAAGACGCGCGAGCACTTCGACAATGTGATGACGATTTTCGATTACGAAACGCCGCAAGGCGGAGTGCGTGCGTTTTATCAGGTGCTCACGACCACCAGCGCCGGCGGTGGGTACTATGAAAGTTTCATGGGCACCGAGGCGACGATCCAGATTTCCGAGCGCTCGGCATTTACCAACATCTATCGCGAGTCGAGCGCGCCATCGTGGGATGGTCTTGTGTCTCGCGGTTTTCTCAAACGCCAGGCCGCGGTGCCGAAGGCCCAGAGTGCTGATGCGATCGCATCCTACGAATCGGCGGCGCCCGAGGCCTACGCTTTGCCCGGCGATCTCTCAAAGCCACCCCACCAACCGCACCTCGAAAATTTCTTCGATGCCGTGCGCGGCAAGGCGGCGCTCACTTGCGACGCGCGCCACGCCTTCGAAAGCGAAGCACCGATTTACTGGGTAAACCCCTCGGCTTTGAGCCGCCAACCGATCAATCTTACCGCCGAACATCTTTCCGTCTGATCATGAAAAAACAACACATCGCCAGTACCCTTTTCACCATCGCCGCATTGGCTCTCACCGCATGCGGCAAGAAGCCGTCGCAAGCCTCCACCGATGCCGGCGCGTCGTCTGCTCCCACCAGCGGCGTGCCATTGAGCACTGAGCTTCCGCCGGAGTTGATCGAAGGAACGCCCAAGCCAATGAATGTGCCGAATCTCGTGCAGGCCCCGGTCAAGGCGCCTGAGCTTCTCGTGCCCGAGGGCACCACGCTGATTTCCAAAGGCAAGCCTGTCACCGGCAGCGAGGAAAGCCCGCTCATCGGCGAGCTTTCAATGGTCACCGATGGCGACAAGCAGGCTGGCGAGGGCTATTATGTTGAGCTGTCCTCAGGCACGCAGTGGGTGCAGATCGATCTTGGCCAAAGCGCCGAAGTCGCCGCGGTGTGGGTCTGGCACTTTCATTCGCAGAAGCGCGCTTACAATGATGTGGTCATCCAGGTCTCCGATGATGCGGAGTTCAAAACCGGCGTGAGCACCATTTACAACAATGATTACGACGACTCCTCGAAGCTCGGCAAAGGTTCGGACAGCCCTTATGTCGAATCACGCTTCGGCATGCTCGTCGATGCCAAGGGCGCGAAGGGTCGCTATGTGCGCCTTCACAGCCAAGGCAATACCTCCGACGAGATGAATCACTACATCGAGGTCGAGGTCTACGGCAAGACGCTCTGAGTCTGCGGGCCGCGCGCTGTTTGCTCACCATCCTCGAGTGGGTCGCATCCGCACTTGCGCAGGAAGGCATCCATTTCGCTGAGCATTCGCTCGCAGTGTTTGTTCCACTTGGTTGAGCCTTGAAGGATCAGCGAGCTTTCGCGCAGCCCGGTGAAGAGAATTTTTTCCGCGCCGGCCTCGCGCAGTTCACTGATCTCCGCACGGAGCCTCTCGAAAAATGCGAGCTCAAATCCATTGCCCGCCTCGTTGGCGGATTCGACGAGCGATAGCGTGAGGGGTGGTGCGAGCGGCTTGAGCTCGCCGGCAATTTTCACGCAGCCGATCTTCATCAGCATCTTGCGCATGCGTTCGTAGAGCTCGTTAAGCGTGAGCAGGCGCAGGGTGCATTTCGTTTCGAGGTATTTCACTATGCCGCTGTGGATGTCGTTGACGAATGGGAAGTCCTCTTGATCGGCAGCGCGGGCGGCGCGGCGCAGGGCTTCTTCGAGGCAGGAGGTGTCGTAGTCGAAAACCTGATGGCGGCCGATTTGCAGGGCGGGGCGGTTGGCGATGAAGGCGATCACGGCGTAGGCTGAGGGTTTGGGTTCAGTCTTTGAAAAGTCGGCGTTGGAAGGGGTCGCGTGCGGCGCGGCGCGAGAGAGATTGGATTTCCTGGATGAACTCGTTCACATCGTTGAACTGGCGGTACACCGAAACATAGCGGACATAGGCGACCGGATCGATCTGGTGGAGTTTGTCCATGACCTTCGCGCCAATGTTGGCGGAGGGCACTTCGCTGGTGTGATCCTTGTGAAGGTCGGTGAGGATTTCTTCGACCGCGCGGTCGAGGCGATCCATCGGCACCGGGCGCTTTTCGCAGGCCTTGATTAGGCCGCTCATGAGCTTCTCGCGGTTGAGCGCCTCGCGCGTGCCGTCCTTTTTCACGACCCGCAGCTCGGTGCGCTCGATCTGCTCGTAGGTCGTGTAGCGATAGCCGCATTGCAGGCATTCGCGGCGGCGGCGGATCGTGGTGCCGTCCTTCGATGATCGGGAATCGAGCACCTTGTCTTTTTGGGACGCACATTGGACGCAACGCATGCAGCCGCGATGATGATCGCGCATATGGTAGGGTCAATCCAAAAACTACGGCATATTTAGTAGTTGATGCTGAAAGATCCAGATTTCCTAAACAAATTTTTTAGAGCAGTTTGCGAAAAGGTGTAGCCGGTGGAGCGAGAAGATTTTGGCCAGGGCAAGGCGTTGCGAAGGAGTGGATAGACATCCACGACTGAGCGACAACGCAGCCATGGACAAAAGATTCCGCTTTTTTTGAAGACTCGGCGAAGCCGCAAATTTACCACACCTAACCCCAACCACCGGCTACAGATTTGAGCAAAATGCTCTAACTCGATCGAACGCGGTCGGCGTTGGGTGTGTTGGTGTGTCGGCTGAAAATGAAAAACGGCCCGGTGTTTCCACCGGACCGTCAATCATGAAACCACAATAATGAAAAACGAAACAGAGCGGGCGCTTAGAGCAGGCCGGCTTTTTGCAGCGTCTGGAGGGCGCCGTTTTTGTTGATGGTCTTGAGCGCGCGGCAGCTGAGCTTGAGACGCACATAGCGGCCGAACTCAGGGATGAAGATGCGCTTGGTCTGAAGGTTGGGGGAAATCTTGCGCTTCACGACTTTGGTGACGTGACGGCCGATACCACCTTTTTTCTTGGCCAAACCGGAGCGGTGAATTCTGCCGCCGGAGCGGACGCTGGTTCCTCGGATGATGCAAATACGGGCCATGGCTTAAAAAGTGTTTTGGTTGCGGGGCGCGAAGAATGGCGATCGGGCTGGACCCGTCAAGACGAATCGTGCGTTAAAATTACGATTTTTCCGACCGCTAGTGCCTGAGCCGCTTAAGCCAGCGCTCGATGTCTCTGAAAATGGCCTCTTTCTTCTCATCGTACATGAGCAGGTGGTAGGCATTGGGGTAGTTTCGGTAGGTCACCGACGTCCCCGGGGAAATGCGGGCCACAAAGCCGCGAACATCGGAATCGTTGTTGAAGAAATCCTTGCCGCCGTGCAGGACCAGCACCGGCTTGCGGAAGCTGGCGGCGCAGTCGTTCATGCCGTTGATGTGTGAGGCCAGGGCCCCGATCAGGCGCAGCGTGTGCTGCCGGATGTGATAAGGGTTTTTCACTGCCTGCTCGGCGTGATGGGACTTTTGCGTCATCTGGACATTCTGGCCGCCTGCGAGCATGTCGAGCGAGATGCGTGCCAGCGGAAGTGTCGTCGCGGCGATTTGCACCAGCCCGGGTGTCCATGCCGGTATGTCGTCGCGGAAGCGGACGATGGGAGAGGAAAGGATGAGCCCGTCGCAAGGGGCTTGATTGGGTGGGGCTTGGCGCCAAGCGTGTGCGGCGATCAGCGCTCCCATGCTTTCGCCAAACCATACGACCTTGGCATCCGGGTGGCGTTCGCGTACGAGGCCGGTGAAGGCGAAAAGGTCGCGGTACCAGTCACGCGGGTCGCCGATGTCGCCACGGCGCGCGAAAATCGGATCGCTGCCTTGGCCGCGTATTTCATAGGCATAGAGCGCGGTTGTCGGTTGGTGCTTCAGCAGGTGCTGACCGAGGTTGTTGTAATCGATCGAGGCGCCGCAAAATCCATGGATGCCGATCACCACCACCTCGGGTTCGTGTTTTTCGGAGATCCATTTGCGGTAGCCGAAAGTTTCGCCCTTTGCGCCGGCGGTCGTCGGGTTTTGAACCATGACCGGTCCCGGCGCGCAGGCCCCCAGGCACAAGGCCATGGCCGCGGCAACGGTCAGCCAAAGTCTCGCAGGTAGTCGGTCAATCACGTCAGCAGTTTCGCCGAGTCTCGCAAAAAGGCAATGCCGGATGGCGCGGCCGCTCTTGCTCTCCCACGCGAAAAATCCCGAATAAATCCGGAGAATTCCATTTCATTTGAAACGGATCCGAATACGATGATCCTCACTTTCGATTCATTGGTTATGAAATCATTCATGTGCGCCGCATCGGCGTTTTTTGTGTCGGCAATGATGTCGCCGGCTTCGCCCCGCCTGGTGGTTTCGACGCCGTCATTGGTGCCGGAATCGACCATTGATCTGGTGCTTGATCTGCCAGCCGTTGCTGCTGGCGATTTGGGCAAAGAGTTGAAGAATGATTGGTTCGTGGTTGAGCCGGATCTTCCGGGCAAGCTGCGTTGGAAAGCGCCGAATGTGGCGGAGTTCATTCCCGCGCGCTGTCCGGAAATTGGTGCGAGCTATGAGTTTTCGATGATGGGGGGCAAGAAGTACCTCGATGGCTCGGCAGTGCCTGCGGGAAAATTTGCGAAGCTGAGTGCCGAAGATTTTCGCTCGCTCAGTGTCAAATGCCCGACGCTCTGGCAGGAGGATTTTTCTCCCTCCACGGCGGAGTTGGTCTTGGCCTTCAATGATGAGGTCGACCCCGAAGCGGTGGCTGCCCATGTGTCATTTGTTCCGGTGAACGGGCCGAGCGTTGCGGCGAAGGTTGAGCGGCCTACAAAGTTGATGGATGATTTTTTCGCAGGCATTGATACCCGCATTTGGAAAGCGCGATGGAGTGAGAGGGTGGGTGAAAAGCCCGATGATGCGGGCGAGTTTTTGAATGTGGTCGTGGTCAGGCCCGAGACACCTTTGCGGCCCGACAAGAATTGGCGCCTTGTGATTTCCGAAGGGCTTCCCAATGCGTCTGGCACCGCAATCTGTGAAACGGGAAGGGATTATGCGATTGGTGAAATTCTTCCTTTCGAGATCAAAAAAATCGAAGGCGAGACCATCATCAATGAAGGGCGCCGGCTCTCGATCGAATTCACGCATCGAATTCCCCCAGGCCTTTCTCCGGAAACGCTTGCGACCATGCTCAGCATCAATCCGGCGCCGCCCGGGATCATGCGCTTCAAGGTCGATGGTAAAACACTTTGCATCACCGGCGACTTCTCGCTGACGGATAAATACGATGTGTCATTCAAGGGGCCTTTTGAATCCAACGATGGTTTGCCGCTCGTGTCGGGCAGCTCCGCATTGGTCACATTTTCGCATCTCGATCCGAGTCTCGCATTGCCTTCGACCAACGAAGCGCAGCTTGCCGCAGGCTTGCGCAACTATCACATGGAAACGGTCAACCTCGCCAGTCTTCGTGTGCGAGTAAAAAAGCTCCGCGGTGTGGACCTCATTCGCACCTATCAGGGATATCGTCGATACACCGGAGTCGGTCACGATGCCGCGAGCATTTCATCGACAGCGCTTTTGCCATGGGACATGGTCGCCGGCGAAACAGTCGCCGAGCGCGAGATCGTGTTGGGCAATCCGATCGACACCTCGAAGCAGGTTACATTGGATTGGGACGAGTGGCTGCCAAAGTCGTCTGATGGCTCGTCATTTTTTCTCGATGTCGTGGGAGTGCCGCATGCGAAAATCACAGATCCGGCAAAGCGCGGTGCCCAAGCGATCATCCAACTTACCGACATCGGCCTTGCGTGGAAATTTACCGGCAAGGAATCGCTCATCTATGCCTTTTCCTGTGAAACCGGCGCACCAATGCCGGGCGTGAAGCTCGAGCTTTTCGGTGAGGATGCCGCATCCATGGGCAAGGTGGTGACGAATGACCAAGGCCTCGCGACCATCGAGCGCAATGATGGCTTGAGGCATCTGCTTGCCACGCGTGGTGCGGATTCATTTGTGACGGCCTTCGACTCGACCATCGACACGGTGGGTATGTGGAATTTTCCCGTGCGATATCAATGGGGCGAGCCACCCGAAATGTCGCGCAAGGTCATGCTTTTTACCGACCGCTCGCTCTATCGTCCGGGCGAAACAGTGAGGCTCAAGGGCATCATCCGATCACTTCGCGGCAATGAGATCGGGATGGATGAGTTGCCACCCGCAAGGTTGCTGCTGCTCGATCCCGAGAGCCGAGAAATTCTCAACGAACCGATCACGATTTCTGCCAATGGCTCATTTGACTTCAGCCATAAGCTGGCACCATCCACGGTTGGCGAGCATCAGATCCGAATCGAGTTTCCTGACGAACTGCGAGCGGCAGAGGAACTCAAAGCAAAAGAGGGCGACTGGTATGAAATCGAATCGATGGTCAACAACGCGAGGCATGTCATTGCTTTGCAGGTGCAGGAATTCCGGCGCAACGCGTTTGAGATCACTCAAAGCATCGCAAAACCGGAAACCGGCGCGAAGTTGGTGACGGCGGAGCTTGCCGCGAAAACTTATCAAGGCCAAGCGGTTGCCAGCGGATCCGTCCGCCATTTTTCACGAGTGAGCCCGGTGAATCTTTACCCTGAGCGTTTTCGTGATTTTCTGTTTGGCAATCATCGCGACGAGGATCGGGCTTATTGGTATCATTACTTTGGCGATGAGGGGCGCTCTGATGAATCTTCCAATGCCGGTGCAGTCCAGAAGCAGGGTGATGCAAAGCTCGCCTCCGATGGCACGGTGCGCATCGGGGTTGAGATCCCACAATCGGAATTTCCGAGCGCGCACGAAGTCACCACTTCATCCGATGTAACGGATGCGAATCACCAGACACTCAGCTCCGTGGCGTCGGCGACCGTGCATCCGGCTTCGGTGTATGTTGGCATTTCGCGTGTCGATCAACTGGTGCGGATCAATGAAGAACTGCCATTGAAAATCGTCGCGATCGGCACTGATGAGCGCCCGTTCGCCGAGGCACTGAAGTTGACCGCAACGCTGAAACGCGAGGTGAATTCGGCGGTAAAGACGCGTACGAACTCCGGCGAGATCGCGACCCGCAACGAGGTGACTGAGGAGTTGATTTCCACCAGCGAGCTCACGCTCGATCCGAACGCATCATTGCGCGACGGGCAGCTCTTCGGCGTCACGCCCACATCACCCGGCCGCCATTTCCTCACGCTGCGTGGCAAGGATCCCCAAGGGCGTGAATTCGCCACGGTCGTGCAATTCCAAGTTTACGGCTCCGATGAGTTTCCTTGGAAGTACGAAGAGGGCATTCGGGTCAAAATGCTGGCGGAGAAAAAATCGTATCAGCCCGGAGAAACCGCGCGTGTGTTGGTGCTCTCTCCGATCGAAGGCACGGCCTTGGTGACCGTCGAACGCGAGAAAGTGCTGCGTTCATTTTTCACCCAGCTCAAGGCGGATCAGCCGGTGATCGAGGTGCCGCTCGGCGATGAAGATGCGCCCAATGTCTATGTGTCGGTGTTGATCGTCAAAGGCTCGAAAGAATCCGCGCGCAAATTTCCCGAGCCGCAGCTGCGTCTGGGCTACTGCGAGCTGACGGTCGAGAATCGCCGCGACCGCCTCAAGGTCGAGATCGACAAGCTTGCGACGGATCCGCGGCCTGGTGACGAAGTGACGCTGACCGGTTCGGTGTTGCTGCCCGATGGCAAGCCGGCGATTGGCGCGGAGGTGACGCTTTATGCCGAGGATGAAGGCACACTTGCGGTGATGGGCTATGAAACACCGAAGCCGATGGATTTCTTTTACGATCCGCGAATTCTCGCGGTGAGCGCGGGGACTTCGTTTGAATCATTCATTCCGGAAGACCTCGAGTCGCAGTATTTTCACAACAAGGGATTCTTCGTTGGCGGTGGTGCGGATGCGGCCGCACTTGCCGAATTGTGGCGCAAAAATTTCGATCCATGCGCGACATGGGCGCCCGCGTTGCTGACGGATGCTGCGGGGAAATTTCGTCACGCCTTCAAGTTGCCCGACACGCTGACGCGTTACCGCCTGATCGCCGTCGTGCATCATGGGGCCGCGAGTTTCGGTCATGGGGAGTCGTCCATGGTCGTGAAAAAAGATCTCATGATCGAACCCAAGGTGCCGCGTTTTGCGAATCAGTCGGATGCCATCAACCCGCAGATCCAAGTGGTGAATGCATCGCGGTTTTCCGGCACATGGAGGATTGAGTTCAACGCCCACGCGGCGGATGGCACGCCGGTTTGCAGGGCGCAGGGAAATGACATCGAGATCGTCTCGCTCACTCCCGGCGCTTCGGCGACGCTGGTATTTCCCGTGCTGGCCGAAATCACCGGTGAGGCAGTGATGACATGGAAGGCGACACCGGTGTCGCTCGAGAATGGCGCGCTTTCTGCCGAGCTCACGCGTCAGCTTTCCGACGCGGTCGAATCCCGTTTTCCGGTGCACTACTCAGCGCCGTTGCTGCGTCAGGTGAAAATCATACGCCTCGATAAGCCAGGCGTGTCAAGCGACCTCGCGGCGCTGATCGACCCGGCCATGCGTGGTGGCAGTGGCAAGGTGGAGCTGAGCCTCTCGCGCTCGCCACTTTCCGCCGCGGCCGACTCGGTGGATTTTCTTTTGAAGTATCCTTACGGCTGCGTCGAGCAGTCGACTTCGGCGATGATGCCTTGGTGCGTTGCTGGCGATTTGAAAGTACACATACCGGCTTTGGCAAAAACGAGCGAGGCGGATTGTCGCGCGGCCATTCAAATCGGAGTCGACCGTTTGCTTTCGATGCAGCTTCCAAATGGATCATTTGCCTATTGGCCGGGAGACAAAACCACTGCCGAATGGGCGACACCCTATGCAGGCCTGGGTCTCTTGATGGCGGCGGATGCCGGTGCCGGAGTGCCGCCATCGACCATCGATGCGATGTGTGGATACCTCATTGAAAGCCTGCGTGGCATGGCTCAAACGCGTTCCGCGAGCGAGCTGGAATTGCACGCGCGTTCGCTGTTTGTTTTGGCCTATGCCAACAAGGCGCAAGTCGCTTACCAAAATGTGCTGGCCGGGCGGGCGAATGAATTGAGCGCCGAGGCGCGTGCCTTGTTGGCTGCAGCCATCGCCAGATCGAGCCCGAATGACAATGATACGCTCGCCGGCGCTCGTTCGCTTCTGGCACCTGGAAAAACCACCACAACCGATGACGAGGATGATTGGATGTCATGCTCGCCCGACATGGCGCTGAAGCTTCTCGCATGGACGCAGATCGATCCGCGCGGCAATGAGGCGTTGTCATCGCTCGACCGCTTGCTTAACGAGCGCAGCACCTACGGTCATTGGCGCACGACTTGGGCAAATGGCTGGTCGCTGATCGCCATGGGACAATTTGCAAAGCATCAGGAAAAAACAGCGGACACGACATCGCTTGTCATCGAAAGCAACGAGGGCAGCGAGACGTTGAAGATCGATTCCGATACTCCCGCTCTCACCCGCACATTTGATCTCGGCACGGCGATGAAAATTTCGGCCACCGCCGACAGTTCGGCATTCGTTCGCCTCAGCGTCACATCAAAGCCTGCCATCACGCCGGTCAAGCCGCTTGCTCGCAATGGCCTGTCGATCGATCGCTTGATGTATCGGGTCAAGCCGGATGGCTCGATGGAAGTTCTGCAAGAGCCGACCTTGGGCGATTTGATCCGCGTGACGCTGCGGGTGACGCTGCCGCGTGACGGCACGCGTTATCTGGTCATCGATGATCCGCTGCCTGCGGTTTTTGAATCGGTGAACACCGACTTTGCGTCGCAATCATCTGGCAACAGCGCCGCAAGCGACGAAAATGATTGGCGTATCAGCCACTCGGAAATGCGCGGCGACCGCACGGTGTTTTTCCTCGATCACATTCCGAAAAAAGGCACCTACACGGTGAGCTATCTTGTGCGCTGCAC
>JBKDYW010000247.1:0-9135 GCA_046308575.1 Verrucomicrobiota bacterium
ATCACATCCACATCGCTGCGGCTTTCATCACCGAGGCGCATGATGGCCGCTTCTCCGAATTCCTTTTGGATATGCGAGATCGCGAGGTCGAGGTTGCGCTTGCGGGCGTCTTGGAGCTTTTCTTGGGCGGATTCTTCTGCGGTTTGTTTGGCCATGATGTTTGGGGTCGGGTGATGTTTGGAACCTAGGCCCAAATTTTTCCCACGCAAGAAAAAAGATGTTCGCTCGAACAAAAAAGTGGCTTCGGGGCTTTTCCGCTAAAATACCAGTAACTGGGCCTAATGCGGCGTCCTGGTGGTTTTGGCGGCAGATTTGCTGGCTTTTCTCGTTTCAATTCGGGTCGTACTGCGCTCCAATCTCCGCGCCGGCCAAATTTGGACCGGGCCTAGTTTTCCATCTAACCATCCATTTTCCATGTGGCACGGCCGCTTCACCCAAGACACCTCCTCGCTCGTCCAACAATTTGGTGAATCGGTTTCGTACGATTGGCGGCTATTCCCGCACGACATCGCCGGCTCGATCGCCCATGCGCGCGCGCAGCAAAATGCCGGACTCCTCACTGCCGATGAGTTTCAAAAAATCGAGAGCGGCCTGAGGGAAATCGAAAAGGAAATCCTCGACGGAAAATTCGAGTTCAAGACTTCGCTCGAAGACATCCACATGAACATCGAGGCGGAGCTCACCCGCCGCATCGGCCCGGCCGGCGCCAAACTCCACGCGGCCCGCTCGCGCAACGACCAAGTCGCCACCGACACCCGCCTCTATTGCCGCACGCAGATCGGCGAAATCATCACCGCCGCCACCAAGCTGCAACTCGCCCTGCTCGATCGCGCGGAGAAATTCGCCTCTTCGATGATGCCCGGCTACACACACCTCCAACGCGGTCAGCCGGTCACCGCCGGCCACCACTTCCTCGCCTATGTCGAACTGCTCGAGCGCGACAAATCCCGCCTCGCCGACTGCCGCAAGCGCCTCACCATCTGCCCGCTCGGCTCCGGCGCACTGGCCGGATCGACCATTAACCTCGACCGCCAAGCAATCGCCGCCGAGCTCGGCTTTGATGGCGTCACGCGCAACTCGATGGATGCCATCGCCGACCGCGACTACATCGCCGAGTTGCTCTTTTCGATCTCACTCTGCGGCGCGCACCTTTCGCGTCTCAGCGAAGACCTGATCCTCTGGTGCACGGCGGAATTTTCCTTCGTCCAGCTCTCCGACGCGCACACCACCGGCTCGTCGCTGATGCCGCAGAAAAAAAATCCCGATGTCTGTGAGCTCACCCGCGGCAAGACCGGCCGCCTGATCGGAAACCTGCTCAACCTCCTCACCAATCTCAAAGGTCTGCCGCTCACCTACAACCGCGACCTGCAGGAGGACAAACCGCCGCTCTTTGATTCGGTCGACACCCTCAAGCTCGTGCTCGCGGTCAATGCCGAGATGGTCGCCGCCCTCGAAATGAACGAGGAAAAATGCCGCTCCGCCGCCTCCGATCCGATGCTGCTGGCGACCGACCTCGCCGATTATCTGGTTCGCAAAGGTGTCCCTTTCCGCCAAGCTCACGAACTCGTCGGCAAGGCCGTCGCGGAATCCATCCGCACGAAAACTCCGCTCGATGCGCTCGACCTCGCCGCGATCGACCCCGCCTACGGACCCGACGCGGCGGAAGTTTTCTCCGTCGAACGCGCTCTCGCCGCACGCACCAACCCCGGCGCCCCCTCGGTCGCCAATGTCCGTGCGGAAATTTCCCGCTGGCAAAAACAGCTCGCCTGAGCGCCCGGCATGTCGACCACCCCGCCCGATCAAGCGCCCACCCGCCAAACCCGCGAGCCCCGCAGCGGCCGCTGGTTCATGGCCTTCATCGGGCTCTCGCTTGCCATCATCGGCGGACTCTTCGTTTTCCTCATGGCACGCAGCTTCATGCGGGCCAAGGAAATGAGAAATTGGCCGAAAGTCCCATGCGTCATCCTCGCGTCCGAACTTGAGGAACGCCGCCACGATCCAAACTCCCCCATCGAATACCGCCACCGCGTCAGCTTCGGCTACGAATGGCAAGGCCAAGGCCTCCTCGGCGAAAAAACCACTCTGCGCGGCAACCCGTGGACGAATAAACGCAACCTCGCCGATGAACGCCTCGCGGAATTTCCCGTGGGCATGAACACCGAGTGCTTCGTTCACCCGCAAAACCCGGAGCTCGCAGTCCTCAAGCCAGACTCGCTCGCGCCTGGCTACTCGATTTGGTTTCCCGCACTTTTCATGATCGCCGGTCTCGGCATCACCATCAACGCGCTTAGCGGGCCGCGTCGCCCGAAACTTGCACGCAATTGAGGCCGCTTTGGAAAAGCGTCTTTGCCTAAGAGTCGCAATCCAACGCCGAGCAGGAACCCAGGCAGGGACCTTTCTCCGAAAGGTCCGCTCTGCGAATGCAATGTCGATGCCGGCGCCGATTCATTCACTGCGGACGCTTTGGAAAAGCGTCCCTGCCTAAGCGCCATCGCCATGCATGTCACCATCCGACCCCGTACTCTGGCCATCGTCCGCCGCAAACCAAGCGGCGGAATCCCTGATGTTTTGATTGATTCCTCAAAAAATCGCGGGTTAGAATCCCGCCCCCGTGAGGTGCGCACCCGAGGTGCCGCATCCGATCACCCTGCTCAGCCGAAAACGACGTCATCACCCAGCCTACAATGAATCCAGACCGCGCCACACTCAACTTTCTCAACAGCTTCCCAGAAGAATCAAGGAAGCGAGGTGAAATGCTGCAAAAGGACGGCGCCGTCACCCAGATTTTCGGCAACCACCTTTTCATCCAAGGCCGCGTCGAGGACGAAACCGGCACCTTCCGCACCAGCCTGCGCCTCCAAGGCAACCGCTGGTTCGGATCCTGCACCGCCGAGGACGAAATCGTCTCCGGCGCCTGCCAGTACGCGACGATGATGGAGCGCATGCACCGCGGCGAGGACCTGCCCGAGTCGCCCAACGAATTCGACGACACCCCGGTCCTCGACATCATCGAGGAAAAACTCGGCCGCGAACTCGACGACAAGGAAGCGGACTTCGTCACGAAAATCGAAAAACGCTACCGCCGCTATGTGATCGAGGGCGAGCTCCACGACCACGACATGGTCCGCATCAGCCCGCGTTGGGAAATCACTTCCTACGAGCCGCTCGAGCTCTGGCCGATGCCGCCGGGCGACATCCTCGAGTTCTGGAACTACATCGCCTACGCATTCTACAAACGCAAACTCCCCTATCCGGAGTTCATGAGCGTCATCACCGACCTCGGCCATGTGCAGCGCAAAATGGCCGACTGGGAACAGGAACGCGAAGTCGCCGCATGGTACGAACGCATCGAGCAAGTCAACGAACGCCCGCCGCAAGAAGAACCCATCACCGCAACCTTCCGCCTCGTCGCCACGATCAACGAAGCGCGCATGGAAGTGAAAGAATCGAAATCATCCGTGTGGATCCAGCTGCGCGAGAAAAATGAAATCGAGCACTATGTGAAGCTCCACCACGAAGGTGCCCTGTTGATGGACGCCTCGAGCCAAACGCTCTGGGAACACTACCTCGCATTCTACCGCCAACACGGCGACACGACCCTCGATTTCGATCAGGAAGAGTCATGCCGCTTCATGAACCGGGTCTTCCGCCAGCCCGCGCTCAAAGGCTACATCGTCAACCTCGACGACAAGGACTTCAAAGTGGTCACCGACGCGCTACGCTGGGTCTGCGAGGACGATCCGTACGATGCGAAAAGTTTCGCGCTGCAACTGGTCACCGCCGCCGGCGAAAATGTTTCGCACTCGGTGCGCCTCCTGCCCGGACGCAAAGAACTCTACCAATCGGATGAAACGGTTTTTCCAGGCCCGCCACGCTGGCTCGAGGAAACCGATGTGATGCCGCGCTACCTGATCCCGCGCCGCGTGATCGACTCGCTCGAAGGCGTGGAGTTCCTTCGCAAGATCGGCGCCTCACTTCCCGAGTCGCTCAAAAAACGCGTCGTCGACCTCGAACTCAAACCGAAGTTCGAGATGAAACTCATCGCTGGCCTCACCGCTGCGGAAACCGAACACCTGGTCATCGATGTCACCGCGATCGAAACCAAAGGCCGCCGCACCGAACGCCTCACTAAGGACGGCTGGGAGCTCGCCGAACAACAACCGGTCAAAGGCAAACAACTTCTCCGCTTCGCACGCGAAGCACTCTACCCAGTCCCGCCGATCCTCGAGGACATGGGCCTGTCCTACGACGAAAAACTTCTTTCGTTCAAATCGCGCATCACCAAGCAGTTCCCCGAAAAATTTGCGGAATGGATCAAGGCAATGCCCGAGGACATCGAACTCGACATCGACCTGCGCCTGAAGTCGATCCTTGCCGATCCAGTCACGGCTGCTGTCCGCTTCGAAGTCGTTGGCCAAGACATCGACTGGTTCGACCTTCGCATCGTCATCGATGTCCAAGGCGTCAATCTCTCGAAAGCGCAAATCCGCCAGCTGGTCGCCGCACGCGGTGGCTATGTCCGCATGGAAGACGGCTCATGGATGCGCCTCGAAATCAAACTCGATGCCGACCAACGCGAGGCCGTCACCCGCCTCGGTCTCGACCCCTTCGACCTTTCCGGCGAGACCCACCGCATGCACGCACTCCAGCTCGCCGATCCGAAGGCGGCCGAAGTTTTTGACCCAAAGGCATGGGAACGCATCAAGAACCGCGCCGGCGACATTCAGATCGAGGTGAATCCCGAAGTGCCCAGCACGCTCAACGCGACACTGCGCCCGTATCAGATCGATGGCTTCAAATTCCTCGCCTACCTCGCAGTCAACAATTTCGGCGGCATCCTGGCCGATGACATGGGTCTCGGCAAAACCATCCAGTCGCTCACCTACCTGCTCTGGCTCTTCGAAGAACACAAGAAGACCAATGGCCCGAAAAAACCGGCACTCGTGGTCTGCCCGAAATCGGTGCTCGATGTCTGGGCAAGCGAAGCGAACAAATTTGCGCCGAACCTGGTCGTCAAGATTCTCAAGAATCGCGACGACATCGATGTCGACCACATTCAGAACAACATCGACATGCTAGTTCTGAACTACGCGCAACTTCGCGTCTGCGGCGAAGAACTCAACGGCGTGAAGTGGCTCACGATCATCCTCGACGAAGGTCAGCAAATCAAAAACCCGGACTCCAAGGCCGCGAAGTGCGCCCGCGAACTCGATTCGCAAAACCGCCTCGTACTCACCGGCACGCCGATCGAAAACCGCCTGCTCGACATGTGGTCGCTCATGGCCTTCGCAATGCCCGGTGTACTCGGCTCGCGCGCCTATTTCAAAAAGCGCTTCGACAAACGCAAGGACCCGCTCAGCCAAACCCGTTTGGCCTCGCGCCTTCGCCCCTTCCTCATTCGCCGCACCAAATTGCAAGTCGCCCAAGACCTGCCACCGCGTACCGAAGAGGAGGTTTACTCGAAGATGGAGGGCATCCAGCTCGAACTCTACAAGGCCGAGCTGAAACGCATCCAAAAGGCACTGCTTGGACTCGATTCGGACGAAGCGGTGAAGAAAAATTCCTTCGCCATCCTCCAAGGCCTAATGCGCCTACGCCAAATTTGCTGTCACCCAGGTCTCATCGATCCGAAATACCTCAAAGAAGAGTCGGCGAAAATGGAGTCGCTTTTCTACCTGCTCGATCAACTCCACGAAGAAGGCCACAAGGTGCTCGTGTTCTCGCAGTTTGTTTCGATGCTAGACCTAATCAAGGCCCGTCTCGAACTGGAAAACCGCCCATACAATTACCTCACCGGCCAAACCAAAGACCGCAAAGGCGAAATCGAGAAGTTTCAAACCACCAAAGACCCCTCGGTCTTTATGCTCTCGCTCAAAGCAGGTGGCGCCGGCCTCAACCTGACCTCGGCCTCCTATGTGATCCTCTACGATCCGTGGTGGAACCCGGCCGTGGAAAACCAGGCCATCGACCGAACCCACCGGATCGGCCAAAAAAACAAGGTCATCGCATACCGTTTGCTCACACGCGACACGGTCGAAGAAAAGATCCGCATCCTCCAACACCAGAAAACACAGCTGGTCACCAATGTCCTCGGCGACGAAGGCTTCGCCTCAAACCTCGGCATCGATGACCTGCAGTTCATCCTCACGCACAACATCGACGAGGACGACGAGGAGAAAAAAATCTGAGCCAAGCGCGAGTCGACCTCCCTCACCCGATGAAGGTCGCCATCATCCACTACCACCTTGAACCGTCGGGCGTCTCGCGCGTCATCGAACGCGCGTCGCGCGAACTCACGCGACGAGGCATCGCACATGTCATTCTGGTCGGCAAATGCGCGCATGACATGGCCGACACGCTGCCCGTCCGCGTGGTCGATGGACTCGCCTACAGCAACGCGCCACTCGACAAGCAAGAGGCCGAAAAAATTCTGGATGCACTCCGCGCCACCGCGACTGATGCGCTTGGTGCGCCGCCCGACATCTTGCATTTCCACAACCACTCGCTCGGTAAAAACCGCGCGGTCCCGCTGATCGTTTCAATGCTCGCCTCACAGCGCGAGCGACTCCTACTGCACATCCACGATCTCGCAGAAGACGGCCGGCCGGAAAACCGCGCAAACATCGCCGACTGCCCCAATCTTTACCCGCTCGCGCCGCAAATCCACTACGCGTTCATCAACTCACGCGACCGCAATCATTTCATCAAAGCCGGGCTTTTCGCAGCCAACGCGCACTTGATACCGAATCCGGTTCTCGATGTGGATTCAATTCCCAACACATCATCGGAAACACCAAACACCGCGCCCTTATTGCTCTGCCCCGCACGCGGCATCCGCCGCAAAAACATCGGCGAACTGATCCTTCTCACCCAACTCGCACCAAAAGGCACACGCACCGCGATCACGCTCGCGCCCGAAAATCCACAATGGCTCACAATCCACGAGCGCTGGAAAAATTTCTGCACCCCCAACGAACTGCCTGTCGAATTTGCCGTCGTCAACCGCATTGCGCCCACAATAAACTCTGACGCGTCGTTCGAATCGTGGATCTCGCACGCAACCCACTTCGTCACCTGCTCGGTTGCCGAAGGCTTTGGACTCGTTTTTCTCGAATCGCTCGCACACCGCAAACCCCTCATAGGTCGTAAGTTGCCGAATATTTCAAAAGATCTTGCGAAACACGGTGTAGAACACAGCAAGCTTTACGAAAAAATCCTAATCCCTGCCGATTGGATTCCGCACGAATCGCTCAAGCGACATCTCGAAAGTTCACTCACACGCCTGTGGCAGGCATGGAATCGCGCACCAAACGCCAATGAGATCGAATCCACAATCGCAGCGCTGGAACATGAGGGTTTTTTGGACTTCGGAAATCTCCCTGAAATCCTTCAGGAAAGGGTGATAAGAAAACTGCTCGATCCCAGCCATCACGCCACGCCCAAGGTACTGATCAATGGCAAAACATTGCCGCTCAAGCCATGGCTTGACGATGCGCTCACGCACCATCACCAAGCAGGCGCACAACAGGCGCTAAAGGCATTTTCTACTGCCTCACATGGGCAGCAACTTGTCGACATTCTAAAGCTGATCCTCGATCAGCAAACTTCAGCGGCAGGAGCACTGATGCCTGACAGAATCCTCGAATCACACCTCACCGCACCGGAGTTTCATTTTCTCAAATCTCCCGACCTTCCACGCATTCAACCCATCGACACCTCGCCATTTCGCGCTGTAATTTTCGATGTCTACGGCACAATGCTCGATGCCCCGGCAGGCGGCGTTAAACCCGATCCCAATGCTGATCCCAGACTGCGCGAAATCATCAAATCCTTCGGCTACGAGCCGCCCCAATCGCCAAGCAATGCCTTGCATGCCGCCATTCGCCGTTATCACGAATACTCGACAGAAGAATTTCCGGAGGTCGATCTCTGTGAATTGTGGCGCGAGATCCTCAAGGCACCCGACGATTGCGATCTCAAGGAACTCATCATCAGCCTCGAAGCATCCTGGCATCCATCCCGCGTCATGCCCGGCTTGGAGCATTTTCTCACGGAACTCTACGACTCTGGCATTGCCCTTGGCATTCTATCCAACGCGCAAATCAATACCCTGCCGTCGCTTGGCCATCTCGCAAACCTCTTCGAGCCTGATCTCACCATACTTTCCTACCAACACCGCATAGCCAAACCCTCAGCCGCACTTTTCTCGCTACTCACATCACGCCTCAAAGCTCGCGGCATCGCACCTGATAACACCCTCTACATCGGCAACGACCCAAATCACGACATCACCCCAGCCAATCAACATGGCTTCCAATCAGCACTTTTCACCAAACACCCGAACCCGAACCCAAGCCTCCTCAAAAATCAGCCTCCTGATTTTGTGATCAACAACTGGCTCAAAGCAAAAACCAAGAGCTAAACCCGAAATCCAAATTTGAATGGCCGTTAAGCTATACAGCGCCGTTTTCTCCTCGCTTTACCTTCCTTTGGCGCCTTCCCCGGGCGATTCGGGCGGCGCTTTTGACGTAAATTTTTATAAAGGGACAGTCCTTTTATAATGATTCCTCTTGTCATCTGGCCTTGGCTGGCTATTCTCCCCTCATGCGACAAGCACGCTGGCTGGCAGAATGGCGGGATTCGGAGTCCAAACCGATCTTCTATCACTGCATTTCACGCATCGTCGACCGGCGCTTTGTGCTTGGGGCCCAGGAAAAGGAGAAATTCCGCGCGCTGATGCGCATGTACGAGAAGTTCTCCGGCTGCCGAGTCACCTCCTTCTGCCTGATGGACAACCACTTCCATCTCCTGCTTGAGGTCCCGCCGACGCCGAAAAACGGCGAGTCACATGCCGGCCTGCCCGACGCCGAACTCCTCCAGCGCCTCTCCGCCCTCTACAACGAAGCCTTCGTCGCAACCGTGGCCAAGGAACTTGCCGATGCGCGCAAGCTCGTAAAAGACGGCCTCGCCGATGAATCCGTCGTCGTGGCACAGATCCACGCGCGCTTCACCTATCGGATGCATGACCTCGGCGAGTTCATGAAAGGCCTGCTGCAGCGTTACACCCAATGGCACAACCGCATTCACGAACGCAGCGGCCGCTTGTGGGAGGATCGCTTCAAGAGCGTGATCGTC
>JBKDYW010000248.1:0-4959 GCA_046308575.1 Verrucomicrobiota bacterium
TCGCAAGCGCCGTTGGTTCGACCGTGTCGATGTACTGACGCCCGATCGCTTCGAGCTCGGATTTGGTCGGGCAAATCATGTCGAGGCGCCGTGCGAAAATGGCTTCCATCGGTGTGCCACCTTCCATCGCGGCGGTGGTCATTTCCTCGACCTCTCTGAAAACTTCGGGACCGCGCAGGCGGCCAAGTTCGTCGATGCCTTCAATCGCCGAAAGCGTGGAATCGCAGTCAAAGAGAAGCAGTCGCGCAGCCATGCGTTTAGCTGAGTGGAAAGCAGCGGGCTTGTGAAGGTGAATTCGCAGCCTGTGGTGAAAAAGCGGGGGGTGTGGGGGGGGGTGAGCTCACACGGGTTTCCCCGGCTGATCATCGCGTCTTTGCCGCCAATAGTCTGGACGGCGACGGCCATGTGCAATAGCAGCGATCCATATGGCATTTGGAAGCTCCATGTAGAAGATCACAAAGGGGAAGCGATGGGTGAAGCACTTGCGGAATGGAGTGCGCTTGTGGGGCGGCCACAACTCGGGGTTTCTCTGTATCCTATCAACGGCCTGAGCCACCATTAGCTGCAGGTCTAGGCCCAAGCCATCTGCGCGACTTTCGTAAAACGCCATTGCATCATCAAGCTCTGCCCGGGCAGCAGGATGAATGAAAACCGGTTTCACGAATGCTTGGCGCGAAGTTCGGTAAATACTTTTTCGACTGGCTCACCAACGACACTGCCCGAGTGAATTTCGGCAGCACGACGATCAAGTTCGGCATCCCATGCCGCTTCAGAATCGTCACCTGTTTCGTCATCGAGCGTGCAAATGAGAAAGTGCGCCAACTCACCTCGTTCACTGGCGCTGAGCGATACTAGCTCGTTACGGAGTTTTTCGGCGATTGCGGTCATGCCTTTCAATTTCCACGATCCCGTCAAGAGGTCAAGAAGCGATGGCTGATGCAAAAAAGCCGGACAGGTTTCCCTGCCCGGCTTTTGTTGATGGATTGGATGTGCGGCGACCGGTGATCGCCGCCACGGTGGATTACATCATGCCGCCCATTCCGCCCATGCCGTGGTCGTGGCCATGGCCGCCAGCTGCAGGAGCTTCCTTGGCTGGGAGGTCGGTGATGAGGCACTCGGTGGTGAGCAGGAGGCCGGAGATCGACGCGGCGTTTTGCAACGCGGTGCGGGTCACCTTGGTAGGATCGACAACACCCGAGGCAATGAGGTCCTCGAACTTGTCGGTCGCGACATTGTAACCTTCGGATCCCTTGCCGCTCTTAACGCGCTCGACGATGAGCGCAGCTTCACGGCCGGCGTTGGCAACGAGCTGGCGAAGCGGAGCTTCGACGGCGCGCGACACGATGCCGGCACCGGTCTGCTCGTCGCCCGAGAGACCGAGGTCCTTGACGGCGGCGTGAGCGCGGATGAGTGCGGTACCACCACCGGCGACGATGCCTTCTTCCACGGCCGCACGGGTCGCGTGAAGGGCGTCTTCGACGCGGGCCTTCTTCTCCTTCATTTCGGTTTCGGTCGCGGCGCCGACATTGATGACGGCCACACCGCCGGCGAGTTTGGCGAGGCGCTCTTGGAGCTTCTCGCGATCGTAGTCGCTGGTGGTTTCCTCGATCTGCTTGCGGATCTGGTTGACGCGGCCGGTGATCGCTTCGGAGGTGCCGCCGCCTTCAACGATGACGGTGTTTTCCTTGCTGATGTTGACGCGCTTGGCTTGGCCGAGGTCGCTGAGTTCGACCGACTCGAGTTTGATGCCGAGGTCTTCGGTGATCACGCGGCCACCGGTGAGGATGGCGATGTCTTCGAGCATGGCCTTGCGACGGTCGCCAAAGCCGGGGGCCTTGACGGCAGCGATGTTGAGGATGCCACGCAGCTTGTTGACCACGAGGGTGGCGAGAGCTTCGCCTTCGACATCTTCGGCGATGATAAGGAGCGGCTTGCCGGTCTTGGCGACCTTCTCAAGCAGCGGAAGCATGTCCTTGAGCGAGGAGATTTTCTTCTCGTTGATGAGAATGTAGGCGCTCTCGAGCAGAGCTTCCATGCTCTCGGGGTTGGTCACGAAGTAGGGGCTGAGGTAGCCTTTGTCGAACTGCATGCCTTCCACCACATCGAGGGTGGTTTCGATGCCTTTCGCTTCCTCGACGGTGATCGTGCCGTCCTTGCCGACCTTGTCCATCGCCTCGGCGATGATGCTGCCGATTTCCTTGTCGGAGTTTGCCGAGATCGATGCGACCTGGGCGATTTCCTTCGCGTCGGAAACCTTCTTCGAGAGCTTCTTGAGCTCGGCGACAATGGCCTCGGTGGCCTTCATGATGCCGCGCTGAAGCGAGATCGGGTTGGCGCCGGCTGTGACATTGCGGAGACCTTCCTTGTAGATCGCCTCGGCAAGTACGGTAGCCGTAGTAGTTCCATCGCCCGCGATGTCGGAGGTCTTGCTGGAAACTTCGCGGATGAGTTGCGCGCCCATGTTTTCATAGGGGCACTCGAGCTCGATTTCCTTGGCAACGGAGACACCGTCCTTGGTGATGGTCGGCGATCCGAACTTCTTGTCGAGGATCACATTGCGACCGGCAGGTCCGAGTGTCGCCTTGACGGCGCGTGCGAGTTTTTCCACGCCGCGGAGCAAAGCCTGGCGGGCGGTTTCGTCGAATTGGAGTTGTTTGGCCATAATTTTGTAATGGTTATTGGATATTTGATAATTGGTTCATTGGGTACGGGACGGCTTGGCTTGGGAATTTGTTGAGCTTACTCAATGTCTCATTCCCAAATTTCCAATGTCACCGCAGCAGCGGATCAGCCCACGATTCCGAGGATGTCGGATTCGTTGATGATGAGGACTTCCTGTCCGTCGACTTTCACTTCGGTGCCGCCGTACTTCGAGATGAGCACCTTGTCGCCGACCTTGACGGTGAATTCGATGGTCTTGCCATCTTCATCCTTGCCGCCGGTGCCGAGGCTGAGCACTTCGGCTTCCTGGGGTTTTTCCTTCGCGGTATCCGGAAGAACGATGCCGCCGGCGCTCACGGCGTCGGCTTCGATGCGCTTCACGAGTACGCGTTGTCCGAGTGGTTTGATGTTTGCCATATGTTGTTGTTTGTTTGTTGTTGTTTTTGGTGAGAGAGACGCGAAGCGAAAAAGGTGGAGCCCTTATTCAAGAGCCTTGCTTATCCGGTTTCGCGTCTTCGATAGTGTTGAATGTGGCGGCGATCATTGGTCGCCGGGTTTCTTGAGTTGATTTGCGGCGACCGGTGATCGCCGCCACGGATCAGTCGACGACTTCAGCGTCGACGACTTTGCCTTTGGCCTGCTTTGGTTCGTTGGATGCGGTTTCGGCGGGCTCGACATCGGGCGCGGCACCGGCGGCTCCGCCCTGTGCTTGTTGGGCGGCTTGATAGAGTGCCTGGAGCGAGTTTTCGAGTTCGCTGGAGGCGCTGTTGATCTTCTCAACATCGTCGCTGGCGATCGCGTCCTTCACGGCTTGGACTTTGCCTTCGAGCATCGATTTCAATTCGGCTGGCGCTTGATCGCCGAGTTCGCCGAGTTGTTTTTCGACCGAGAAAACAAGGTTGTCGGCCTTGTTCTTCGCATCGACTTTCTCGACGCGCTTGCGGTCTTCTTCCGCGTGCGATTCGGCATCGCGCTTGGCTTTTTCGATTTCGTCCTGCGAGAGACCGGATGAACCTTGGATCGAAATTTTCTGTTCCTTGCCCGACTGCTTGTCCTTGGCCGAGACATGCAAAATGCCGTTGGCGTCGATGTCGAAGGTCACTTCGATTTGCGGTTCGCCGCGGCGGGCGGGATTGATGCCATCGAGCTTGAAGTTGCCGAGCAATTTGTTGTCGGAGAACATCGGGCGCTCGCCTTGGCAGATGCGGATGTCGACGGCCGGTTGGTTGTCGGAAGCGGTCGAAAAAATCTGCGACTTCTTCGCGGGGATGGTCGTGTTGCGTTCGATCATCGCGGTGGCACGCGAGCCTTCCGTTTCGATCGAAAGCGTGAGCGGCGTGACATCGAGCAGCAGCACATCCTTCACATCGCCGCGCAGCACGCCGCCTTGGATCGATGCGCCGATGGCGACGACTTCGTCGGGGTTCACGCCTTGGTGTGGTGTTTGACCTGCGAGTTCACGCGCGGTCTCGACCACCTTCGGCATGCGGGTCATGCCGCCGACGAGCACCAGCTCGTTGATGTCGGAGGCTTTGACGCCGGCTTCCTCAAGGCAATCGCGCACAGGCTTCTTGGTCCGTTCGAAAAGCGAGTCGGTGAGTTGCTCAAGCTTCGCGCGAGTGAGCGAAAGCTGAATGTGTTTCGGCCCGGTGGCATCGGCCGTGATGAAGGGAAGGCTGATGTCGTAAGACTGCGTCGATGAAAGGGCGATCTTCGCTTTTTCCGCTTCTTCCTTGATGCGTTGCAGCGCGTCCGGCTGACCTGAAAGGTCGATGCCTTGATCCTTCTTGAACTCTCCAACGATCCATTGGATCAGCGTGTTGTCCCAGTCGTCACCGCCGAGTTGCGTGTCGCCATCGGTGGCAAGCACTTCGAAGACGCCATCGCCGATTTCGAGCACCGAGATGTCGAAGGTACCGCCGCCCAAGTCGTAGACGGCGATTTTTTCGTCGGACTTTTTATCGAGGCCGTAGGCGAGTGCCGCGGCGGTCGGTTCGTTGATGATGCGCAACACTTCGAGTCCGGCGATTTCACCGGCGGCCTTGGTGGCATTGCGTTGCGAGTCATTGAAATAAGCGGGCACGGTGATCACCGCTTGCTTGATCGATTCACCGAGTTTCGATTCCGCATCGGCCTTCAGTTTGCCGAGGACCATCGCGGCAATTTCCTGCGGGGAAAAAGTTTTTGTTTCGCCGGCGACTTCGACTTCGATGTGCGCATCGCCATTCGCGGCGGCCACGATCTTGTAGGGCATGCGCTTGTCGGCTTCGGTCAGCTCGGCGAACTTGCGGCCGATCA
>JBKDYW010000249.1:0-39649 GCA_046308575.1 Verrucomicrobiota bacterium
GAGTTGCCAGATTGCATCGTCCTGGCGGTCGCGCCATTCGGGGCGTTTGGTTTGATCCTCGGGATTGCGGATGGTTTTGCGTCCACCGGTAGCGATGAAACTGTCGCAGGCGATGGTCACCACGAGCAGGCCCATGTAGTAGGTGCCTTTGAGGTTGGCGACGGCTTCCTTGCCGAAGGCGCTGGCGAGGTGATCGTGGAGAAGTGAGGCTTCCCTGCGGCCGAGATAAAGAAAGGCCGGTCGTGAGCCGTTGGCGTTTTTGGCTTGGATGAGTTCAGCTACAGCGGCGCTGTTCCATTCGTCTTGAAGTGACAACTCGGATGGCACGAGTCTGTGGTCGGGGTAGTTGTGGTTTGGCGGTTGTGTCATGTGTGTGGCGTGTTGAGTCGGATTCTGTTTTCCGTGAGAGCCATGTCTGTCGTTGCGAGTGCCGGATCCGGCAATTCACGCATTCGCGTGGAGCGATGACCGTGTGAAAAAAGAACGACGCGAAGCTAAAGCGGGAATGACTCCCCGCACCTCGAAGGCGGTGACGATTTTGTCAGAGAAATTTCAGACAAAATAGCCGACTCCGAAGTGGTCAAGCAACTCGCACGGGAGTGATCCACTCGCAGGCTTGTGTAGTGGGTTGATGCGGTTTATCCAGTGGGTGTGTTGATGCTGCGTCACCTTGAGGAGCTTGCCGGGCTGGATGAGCCTTTGCATTTGGCTTTGGGGGTTTTTGATGGCGTGCACTTGGGTCATCGGGCGGTGATTGGTGCGGCAGTGGAGGCGGCGAGTCGCGAGGGGGGAATGGCGGGCTTGCTGACCTTTCATCCGCATCCGATCCGAGTGATCGCGCCGGGCAAGGCGCCGGCGATGTTGTTGACGACGCTGGGGCAGAAGATGGATTTGGCGGGTAGCTTGGGGGTCGATTTGTTTGCAGCGCTGAACTTCGACGCCGAGATGGCGGCGATGGAGGCGGCGGATTTCATTGGGCGATTGTGTCGGGCGGAGGTGCGGACGATCGCGGTGGGGGAGGACTGGCGCTTTGGTAGGGGTCGCTCGGGGGATGTGGCATTTTTGCAAGCCGAGTCGCATCGGCATGGGTTTCGCTTGGTGGCGGTGCCGCCGGTAATGGCCGAGGGCGATCGAATCAGTAGCACGCGGATTCGTCAGGCAATTCGCGATGGAAATCTTGCGGCGGCCGAGCGGATGTTGGGGCGCGCGCACGCAGTGCGGGGCGAGGTGCTCAAGGGGGCGAGGCTTGGTCGCCAACTGGGATTTCCGACGGCAAATCTCTCGGTCGCTGAGTTGCAGGTGCCACCCGATGGTGTGTGGGTCGTGCGGGCGAGGGTGAATCATGGCGACTGGATGCCAGGGGTGGCGAATCTTGGTCTGCGCCCGACGATCGAGGGCGAGCAGCAGCGCCTATTGGAGGTGCATGTGTTGGATTTTTCCGGAGACCTTTACGGCTGCGATATTGAGGTCGAATTCGTGCGTCATCTGCGTGGGGTGCAGAAATTTTCCGGGCTGGATGAACTCAAGGCGGCCATCGCGTTGGATGCGGAGGCGGCGATGGAGCATTTTGTGGGTCGGGCGGAATCGTGATTTTTGGATTGACGCCGAATTAGTTCTTTTGAACACTCTTCGCGTGAACACCATTCATTCGTTGATTGATCGCGTCTTGCCCTTGCTGGTCGACAAACTCGGAATGCCCATGCCGCGCAAGCCGGTGAGGTCGCGTCGGGTCGAGGTGCAGCTGGAATTTGCCTGGGGGCGTAAAAGATGAAATTTCCGGATTTTGCGCTTACCCTGGTGGTGCTGATTCACTAGGCTTGGGGCAGCGTTCGGATGTTTATTTTCAAACCCAGCAAATGGATTTGGCCTTTGGTGGCGTGGTGCTTGGCGGCTTGGCTGTCGGGCTCGCTGTATGCGGGCGGGGTGGGTGGCTCAGGTGATCTGGGCGCGCGCGAGCAGGCGCGGCGTGCGGCGGCGGTGCAGGAGGCGCAAGAACTGTTGCTAAAGGGCGATGAGGCCTATGCGGCGGGGAAATTTGCCGAGGCGGTGGTGGCTTTTGCGGGTGCGCGGGAATTGTTTCCCGATGCGCCGCAGACGGCGGAATTGCGGGCGGCGGCGACCGATCGATATGCCCAGGCGGCAATCGAGGAGGGAAAAATTTTGTCGAGAAAGGGCGACATGGATGGCGCCAAGGCGCTGTTAGACAAGGTGCTCGCGGAAGGTGTCGCGCCGCGTCATGCGGGGGCCTTGGCATTTCGCGCGCAGCTCGATGATCCGATCCGCAGCAATCCGGCGCTGAATGCCGAACACGCGAAGGATGTCGATGAGGTGAGGCGTTTGCTTTACACCGCGCAAGGGGCCTTTGATCTCGGGAAATTTGACGAAGCGATTCAGCGTTATGAAGAGGTCTTGAGGATCGATCCCACCAACAGCGCTGCGCGTCGTGGCATGGAAAAAACCGCAGCGGCCAAGAGCGGATATGCAAAGGCCGCTTATGATGACACTCGCGCGGAAATGCTCGGGCAGGTCGATGGTTCTTGGGAGATGCAGGTGCCCGCGCCGGAGCAGGGGCTGGGACCGCTTGATAGCGGCGCGCCCGCTGTCGCGATGGATGAGGCGAGCCTCAAGGCCAAGCTCGATCAGATCGTCATTCCGAGCATCGCGCTGGAGCAATCGTCGCTCGATGAGGCGCTGGATTTTTTGCGGCTCAAGGCAGCGGAAAACGACACGGTCGAGTTGGATGCGGCGCGCAAGGGTGTCAATTTCGCGGTCAATCTTGGTGCTCCGGATTCCGAAGCGGCCAAGCGGATCCGCGCCTTGCGATTTGATCTGCGCCTTTCGCAAGTGCCGTTGTCCAAGGCCTTGCGTTATCTCACCGACATCACGCAGACCGAGTACAAGACCGATGAGTTTTCGGTGTTGATCACGCCCTTGGGATTTTCCTCGGATGAGCTGGTTGTTCGCAGCTATCGCGTGCCGCCGGATTTTCTCACAAGCCTCAACAGCGCGGCGGGTGCGGGTGGTGAAAAGGCCGCGGCCGATCCATTTGCGGAAGCTCCGGAAAAGGGTGGATTGCTCACCGCGCGCCTGAGCGCCCAAGAGTCGCTCGCCAAGCAAGGTGTGCCATTTCCCCAAGGAGCGAGCGCGCACTACAGCCCGGCGACGAACACCTTGAGAATCGTCAACACCGAGACCAATCAGGAAACCATCGCGCAGATCATCGATGCCATGTCGCAGAGCGAGCCGGTGGCAGTGGCGGTGAAGGTCACGATGATCCGCACGCAGCAGAGCAATCTTGAAGAGCTGGGATTTGATTGGTTGCTGAACGGCGCGGGCAGCATTGAGAACAGCGGTGTTGCCGCAGATGGTGGCACAATCGGCAACGGCACTCCACGCACGGCCGCTGATTTCACCGGCGAAAACATCGGCGATCCCGAAGGCATCATGACCGCCGGCCTGCGCAGCGGCGATGGTGCGATCAGCAACAACAGCATCGACGCTCTGATCGCCAATCCCGATCGTACTTCGCAAGCGATCAATGTCGCGCCCGGCGTGCTTTCGGTCACCGGAGTTTTTGGTGATGCCCAATTCAAGAGCATCATGCGCGGGCTTGATCAGAAGAAGGGCATCGACATCATGGCGCGTCCGTCGGTGGTGACGCGGAGTGGTCAGGCTTCGAACATCGCTGTGATCCGCGAGTTCATTTATCCCACCGAGTACGAGCCCCCCGAGGTTCCGCAGACGGTTGAAGGCGGTGGGTCCGCTCCGGTGACGCCTGCGACGCCCACAGCATTTGAGACACGCGATGTGGGCATCACGCTTGAAGTGTTGCCGGTGGCGGATGCCAACAAGCGCTTTGTCGATGTGACGCTCAATCCGTCGTTTGTTGAGTTCGATGGCTTTGTGAACTATGGCAGCCCGATTCGTGCGGCCACGGATGTGATTGGTGCCGAGCCGTTGGAGATCACCAAGAACGCGATATTGATGCCGGTGTTCAGCGCGCAGAAGTTGGCCACGCAGTTGACGGTGGCGGATGGCGCGACGATTGCGATTGGCGGCTTGATGACCGAGAGCGTGAAGAATGTGGAGGATAAAGTGCCGGTATTGGGCGGGCTTCCAGTGGTCGGCAGGATGTTTTCTTCGAAGAGCCGTGAATCGGTTTCCACTGCTTTGATTTTCTTGGTCAACATCGAGTTGATCGATCCGACGGGGCGCCCGTATCGCGACCGTTGATTTTTCAAATTCATCACATCACATCCAATGTCCGCGAACGGAGATCAGGAACCAGATCAATACTCCATCGATCAGATCATGGAGCGATTGAAAAGGAACCGTGGGTCGGAACCGGCATCGGATGATGGCGAATTGGTGACGAGGCCCGATGGTTCGCAGGCGCTACGGGTGCGCAAGCGCAAGCGCAGGAGCCATCAACCGCACAAGGAGCAGCAACTCAAAAAGCGGCGGATGCATGTGGTCCAGCTTGCCGCATCGCTGGTCCTCGTCGCGTTGTTTGTCTTGGGCGCGGGTCTTGCCTTGGTTTACGCCAACAGCGGATTTTTCCGCAAAGGCCTGATGGAAAAAATCACGGCTGCGACCGGAGCGAAGGTGAAGCTCGAGCAATTTCGCATGAACCCGCGCAGTGCGAATGCCGCGCTCATCGAGCTCGAGTGGCCGCAATCGGAGGTGATGAAAAAAATTCTCGCGAGGGGCATGGTTGCGAAGGTGTCGCCGCAAAGTTTTCTTGGCGGCCGTATGACCGGTGACGAGGTGGTCGCGCAGCAGGCGATTGTTTGGCTGGGCGCGCCGGACCAAGAGGCGCTACCAAAAATCGGAACCAAGGACATCCCGACATCGCAAATCAAATTTACGCGACTGGCAGCGAACAGGTGCGATGTGATTTTCGGGGATCCGCTGTCACCGATGGTTAGTCTCAAGGACTCGGAGATTTCGTATTTCCCGAGTGTGGATGAGCCTGTGATTTCGGATGATTTGCTTGAAAATGATACGGGGAGTCTTCTGGACGAGGAGAAATCCCTATCCGACATCGTTACCAACCGCGGTGATCTGAGCGAACGCGCCCATCATTTCCCGGGCGCGGGGGCCTCCATTCCGAGGTTGCTTGCCAATCGCGGTGAGCTTGCGATCAAGGGATGGCCGAAGTTTCAGGTGGATCGCGGGCAGTTGGAGTTTGTCGATGGCATGGTGAAGGTGCTTGGTTTGCGTTTGCGTTCGCAAAAGGAATCGCGCGGGACGCTGGAATTTTCCGGAAAGCTTTCTCCCTACGCGGTGGATCATGCGTCGCGGTTGTCGGTGGTCGCCGGCAACTTCCCGCTTGAGGAAATCGCCGGTGACGAACTTGGGAAAATTTTTTCAGGCGGGATTGAATCCGATCCCATGGCACCCAGCGAGTTGCTGCTTGGTGGTGGGAGAGAGGCCATGGCATCGATGTCGCTTTCGTTTCGCTGCGCGCCGAATTCTTCGCTGGCGCTGAATGGTCTACCATTTCTCAAGATTCTTTCGAATGTGCTCAACGACGATTGGTTTGAGCAGCCGGTGTTCACGGGTGATGTGATCGGCACCTTGAGGCGTGAGGGCAACGGTGTGTCGATCAACGATTTGGATTTGCAGAGCCGGGAGCGCATGGCGGTACGGGGCAGCATCCGTTATGGCAGCGAACGCGCCTATGCGGGGGTGCTTGAAATCGGGATTGCGCCTACACTGATCAAGGCATCGGGCAGTCGCCGCATGGACCTGATGTTTGGTCCGCCCGAGGGGAATTTTCGCTGGGTTTCGATCAAGGTGAGCGGATCTGCGGCATCGCCTGCGGATGATTTCGAGGCGAAATATGATGCGGCGGGGCGTGGTGCCTCGGACGAAAAACCCGCGGGAAAGGTACCTTCGTTTGAGGAACTTACGCGTCCGGAATAAGCCCGGGCGGGTGGTGACTGAAAAAAACACGCCGAGGGCGGGAAACCGCGATTTGCGATTGGAATTTTTTGCAATCCGCGCTTAGTGTGGAGGGTGGAATACGGGACCTGTTTTCGATCCTGTGTCCCGTAACATTGAAAGGAAAAATGACATGCAAACCGCAAATGTGAATCTGCCCATTACCGTGACTGTCCGCCATGACCAAGTGACCGATGCCCTGCGTGATCACGCGCGAAAGAAAATCGAGGGGCTGCATCTCGACTACCCGCGCATCATCGAAGCCAAGGCAATTCTCGACGCGCATAAAAACCGTCGCAACGAGCACACGGCAGAGATCATCCTTTTTTGCGCCAATCACATCACCATCGAGGCCCACACCGAGAGCAAGGACATGTATGCGGCCATCGATGAAACCATCGAGAAAATTGCGCGCCGTATGCGCAAGCACAAGACGCGCTTGCTCAAGAAGAACCGGCCGCATCGCAACGAATCGATCCGCCATCTCGAAGAACGCTTCTTCAACGAAGAGGCGCTCGATCACCCCGAGGACTCGAAGTTTGATCCCGTGCCCTACATCGTGCATCCCGACAATTACGGCATCCGCACGATGTTCAAGGAGGATGCGATCATGCAGCTCGAGCTCTCTGACCGGCCCTTCGTGCTGTATAAAAGCGCCCGCCGCGGCTGCCTAACGATTGTTTATCGTCGCAAGGACGGGGATTACGCGTCGCTCGATATCAAGGAGGGCGATCTCTGATTTTTCCCAGCGATTGAGCACTCCGCGCTGCGGTGAAGATACTTCATAAGGAGGCACGACGCACCTGTCGTGCTCTCCCGGAAGAATGTGGAATCACAGGGCTTGCAAGGTTAGGGCGAGTGCTCCATGGTCAGACGAGCATGAAGCAGGATCTTAAGTTTCCCCGCCGCCGACGAAGTGCGTGTGCGGATGCGTCATTGCGTGCCGAACTTGAACGGGTCGACCGAATGACGATTGAGGAGCGGATCAAGGCGGCCCTGTCGATGCGTGAGCGATTCGCTTGGATTGAGCCGACCCGCAAAACCAAGTGAGCCATGTCGGATGCCGAAAGCAACATGAAGGCAGCGGAGCGCGTTGCATCCCTGCTTGTACGAAACGATGTGCCTGCGTTGGTCATTGGGGCGGTGGCGATGGCGGCTCATCGCTATGTGCGCTACACTGAGGACATCGATTTAGGCGTTGATGCGGATCTTCCCAAAATGCGGGTGCTCGCGGACGCCTTGCGTGATGAGGGTTTCACTGTAGAACTTCGCGAACCTGACAGTGACGATCCGCTTGGTGGAGTGATTGATGTCTCCGGACCGTTCGGATTGGTTCAGGTAGTGAGTTTCGCCAACCGTTTTCCAGCAGTGATTCGGGATGCTCTTGCCGGTGACGATGTTCGGATACGCGCCGGAAGTGATCTGCGCTTGGTCCCCATCGCGCAGCTTGTGGCCTTGAAACTATATGCGGGTGGCAGCGGATCGAAGTCGGATATTGTTGAATTGCTCCGACGAAACCCCGAGGCGGATATCGACGACATACGGGCCACGTGCCGAAAGTACCGTTTGCGCGGACTGGACGCGGTGCTCAAAGAGCTGGGTTGAGGAATATTGATCTCTGAATTTTTGGCGGCTCGCTTACCTGCACGAGAATCTCACCAGCTGTAATGCACCCGATAGGTCACGATCTTTTCCTCATCCGGTTTGAGGGTGACGGGAAACTCGATGGTGTGGCTGTCGAGTTTGCGGAAGTCGGCTGACTTTTCCTTCACCTCCCAATTGTCGAAGCGGGTGAGGTGCTCGACCACGCGGATTTCGACCGGCTCTTTCTTGCGGTTGCGGACCTTGATCTCGAAGGTCTCGTCGAGCTGGTTGTTGGCACTATCCGCTTTGTAAGCGGTGCGGCGGCGTTCGCCGACGAGATCGAAGGAATTGCCGACATAGACGCGGACGGTTTCATCCTTGGGAGTGTGATCGATTTGGTTCTCGCCAGTGAATTGGAGCGAGCCGTCGTCATCCTGCGAGTAGAAACGCAAGCGTCCCTTGGGCAGTGGCATGCCGAGCTTGTTTTCGTTGCTGTTTTTGAATTCGCGCAGCACCCAGACTTTTTTGTTCGTCGGCACGCCGTAATCGCCTTCGCCGCGATAAAAATTCCATGCGCCGTAATTCATCGTCGCGCCGTCATAGACGAATATTTTTGGCGCCTTTACGCCGTTGCCGCGAATGAACTCGACCTGCTTGGTTTCCTGATCGCGCAGGGTCAGCGGACGGGCGATGGTGTAGAGGTGGAATTCCTCGAAGGATTTCTCGGTGACGGCTTCTTCCATCGCGGGTGCGGCCATGGCCATCGCTTTCATGCGAGCCATCGGCGGCTGCGCTTGCAGCTTGTTCACATCGCCCGCCATCAGCTTGACCTTCGCCTTATCGAATGCGGTGCCGCTTTGGTTTTTGAAGGTCACCCAACCGACGATGTCGATCATGTCGCCTTTGTCGGCAGCGACGATGTTGTAGTCCGCCTGCCAGCTGAGGCCACCGGTGACATAGGCGATTTCGGCATCGAAACCGGCAGCCTCCGCGGAGTTGATCGTCCATGTGAGGGTTGGGTTGAGGATCGTATCATCGCCGAGCGCGGGAAAGAGTGGTTCGCCGGGCAGTGAGAAACGAAGATTTCCATCTACTTCGATGATCGGCTGACTGGTTTGTCCGCCGACGCTGTAGCCGCTGCGGATGATTTTTCCCTGCACGCTGCGGTTTGGTTTGTTGGGTTCGCGGATTTCGAAGTCGATCGTTTTGCCTTCGTTGAGTTGGAGCATGAGGCCGGATGAAACAGGATCGTTGCGATAAGCTTGCTCGAGGATTTGAAATTTCACCTTGCCGGCAGGGTCGCGCAGGATCACCGAATCGGTTTCCGCTTGGGCGGTCATGCCGGAGAAACGGGCCTCGCTGATCCCCGCCTTGAGATCCAGCGGCACCGAGTCGCGAACGACTGCGAAACCCTGATTGTAAATCGTGAGCGAGGGCTCGGCAGCGGCTGGCAGCAATGCGGTTGCAGCGAGCGAAGCGAGATAAGGAAGCGGGTTTATGGCTGAGGCTTTCATTTTCATGAGAATCGACACAATCAACGGCAAATCCTCGGGGAATGCCATCCATTTTGGCGTGGTGGGGGCGTTGCGCGTGATGGAAAATGGGGGTTGCGCGGCGAAAATCGGCCGAATTTCGAGTCAACTCGCCGCTTTACAAGCCCTGAGGCGCCCCCCATATTCCCGCCCCATGACTCTTGCCGCAATCGACTGGCTCTCCATCAGCATCAACCTCTTGCTGGTGATTTTCGTAATTGTTTGCCTTCTGATGACCCTGCTCATTTTGATGCAGCGTCCGAAACAGGAAGGTCTGGGCGCGGCCTTTGGTGGCGGCGTGACGGATCAGGTTTTCGGTGCGAGTACGACGAATGTGCTTCAGCGCGGCACGGTCTATCTTGGCTCGCTGTTTTTCTTGCTGAGCCTCACGCTCGCGGTGCTGATCGGTCACAAGAACCAGAAGACCACTCTCGTGGCTCCGAAAGTGGAGGTGAAGAAAGAGGTCGAGGAGAAAACAACTCAAGGCCAAGCCCAGCCCGCGACGACGACTCCTGCGACTCCTGCGGCACCCGATCAAGCCGTGGAGGAAGTTGCAAACGCGCTCAACGAAGCGGTAAAGGAAGCTCCTGCAGAACAAGTGCCGGCTGCTCCTGCTCCCACCGCTCCTGCTTCTGAAGCACCAAAAACGGAATCTTCAGAAAAATCTGGTCAACCTTAACGCTTCATTGGCGTGAAGGCACTTGATGAAGAGCGACCCGACCAGCCGGTGTGGGCGCGACAAGATGCCTTTCCGGTTGCGCCGCCTGCGTGGGGCTGGATGGATTACAAGGGTGGTCTGCATCCCTGCGAATCCGAGGATGCATTGATCGCAGCGATTGACGGCGATCGAAATGCGGCGATGGCGCTGGTGTGGAGTCCGGCATCGCCTAACATGGTTTTGCCGGAGGAACTCCGTGGTGCGACGGCGGCGGTGCTTCATTCGCGGCGTGCGCTTGCGGCACTTGATCATGCCGATGCACGCGACAAAATCCGCTGGTTCAGTTTTCTCGCGGGCGGGCTTGCGGTTTATCTTTTTTATCGTGCGTGGTCGATGGCACCCGTCGATGCCATATCCGCGCGCATCGAATTTTCGCTCCGTGCCTTGGTCACCTCAGTGTCGATGGGCTTGGCCTTGCTGATGTGGCTGATCTTCGGATTCATCCCATGGTACCAGGCGCGCAAGCGGGTGAAAGAGTTGGATCGCTGGACGGCTGGCGATGTGGAGGCGGCGGTGCCGGTGTTGCGGTTTGAGACATGGCTGGAAATGCAAAAGGCTCCAGCGACGCGATTTTTGTTGGGGCTCATCGCATTGGTCGGTGTGGCGCAGTTGATGCCGGGAAATTCGATTATCGCCGCGGGCCTGATGAAGGATCCAGAACATCGCGACTGGTGGCGTTTGCTCACATCGCCAATGATGCACGGCAACCTGCTCCATTTTATGATGAATGCCGCGGCTTTGGTTTATCTTGGCAGGCGCATTGAAGTGATCGCCGGGTGGCCGCATGTGTTCATGGTATTTCTTTTTTCCGCATGGATCGGCGGTGAGTGTTCTTTGCGCTTTGTCGGGCTGCCATCGGTCGGTGCCTCGGGTGGATTGATGGGATGGCTGGGCTTTCTGATGATTTTCGAATCGCTGCATGGCCGCTTGGTACCGGTCAAGGCGCGTCGCCGTTTGCTGGCGGGCATTCTTCTCACCGGATTGATCGGGCTCGTCGGCTTCCGCTTTATCGACAACGCCGCGCACTTGGGCGGCTTGGTCGCGGGTTTGCTTTATGCGTTGATTGTGTTTCCGAAATCCGCCTCCGCCGCGCGGCCCTTGCCGACATGGAGCGACCGCATTGCCGGAGTGCTGGCGGCGATGGTGTTGATTTTTGCAACGATGATCGCGATGTGGAAAATCCTCGGCGCGTTCGGATGACTCACTCATTTTTCCAAATCATGAAACATGCCTCCATCGCGCTGATTTTCTCCCTGTGCTCGGCGAGTGCCAACGTGGTGGATCCGGCGGTGATGGAAAAGGGCAAGGTTCAGTTCATGATGTGCGCCGCATGCCATGGCAAAGAGGGCGAGGGGACTGCGGCCGCACCGCCACTGGCGGGCTCGGAGTGGGTGATGGGTCCGGCGGAGAATCTCATTCGCATCCAGCTTCGTGGATTGCGCGGGCCGATCATGGTCAAGGGTCGTGAGTACGACATTGCCGGCGGCATGGCGCCGATGGCGTATCAAAGAGATGAGCAGATCGCTGCAGTACTGACCTATGTGCGCCAGTCGTTTGGCAACAACGCGCCAGCGGTCGAGCCCGCGCAGGTTGCGGCTTTGCGCGATGAGGTGGGCAAACCACAACTGACGGTGGCGGATCTGGTCATGCCCGAGGGGATGACCGCTGTTGCCACTGCACCTGCGGCGACATTGAACAAGTATGCCAATCTCGATGAAGGTGCATCATTCCCGCGATGGGCGGTGATCGGTATCATCGTCGCTCTGCTGGCGGGCTTGGGGCTGTGGCTCGCGAAGTCGAAGTGAAATTTTCCCCGTGCGATCAGCGGATCGTTTCGATGCGACCGCTGCGTTCGATGATCACCGATTGCAGTTCGTTTTTTGATTCGATGAATGATGCGAGTTCATCCGGTTCGACGAGCATCAGCGAGGTCGACCATACCTCGGCGCTTGTTGCATTGGCCGCGCTGACCCAGATGCGGGTGCAGCGTTGTTTGGGCATGGCGTCGGTGCCTTGTGGATGGACGATGTGGTCGCCTTGGATCGTGATGCCTGAGGCGCTGATTGCTTGATCGCGGATCTCGATGCGCCGGGTTTCCTTCGTGCCGTGAATGTCGATCGGCCATGGATTTGGGCCGATCGCAAGAATCGAGCTGGCACCAGCGCTGAGCAAGGCGTCGTGTGTGCCCCAGTCTTCGAGCAGCGTGCGGAGTTGGTCGAGTGCGAAGCCTTTGCCGATGCCGCCGAGGTCGATTTCGCGTCCGGCCTCGATGCAGGTGATCGCTGGGGCGTCGGGGTGGATCGAAAGCGTGCCGGTGAGCGCTGGCGGGATTTCGCCGGGGCTTGATTTGCGGTGTTCGATTGCGGTGCCAAGCGTGATGTCGAAAAGCCCGCCGGTTTGTGCGTGGGCGTTGAGAGCGCGCAGCAGGCATTGGTGGGTGGCCTCGTTGAGGAAAAGTGTTTCGCCGCTTTGCATGCGGTTGATGCGCCAGACATCGCTGCCTTCCATAAAGCGGCTGAGGCGCGCCTCGAGCGCATCGATTTGATCGAAGCACTCGCGGGCCATGCCGCGCGCGGTGGCTTCATCCATGCCGCGAAATCGCAGGCTGAAGCTTGTGTTCATCGCATCGTGCGAGAAATGCCGCGCGTCATTGATGGGAAACGGTGAGTTCATCGCGGGTCGTGCTGCATCCAGAGTTCCCAGAGATCGCGTTTGACGAAAAGCATCACTGGCACGCCGGCGCGCAGGCCGCGGGGCAGTGGCTGATGCGTTGCTTCGAGTTCTTTTGCCACCGCTGCCGCATGTTCCGGCATCGCAAGAACGATCGTCATCGAGGCGAGGTCCTGCGGCGGACTTTGCCAATAGCCGGTGTTTTCAAATGTGCGCAAGACCCATGGCAGTGGCCAGTATCCGTTGCCGATGACCGCGATCGGGTCGATCGATTGACCGGGCGCGATTGCTTGAAGTTTTTTGAGCCATGGTTCCAGGTCTTCGATGTCCTGGCGCGTTGGGACATAGGCGAAGGGGTTGCGTTCGTCTGAGGCGAGTCGACCGGTGGCGTGGCGCGATTGCACGGTTTGGGTGACAATCGCGATGGCGGCGATCGCGACGATCCATGCCTTGGTGGCTTTCGATCGATTTGAAAATCCGGCGAGTGAAAATCCGGCGAGCACGCAAAGTTGCGCCCATGGCAGGCAGGCGAGCCAGGGGTTTTTGTAGCGGATGATGCTGTAGGCCAGCGCGTGGAGGATCACGCTGATGGCGATGAAACGGATTACCCTTGCTTGCGGTGGAGGGTTTTTGCCGAAGGCATGGATGCATGCGGTCGCAGCGAGAAGGATCACCGGCGTTCCGAACCACCATGCGCCGCCGGACTTCACGGGCAGGGCAAAAAGTTTGGCGTAGTAGCCGATCGGTTTGTCATGACCGCCGGCGGTTTCATACACAAAAAAGGTGCGGATCGCATCGAGCATGCCGCGTGGTTCGCGAAAGGCATCGGTGTAAAAAAATGCGGCGGTGAGCAGAGCGCTTGATGCGGCAAGCGCGATGGCAACGCGATGTTGGTTCCATAGTGTGCGAATGGATGCCCATTGCGGCATGCCCTTTTCAAATAGCAGCAAGCCACCCGCCGCCGACCATGCGATGAGGCTGATGACGAATGTTTCCTTGGTGGCAAACATCAGGCCGATGCATGTGCCGGTGATGAGTGCCGGTGCTCGGTAGGCCAGCGCGAGCATCGCGGCGAGGCCGAAAAGCGTGAGCAGCATTTCGTGGATGAACATGCGGCTGTAATAAACGAGCAATGGCGAGCCCGCCAAAAGCGCGGCAGCGAGCAGCGCGCTGGCATCGCCGATGCGCTTGCGCCAAAAAAATGGCAGCAGCACGAGCAGGGATCCGGCGATGGCCGGCAGGATGCGCAGCGTGCCCTTGCTCATTTCGCGCCAGGAATTTTCGCCGCGCCAGTGGCAGATCGTCATCGCAAAGCGGCTTTGCGTTGGGCCGTGGTAATGTGTCGGATCGAAGCCCGTGCCGCCCGATTCCATGCGTTGGGCGGCGATGCGCGCGCCAGTTGCTTCATCCGCGTGGATCGGTCGGCTGGCGAGATCTTCAAAGCGCAGAAAGACCGCTGCTGCAAGGATTGAAACCCAGCAGAGAGCCACGCCAAAATGGAAACGCGAGAGCATGGGCGATCAGGCGGATGCGATAAAAGATTCCACATTCATGCAATGTTATTCTAGATAGCTCCATGCCGGATGCCAGCGATGAAATCGTGTTGGTGACACCCGTGTGGAATGATGCCGCGCGACTTGAGGTATTCGGCCCGGAGCTTGCGGCGGCGCTCGCATCGGTGGGCTTGCCGCTTCGCTGGGTGATCGCCGATGACGGATCGTCAGCTGACGAACGCGTGCGGCTGGTGGCCTTGCTTGCGGATTTTTCGCGCGTTTATCCAAACGTGTTTTTGCATCATGCGAATGCGCATCGCGGCAAAGGTTCGATCGTGCGCGAGGCGTGGGCCTTGGTGCCCGATGCGGCGTGGTATGCGTTTGTCGATGCCGATGGCAGCGTGTCGGCGCGCGAAATGATCGGCTTGCTTCGCGCGGCAGCCGATGCGGGGAAGTCGGTGTTGGGCATTCGCCGACCGACGGCATCGACGCCTGTGGCGATGGGCCTGTGGCGTGGCATCGCGCATCGCGGCTATCGCTGGCTGGTGCACGCGTGGCTGGGCCTGCCTTGCGAGGACCCGCAGTGCGGGGCGAAGGTGATTTTGGGAAATGACTACCGGCGTGTGGCCTCCGAATTGCGGGAAAATGGTTTTGCGTTTGATTCCGAATTGCTCGTCCGTTTGGCGAAAGCGGGCTGTGAATGGCACGAAATCCCGGTGGGCTGGGCTCAGAAAAAAGGCGGGAAAATAAGGCCTTTGCGCGATGCCTGGGGCATGATTGCCGCGCTTTGGCGGCTGCGCTGAAGATTATGCATTTTACGAAATCGGTAAAATAACATCGACACAGCGAAAACTTGCTGTAACGAATTTAGATACAGATAGAGCAAGCACACTTTTTCACATGGTAAAAACCTCGGGTTTCAGCCCCGAGGCGTTCGAGTCGAAGGTCGCGATGATCGCGAGCCAAAACCCCAACACTTGAGTCATCATGAACACGAAAAAAATCAAAAAGCCAGCTGTTCGCAAAGCGTCGCCCGTCGGTGATATATGCATCGAGCCGAAGTCGGAGATCGATCGACTGAAGCAGGATTTGCAGAACTTCCAGCAGCTCTACGATTATGCGCCGATCGGATGTTTGTCGGTTGGCATTGATGGCGGTATCATGGCCTTGAATTTTACGGGCGCGACCATGCTTGGGTTCAGCCGCGAGCAGGCGGTCGGGAGCAAATTTGCCGATCATGTGAGAGAGGCTGATCGGGCGGTGTTTGATGAATTTTTTGACTTGGTTTCCAGGATCGGTGGCGCGCCACCATGTGAGATCGGCCTGAATGGCAGCGAAGGCCAATCCGTTTTTGTGACCCTCACCGGACTTAAGTTGCCGAATGAAAATTTTTGTCATATCACCGCGACGGACATCACCAAGATGTGTCATGCACGGGATGAATTGAAGCGCACGCGGGATGACCTGGAATCAAGAATCCAGAAGCGCACCGGCAAGCTTCGCAGTCTGGCGCGGGAGTTGACGCTGGCTGAGGAACGCGAGCGTCGGCGTATCGCGGGCTTGGTGCACGACAACCTGCAGCAGTTGCTGGTCGCGGTTTTGCTCAACATCGGCGCGACCAAGGCCAAGAACTACAATCGCGGAATTTTGGAAGAGTTGGAAAGCATTGAGCGCATGACCAAGGAATGCGTTGGCATCACCCGCTCGCTGGCTGCGGAGTTGAGTCCTTCGGTGCTGCATCAATGCGGTTTGGCTGCGGGCTTTGGCTGGTTGCGCGAGTGGTTCCGTGAAAAGTATGATTTCGATCTCGAGGTCTGGGCGGATGACGCGTTGATTCCCGACGAAGACATCAGCATCACGCTGTTCCAGTGCGTGAGGGAGATCCTTTTCAATTCGGTCAAGCACTCGGGGGTCAAGTCCGCGCGCCTGATGATGTTTTGTGACAACGAAGCCTTTGTGAACATCACGGTTAAGGATCAGGGTCAGGGCTTCGATGCCGAGGCCATTTGCCCGCATGATGCGTGGAAGGATGGATTCGGTTTGTTCAGCGTGCGTGAGCGGGTGGAGTTGTTGGGGGGTGTGATGTTGATTGGGTCGGCGCCGGGGCAAGGGGCATGTTTCACGCTGCGTTTCCCTGCGAAGGCCCTCAATTGTTGTCGCAATGGAAATTGTTGCGAGAAGGCGAGCTGTGGCAAATGGGTGTCGGATGAGCCGCACGATGAGGTCGCTGTGGCAAGGGTGCCCGTGCAAATTTCGCGCAGGACCGAGGATGGTCTGCCGCGCTTCCGCGTGGTGCTTGCCGATGACCATTCGATGGTGCGCCAGGGTTTGGTGCGCGTGTTCCAGGATGAGGCGGACTTCGAGGTCGTGGGCGAGGCGGCCGATGGTAAAGAAGCCCTCGAGCTCGCCCGCGAGCTGGAGCCGGACATCATCGTGATGGATTTGCAGATGCCGGTGATGTCGGGCTTGGAGGCGACGCGAGTGATCCGCAAGGAGCTGCCGGGGGTGCAGGTGATCGGGCTTTCGATCGAGGCCAACAAGGAATCCCGCCGATCCTTGCTACGGGCTGGGGCGCTTGATTTGTTGCACAAAGGCGGCTCGGCGGAGGATTTGATCCAGCGGGTCCGCGAGCATTTGGCGGCAAAAGCCTGCGCGGCTGGCTGTTGAAAGCGCTTGCACATCGGCGGATACGGGCCTACTGGCACGGGCATGGCACTTGAAACCACGCTGATTCTTTTCAAACCCGACGCGATTGAGAAAAACCTGACCGGCAAGGTTCTTGCCCGATTCCAGGACGCGGGATTCGTGATTCGCGGCATCAAGATGATGCAGCTCGACGATGCGATCCTGCGCGAACACTACTCGCATGTCGCGGACAAGCCGTTTTTTCCCGAGATCGTTGCATTCATGAGCCGCACGCCGGTGATCGCACTGGCGCTTGAAGGTGAGGATGTGATCAACCGCGTGCGCGATTTGCTTGGGCCGACGAATTCCAAGGCGGCGCCAGCGGGCACGATCCGCGGTGACTTCGGCGAGGACATGATGACCAATGTCTGTCACGCCTCCGATTCGCCCGAGGCGGCGGCTGCCGAGCTCAAGCGCTTCTTCAAGGCGGGCGAGGTCTTCGCTTACTGATGTCGATGCGCCGCGAGCGCTTGTGTCATTGAGCAGGCGTGTTAGTTTGCGCGCATGTGGTTTCATGTGCCGGATGCCGATGCCTGGTGGCGTTGGGTGATCTTGGTGTTGTTCTATGCGGTGGGCGTGTTGCACATGGTGCATGCGCTGATGCATGTGCGCACCTCGCAGGGCGCGATCGCGTGGGTGCTGTCCTTGCTGATGGTCCCGTTCGTGGCGATACCGCTTTACTGGTTGCTTGGTCGCAGGCGTTTTTCCCGCGAGATCGGCGGACGGCGCGCGAAGGACAGCCGGCTTGCGGCATTGGCGGTCGGCATGATGGAGCGGCTGCGGCGCTACGAGGTCGACATTCCCGACGATGATGCCTTTGAGCGTGCCGCGAGAATCCTCGGTGGCTTGCCATTCACGCGCGGCAACCGGCTCGAGTTGCTCATCGATGGCGAGGAAACTTTCGACAACATTTTTGAAACGATCCGCTCGGCGAAAAGGCACCTGTGCGTGAATTTTTTCATCGTGAAGAGCGACAGCCTCGGGATCCGCTTTCAGCAGGCATTGATCGAGCGGGCACGCGCGGGCGTGAGGGTATTTTTTCTCTTCGATGAATTTGGTTCCTACAAATTGCCGCGGCGTTACCTGCGCGAGTTGAAGGCGGCCGGCGTCGAGTGCCATTCGTTTGGGGTCAACCGCTTTTGGTGGTCGCGCTTGCAGCTCAACTTCCGCAATCACCGCAAGATTGTTCTCGCGGATGGCGAGGTCGCATTGATTGGCGGGCTCAATGTTGGTGATGAGTACCTCGGGCGTGATGCGCGCTTCGGCGGTTGGCGCGACACGCATTTGGCGATGCGCGGGCCGGTGGTGCAGGCGGTGCAGCTGGTGTTTTTGGAGGATTGGTTTTGGGCATCCAACTCAATGCCGGAGCTTGATTGGGAAACGCGGCTCGAGGAGACCGATCAGATTGCGGCGGTGATCCCGACCGGTCCGGCGGATCCGGCGGATTCGTGGCAGTTGGTGGTGGCGGAGGCGGCCAACACCTCGCGGCAGAGGCTGTGGATTGCATCGCCGTATTTTGTGCCCGACGAGGGTGTGCTCACGGCACTGCAATCGGCGGCGATCCGCGGTGTGGATGTGCGCATTCTTATTCCCGAGCGCGCCGATCACTTGCTGGTTTGGCTCTCGGCATTTTCGTACTTCGAGGAATCGATCCCGTATGGCGTTAGGATTTTCCGCTACCGTCGCGGGTTTCTTCATCAGAAGGTCATGCTCGTCGATCACCGGCTGGCGGCGGTTGGCAGCGCAAATCTCGATAACCGTTCGTTCCGCCTCAACTTCGAGATCACCGGGTTTTCGCCCGATGCGGCGTTTGTCGACGAGGTGGCGCGGATGCTGGAGGCGGATTTCGAGGCGAGCGTGGAGGCGCGGGTCGAGGATTTTTCGGCCAAATCATTTTTGTTTCGTGCCGCTTGCCGTGTTGCGAGGTTGATGGCTCCGATTCAGTGAGCGTTTCGGTAACGCAAGCGATGGGCGTGGAATGAACTTGCAAGAGCCCGATAGTGACGCTAGTGACACATTTCATGCGTTGACTCGTTTCCTAGCGCGATTTGCATGAAATTGGTGAAACTTCTCAGCCCGGAACAAATCATCGCCGACCTTGAGGCGATCGAGCACTGGGGGGCGATCACCGAGCTTGTAGACAGGCTTGTGACATGCGGCCTGCTTGCGGCGGGCAAGCGTGAGGCGACGCTTGAGGCGCTGAGGGCGCGCGAGCAATTGGTCAGTACCGGCATCGGCGGCGGGGTGGCGATTCCCCATGCGTTTTCAGACGAGCTTGAAAAGGTCGTGGCGGTGTTGGGTCGCTCGAAGGCGGGCATCGATTTCGAGGCCGTGGACCAGGCGCCGGTGCATGTGATCGTTCTCTTCGTGGTGCCGCGCAAGGACTACCAACTCCACCTCAAGATGCTCGCGGCCATTGCCAAGATGTTCAACAATCAGGACATGAGCCGGCGGATCCTTGGAGCAAATGGCCGTGATGAAATCCTTGCCATTTTGGGCTCAAAGTCGTCCCGTGTGGAGCCGCCCGCATCTTAGGGCGGATTTCCGTTTCCCCCAGACCACATGACGATTCTCCAGCAGCTTGAGGCGCGGCTCGCCGCGGCATTGAACACGACACTTGGCGAGCCGGTCACCGCGAGCGTGACGGCGGCAGCGGACCTGCGCTTTGGCGATTATCAAAGCAACGCCGCGATGGTCCTGGCCAAGCAAAGGGGCAAGAACCCGCGAGCCTTGGCCCAGGAAATTATCGACCACCTCGATCTTGCGGGCATGGCCACCGCCGACATTGCCGGGCCGGGATTCATCAACTTCCGCATTTTGCCGGAGGCCTTCGCCGCGAGGACCAAGGCCTTGCTCAACGACGAGCGATTGGGCGCGCCCGACATCGGCGCGGGCCGCACGGTGGTGGTGGATTTCTCCGCGCCGAATGTGGCCAAGCCGATGCATGTCGGCCACATCCGCTCGACGATCATTGGCGACTCGCTTTGCCGCATCGCGCGTTTCCTTGGCTACAAGGTCATTGCCGACAACCACATCGGCGACTGGGGCACGCAGTTTGGAATGATCCTTCACGGATGGAAAACGCTGCTCAACAAGGCCGCGCTCGAGGCTGATCCGATCGACGAGTTGCTGCGCGTTTATCGCGAGGTAAATGCGGCGACCAAAGACGACCCCGCGGTGCTCGAGACCTGCAAGAGCGAGCTTGTGAAGCTTCAGGCGGGTGACCCGCAAAATCTCGAAATCTGGCAGCAGTGCATCGATGTCTCCAAGCGCGGACTTCAGCGGATCTATGACACGCTCGATGTGAAATTCGATTACTGGCTTGGCGAGAGTTATTACAACGATCGGCTCGCCGGCTTGGTCGACGAGTTTCTTGCCATGGGCATCGCGCGCGAGAGCAATGGGGCGGTTTGCATATTTTCCGACGGCAGCTGCAAGCGTGAGGACGATCCTTTCATGGTGCATCGCGAGGAGGGATGGACCGACAACCCGGCGATCATCCGCAAGGCCGATGGTGGATTCCTTTACGCGACGACCGACCTCGCCACGATCCGTTTCCGCATCGACGAGTGGAAGGCCGATCAGATCTGGTATGTCGTCGGCGTGCCGCAGCAGTTGCACTTCCGCCAAATTTTTGCCGCCGCACAACGCTGGGGCGCAGCCGCCGACTTTCGCCATGTGGCATTCGGCTCGATCCTTGGCGAGGATCGCAAGCTCATGAAGACCCGCACGGGCGACAATGTTCAGCTCACCGATGTGCTCACCGAGGCGGTCGAGCGCGCGGCGAAACTGATCGGCGAAAAGAACCCCGATCTCAAGGGCGAGGAGGCCGCGGAGATTGCATCGATCGTTGGCATTGGCGCGGTGAAGTTTGCCGAGCTTTCGCAGAACCGCCTCACCGACTATGTGTTTGCGTGGGACCGCATGCTTGCCTTGCAGGGCGACACGGCGCCTTATTTGCAGTACTCGTCGGTGCGTGTGCGTTCAATTTTCCGCAAGCTCGACACCGCCTTTGATGCTGCTTCCGCCGAGATCGTGCTGAGCGAAAACGAGGAGATCCACCTCGCGAGGTTGCACGCGCGGTTTGGCGAAGTCTTGCCGGCGGTGCTCGAGGACTTCCGCCCAAACCTGCTGGCCAACTACCTGCTTGAGCTGGCGCGCGCGTTCCACTCGTTCTTCGAAGCCTGCCCGGTGCTCAAGTCCGAGGAGCCGGTCCGCTCGAGCCGACTTGCCCTTTGCGAACTCACGGGTAGAATCCTCGCTTCAGGTCTTGGCTTGCTTGGCATCCGTTGCCCTGAAAGAATGTGATCTTTCAGTCGACTGAAAAAACCATTTCAAACTCTCCAAACCCGCATCGACTTCCATGCCTCCGTTTTTTGTCATCGGTCACAAGAATCCCGACACCGACGCGATCTGCTCGGCGATCGGATACGCCGCATTGCTTCGCGCTTCGGGCGAGGAAACCAGCGCGACCGCCGCGCGATGCGGGGAAATTTCCCAACGCACAAAATGGGTGCTCGAAAAGGCAAAGCTCGAACTGCCGCTGTTGCTCACCGATGTGCGCACCAACGCGGGCATGATCAGCCGCCGCGAAGTGATCAAGGTCTCGACCGCCGACACATTCCTCACCGCATACCGTCGCATGCTTGGCGCGCAGGTGCGCTGCGTGCCTGTCGAGGACGAGGAAGGAAACCTTTGCGGGATTTTGCGTTACTTTGATTTGCTGCGCCTGCTTTTGCCGGCGGATACCGAAGGCCTCAGCGTGCGTACCGTGCATGCCTCGCTTGCGCACCTTGCGGAGACGCTCAAGGCCGAGAGCCTTGGGTCGCAAGAGCCGCTCTCGCTGCTTGAGGAGGACCTCATCCTGCTGGTCGGCGCATCATCGCAAGGCACGGTCGAGAAGCGTTTGATCCAGGCCAAAAAGGACGGAAACATCGGAAAGTTTTTGGTGATCTGCGGCGATCGTCCGATCGTTCAGCGTTACGCCATCGACCACGGTGCGCGGGCCTTGCTCGTCACCGGTGGCAATCCGGTTTCGCCGGAGATTGGCCAATTTGCCGCATCGCGCGGAGTCTTTGTGCTCCGCTGCGATCAGGACACGGCGAGTGCTTCGACATTGATCCGTTGCTCGCGCACGGTGCGGCATGTGATGGAAACAAAATTTGAAACCATCCAGCCAGGCGAGCCGGTCTCGCGTTTGCGCAAACGCCTTGCTTCAACCGATCAGGATCTGTTTCCGGTGGTGGATCCCGCTTCGGGAAAAATGACAGGCGTGCTTTCGAAATCCGACCTCGTCGACCCGCCGCGCATCCGCCTCGCCTTGGTCGATCACAACGAGTACGCGCAAGCGGTCAATGGCGTCGAGGAAGCGGAGATTACCGAGGTCATCGACCACCACCGTTTGGCAGGCGACTTGGTTTCGCGCGAACCGATCCGCTATCTCAACGAGCCGGTTGGCTCGACCTGCACGCTGGTCGGCCGCAAGTATTTTCACCGTGGATTGCAGCCTGCTCCTGGTGTGGCTATGTGCCTGTGCGCGGGGATTGTTTCCGACACGCTGTGCCTTACCTCGCCGACGACGACCACGCTCGATCGCGAAATGCTCACTTGGTTGAGCGGTGTCGCGGGGGTGGATCCGGCAAAGTTCACCGAAGAATTCTTCGCGCAGGGTTCGCTCATCGCCAACGGCTCTCCGGAGGAAATTCTCAATGCCGACCGCAAGGAGTTCGTCGAGCAAGGTCTCACCGTGAGCATCTCGCAGGTCGAGGAACGCGACTTGCACGGCTTTGCCGCAAGGCGCGAAGAGCTCGAACAAGTGCTCAGGCGATTGCAGGAATCCCGCGGCTACGATCTCGCGGTCATGGCCGTCACCGATGTCGCCTTGCATCACAGCATGATTCTTGCTGTTGGGCGCGAAGCGACGCTCGCCAAGCTGCCCTTCGAGCGGATCGACGATGCGCTGTTCCATGCGCCCGGCGTCGTGAGTCGCAAGCGCCAGATTTTCCCGGCCGTTTGCGAAGCGATTCAGCATTCGCGTTAGGGCTTCATCGTTCGATAGTCGCGCGCCTTGCCGCGTAGGCCTGCTTCAAGCCTTTGGCAAGTGCATCGGCGTATTCGCGTATGATCGAAACGCGCGAAATTCCGTTCACATCCCGAGTGCCGTCGTAATCGCCGAGCTTGATGCGTGCGTGGTCGGTGATGGAATTCATCACATAGGGCTCCATGAAAATCACAGGGCACTGATAGAGCCGGTTGGCCAAAAGATTGCGCGCCCAGAGGTAAGGATGACCATTCACCGGCAGCACATTGGTTGCACCCACGCGATAAGCGTAGGGTGGCAATCCACTATTGCGCGCAAACACATTGGCGACACTCATGCCGATCGAAGTTTCCTCCTCGTGACTGCGGCTCAGCAGCTTGTCGATCATCGCAAAACGATGATCCGCGAGGCGGAGTTCTTCGTCCGAGTAGGCGCCATTGAGCAGAATGTGGAAATGGCTGCGATCGACGAGTCTCGGTTGATTCGGGTCGCCCCATGCCTCGGCATTGAAATGCAGGCAGAGCACGAGATCGGGCTTGATGGATTGGTTGACGAGATCCGCGCGCGCGTGGATTTCCGCCGTGCGGTAGAACAAGCGCTCGGCGAGTTTGCGCAGCGCGATGGGTGAATCGGGCGCAGCGGAATTTTCATTCGCTTGGCGTGCGGTTTCGATCAATCCCTCGGGCCGCCATTGCGTCACGGGTTCGGCCTTTTCGCGGACGAGTGAAACGCGCGCGCCGAGCGATTCGAGTTGTGGCTTCAAGCGCATGGCGACCTGCAGCGTGAGATCGCCTTCGCGCACGGCATGACCATCGCCGGCGTCAAAACTGCGTTCTTCGATGTGCGCCCATTCGCCGCCAATGTGTCCCGGGTCGATGGCGATGTGCAGACCATCAAGCGGTTTGCCTGCGGCGGCCGGCGGCAACTCTTCCGGCACTCGCCACCAACGCGCGGGTGCTTTGGCGGAGTCTTCATTCGCAAATCGTAGCACAAAGATTTCGGCGTTTTCGCCATCGGCCGTGTGGATGCGGACTTCATTTTCGCCGATATCCATAAACTCGCGCCAGCTGCCGCCGGTCACGAAAACGGTGGTGAGCAAGCGCTCGAATTCACTTCGCGTGATCGTGCCCTGATGCGCTTCGAGCGATTTCCAATCGGGCACGCGACCCAAGGTCGAAAGGGTGGGGGACTTTGTCGGTCGCTGCGGTACGGTATTTTCTTGTGCACGCTTTTGCCACCACAGCCACAAGCCTGCCGCCAAGAGCAGTGGAATCAACAAGGCCGTCGATCGCTTGAGCATGGGTATCATGAATGAAATTGGTTTGTCGTTTGGTGGCTGAACATCAATGCTCGGCATGAAGTCTGCTCACCATCCTGAATTTCAACATGGCCACCATCCGCATTCTGTTTCTTGGCGACATCGTCGGTGAACCCGGCAGAAAGGCCGTGATCGAGCAGCTTCCGATTCTCAAGCAAACGGAATCGCTCGATTTCATCATCGTCAACGGCGAAAATGCCGCCGCCGGAAAAGGCATCACGCCGAAAATCGCAATCGACCTGCTGCGTGCCGGAGCGGCGGTGATCACCACCGGCGACCATGTCTGGGACCAGCAGGACATTGTGCCGTATTTCCCGACCGAGCCCCGGCTCTTGCGGCCGATCAATTACCCGGACGGCACCCCCGGCAACGGCAGCGTTGTGCTCGAGTGCGCCAAAGGCCGCGTCGCTGTGATGCAGGCTCAGGGCCGCACTTTCATGCAGCCGGCTCTCGAAAACCCCTTCATCGCGCTGGAAAACGAGGCATTGAAACTGCGCGAGGCCGGCATCGGACCGATCATCGTCGATTTCCACGCCGAGACGACCAGCGAGAAAATAGCCATGGGCCGCCACCTCGATGGCAAGGTGACCGCCGTGCTCGGCACCCACACCCATGTGCAGACGGCCGATGAAACGATTTTCCCCGGCGGGACCGGCTTCCTGACCGATGCCGGGATGTGCGGACCCGAGGATTCGGTGCTCGGGCGGGCCATCGATTCGGTCGTCTGGCGCTTCAAAACCGGTATGCCCACGCGTTTTCCGATCGCCAAGGGCAGGGTGCGGCTTTGTGGTGCGATCGTCGACGCCGATAGCGAAACCGGGGCCTGCATCGGCATCCGGAGGCTGTCATTTCAGGTTTCCGAATGATCGGATTCCCCGCTCTGAGCCTCGTTTTTGGAGGAATCCCAACAATTTTTCTTTTCACGGAGTTTTTTTTTGACAGAGTGGTCGGCTTTGTTAAGGTCCGCCCGCTCTTCCCCAAAACCTGCCCGGGGTACCGCGTTCTGCCTCGTCAATCGAGACGGCCGCGGTGTTTTTGTCGGGTCCAAGGAAGCCGGCATCAACATCGCTCGCGTAGCTCAGGGGTAGAGCGCATCCTTGGTAAGGATGAGGTCGGGGGTTCAATTCCCCCCGCGAGCTCCAGGGCGATCACGAAATCATCTCAACAAAACAACAACACCATGGCTAAAGAAGCATTCCAGCGCAACAAGCCCCACGTCAACATCGGCACCATCGGCCACGTTGACCACGGCAAAACCACCCTTACCGCCGCGATCACCAACACGCTCGCCGAGAAGGGTATGGCCCAGGCCAAAAACTATGCGGACATCGACGCTGCTCCCGAAGAACGCGAGCGCGGCATCACGATCAACACCGCACACGTCGAGTACGAAACCGCCAAGCGCCACTACGCACACGTGGACTGCCCCGGTCACGCCGACTACGTGAAGAACATGATCACCGGCGCCGCCCAGATGGACGGTGCGATCCTCGTGGTCTCCGCTGCCGACGGCCCAATGCCGCAAACCCGCGAGCACATCCTCCTTGCCCGCCAGGTCGGCGTTCCCGCCCTCGTGGTCTTCATGAACAAGGTTGACCTCGTCGACGACGCCGAGCTCCTCGACCTCGTTGAAATGGAAGTGCGCGACCTGCTTTCCTCCTACGAATTCCCGGGTGACGAAATCCCGATCGTCAAGGGCTCGGCCAAGGCCGCTCTCGACGGCGACGCCGCCCAGAAGGAAAACATCCTCAAGCTCATGGACGCCGTGGATTCTTACATCCCCGAGCCTGAGCGCCCGATCGACAAGACCTTCCTCATGCCGATCGAAGACGTGTTCTCGATCGAAGGTCGTGGTACCGTCTGCACCGGCCGTGTCGAACGCGGTATCGTCAAGAAGATGGAAGAAGTGGAAATCGTCGGTATCCGCGATACCCAGAAGACCACCGTCACCGACATCGAAATGTTCCGCAAGCTGCTCGACGAAGGTCGCGCCGGCGACAACGTGGGTCTCCTTCTCCGCGGTCTCAAGAAGACCGATGTTGAGCGTGGCCAAGTCATCGCCAAGCCCGGCACCGTCAAGGGTCACACGAACTTCAAGTCGGAGATCTACGTTCTTTCGAAGGAAGAAGGCGGCCGCCACACCCCGTTCTTCTCGAACTACCGTCCGCAGTTCTATTTCCGCACCACCGACGTCACTGGCAGCATCAAGCTTCCGGATGGAGTTGAAATGGTGATGCCTGGTGATAATGTGAACCTGGAAGTCGAGCTCATCACTCCGATTGCCATGGAACCGACCATGCGTTTCGCCATCCGCGAAGGTGGCCGCACCGTCGGCGCCGGCCGCGTGGGTGAGATCCTCAAATAATCATCCTCAAGCAATACCGGCTCCCGCTCCCTCCCGGAGCGACGGGCCGGCCCCAACGAATCCCGGGGCACTTCGGTAAAAACGGAGTGCCCCCGATTCGCCTCAAAACGGCAGTAGTTCAATTGGTAGAGCATCGGTCTCCAAAACCGAGTGTTGGGGGTTCGAGTCCCTCCTGCCGTGCCACCTCATCGATCCCCCGACTTTCCACACACTTTCATGCAGTTTCTCGAGCACTTCAAAATTGGCGGCAGCTGGATTTCCTCCGGCATCCTGTACGCCTTGCTCGCCATCGTCCTTGTCGTCGTGGTGCTCAAGTGGGCCTCGCTCACGGCATTCATTTCCGAAGTGAAAGGCGAACTGCGCAAGGCCAGCTGGCCTTGGGAGTCCGACCCGAAGATCAAGGGTTTTAAGAAATACAAGGAACTCATCGATTCCACCATCGTGGTCCTCATCGCGATGATCCTACTGGCCGCCTTCGTGCAGGTCTGGGACTTCGTCCACATCCTCATCGTCGGATTTTTCACCAACCTCGGCCGCTGAGCCCGGTTGCCTGACCCCATCAATTTCCTCACATCATGTCCGAAAACAAATCCTTCCGCGACCAATGGTATGTTGTCCAGGTGCTCTCCGGCCAGGAGGGCAAGGTGCGCGACCGCATCCTGCGCAACGCCCAGGCAGAAGACATGGCCGACTCGATCCGCGAGGTCCTCGTCCCGACCGAAATGGTCTCGGAAGTCCGCGGCGGCAAAAAGACCGAAACCCGCAAGAAGTTTTTCCCGGGCTACATCATCGTCAACATGAACCTCAGCACCGAAGATGGCCAGCTCGTCGAGAAGACCTGGTTCTTCATCAAGGAAACTGAGGGCGTGATCGGCTTTGCCGGCACCAAAGACCGCCCTGCGCCGATGCGCCAGCGCGAGGTCGACGCCATGCTCTCGCAAATCAAAGAGCGCGGCGAAAGCGTCCGCCCGGCGATCAGTTTCGAAGTTGGCGATACCGTCAAGGTTGCCGACGGCCCCTTCCAGAATCAAAGCGGCATCGTCGAGGAAATCGACCCCGAGCGCGGCAAGCTCCGCGTGTCGGTCACGATCTTCGGCCGCAGCACCCCGGTCGAGCTCGAGTACTGGCAAGTCGAGCGCGAATGATATTTTTCTGGACTCTCTGCCCCCAACCACCCACTCACCCCCTCTCCCTAAAGCAAACACCCCCTCACCATGGCCAAGGAAGTAACCAAAATCATCAAGCTCCAGATCAGCGCCGGCGCTGCCAACCCCTCACCACCGGTCGGTCCGGCACTCGGTCAGGCAGGCGTCAACATCATGGCATTCTGCAAGGAGTTCAACGCCGCCACCCAAAGCCAGTCCGGCGATGTCCTTCCGGTCGTGATCTCGGTCTACAAGGACAAGTCCTTCACCTTCGTCACCAAGCGTCCGCCCGCCGGCAACCTGCTCAAGAAAGCCGCCGGCCTCGCCTCGGGATCGAAGGAAGCCAACAAGACCAAGGTCGGCAAAATCACCAAAGCCCAGCTCATGGATGTGGTGAAAATCAAAATGCCCGACCTCAACACCAAGGACCCTGAAGCCGCCGCCCGCATCCTTGCCGGCACCGCACGCCAGATGGGCCTCGAAATCGAAGGCATGTAAGCAATCTCCGCCGCCGTTTCCCGCAAGGGGGCGACGGCAACCGCAGGAGGGTCCCGCCAATGCGGGATCCGATCGAACTGCCAACCCCAAGAACAATGGCCAAACAACGCAGCAAACGATACAAACAGGCAGCCGCCCTCGTACAGGCCGGCAAGTCCTACTCGCTCACCGATGCGATCAGCACGGTGAAACAATTCCCGGCACCGAAGTTCACGCCGACCGTCACTCTCTCGTTCCGCCTCGGTGTGGATCCGCGCAAGAGCGACCAGATGGTCCGCGGCTCGGTCTCACTCCCGCACGGCACCGGCAAGAATGTCCGCGTCGCCGTCTTCGCCCAAGGTGCCGCCGCCGAAGCCGCCATCGCCGCCGGTGCAGAACATGTCGGTTACGATGATCTCATCAAAAAGGTGCTCGACGGTTTTACCGATTTCGACTCCGCCATCGCCACTCCCGATGCGATGACCGAAGTCCGCAAGATTGCCCGCGTGCTTGGTCCCCGCGGCCTCATGCCCAACCCGAAGACTGGCACCGTCACCGACGACACCGCCAAGGCAGTGCGCGAAGTCAAGGCCGGCCGCATCGACTTCAAACTCGACAAGAATGGCAATGTTTCGGGCTCGATCGGCAAGGCCGGTTTTGATCCCCAGCAACTTGAGGAAAACGCCCGCGCCTTCGTCGATAGCGTGGTGCGTGCCAAACCCGCTTCCGCCAAAGGCAACTACATCCAGGCCGTGACCCTCGCCGCCTCGATGCTGCCCGGTATCCCGCTGGAAGCCTCCACCTACACCAAAGCCTCGGCCTGAACCGGTAACGCCACACGAAAATGAATCCCGACAAGAAAATCATCATCGACAGCCTGCTGGATCGCGTCAACGCATCGCCTTACCTGATCGTCATCGATTACACCGGCCTCACCGTCCAGGAGTTCACCGAGCTTCGCAACCGCCTCGACTCAAGCGGTGCCCGTTGCACGGTCGCCAAGAACAGCTACATGCGCAAGGCGCTCGCCGAAGCGGGCCTGCCCGACATCGGCAACGACCTCGTTGGCCAGACGGCATTCGTCATGGGCGAAAGCGAAGTCTTCGCCGCCGCCAAGGCGATCAAGAACTTTGAAAAGGAATTCAAGAAGCCCGAGATGAAAGTCGGCCTTCTTGGCAATGCCGTGCTCGACGGCGAGAAACTCAAGGCCATCGCCGACATCCCGTCGCGCGAGTCGGTCCTCTCGCAACTGCTCGGCACGATCCTCGAGCCGGCCTCGCGCATCGCTCGCGTGGTCCAAGCGAAATACAATCCCGATGGAGACAGCGCTCCTTCGTCCGAACCCGCAGCGGCAAGCGCCGAAGCACCTGCGGCAACTCCAACCGAAGAACCCGCTGCCGCCGAATAAACAATCTGAACTGAAGGCGTTGGCGACTCCCGCCGCCGCCCGAACACACAATGGTTCCTCGTCGGAGCGGCGGCTGCCGCACTGAAATCCCCGAAGGCTTCGGGGGCGACGATACCGAACTGGAGAAACAAACAAAATGGCAAACATAGACACACTCGTAGAAGAACTCGGCAAGCTCACCGTTCTGGAAGCTGTCGACCTCGTTAAGAAACTGGAAGAAACCTGGGGCGTTTCCGCCGCTGCACCGGTCGCCATGGCTGCCGGACCTGCTGCCGGACCTGCCGAGGCCGCTGAAGAGAAGACCGAATTCGATGTCGTCATCACCGACGCCGGAGCCAACAAGATCGCCGTCATCAAAGCGGTGCGCGAAGTGGCCCCCGGACTTGGTCTTGCCGATGCGAAGAAGCTCGTCGAAAGCGCTCCCGCAAAAATCCTCGAAGGCGCTGCCAAGGATGCTGCGGAAGGTGCCAAGAAGAAGCTCGAAGAAGCCGGCGCCAAGGTCGAACTCAAGTAATCAAACACGGATTTTTCCCGGGGCGGAGCCACTCCGCTCCGGGAACTTTCCCTCACCGGAACCGACGCGAGATTCCAATGCAAACCAGGGCTTTCGCGCCGATTCCGATCCACTCTCCCATCAACTGAACTCTAACCGCCTGAGACCGTTCGCGGCTCGGGCTCAACTTGTCATCCGAACCCCCAAACACAGCCATGGCCGACCGTCTCTATTTCGGAAAATTTGAAGAGGTAATCGAACCTCCCAACCTCATCGAGGTTCAAAGCCGCTCGTATGACGAATTCCTCCAAAAGGAAGTTGCTCCGAGCGAGCGCACCGACACCGGCCTCCAAGCGGTTTTCCGCGAGGTGTTCCCGATCAAGAGCTATGACGAAGCGATCGAGCTCGACTTCGTGACCTACGACATCGAGGACCCGAAAATCACTTCGCTCGACTCGCTGCGCAATGGCGAGAGCTTCAGCGCCGCGCTCTATGTGACCTTCAAGCTCAAGGACGAGACCGGCAACAAGAAGGAGCGCGTCTACATGGGCGAGCTACCGATGATGACCCGCCGCGGCACCTTCATCATCAACGGCGCCGAGCGCGTCATCGTTTCCCAACTTCACCGCTCGCCCGGTATCTGCTTCGAAACATCGCAGCACCTCAACGGCAAGTTGCTTCACTCGTTCCGCATCATCCCCGACCGCGGGTCATGGCTCGAAGTGCAGTTCGATACCAACGACCTGCTCTATGTTTATCTCGATCGCCGCCGCCGCCGCCGCAAGTTCCTTGCGACGACTTTCCTGCGCGTGCTTGGCTATCCGACCGACCGCGACATCGTGACCCATTTCTACACGCTCGAAAATCTCAAGCTCAGCGACAAGATGGACGAAGGCGAGCTCGGCCATAAAGTGCCCTTCGAGGACATCCTCGACGGCGAGCAGTCGATCGCGAAAGCCTACGAGCCGCTCACGATCGGCATCGTGCGCCAGTTGATCGCACTCGGCCACAACAGCGTCGAGGTGATCGACGGTCGTGAGGACGAAATCCTTCTCAAGTCGCTCCGCAAAGATCCCGCCAAGGACGAGGAGTCCGCGCTCAAAGACATCTATCGCAAGCTGCGCCCCGGTGATCCGCCGACCGCTGCCAATGCCCGCGCGTTGCTCAAGCGCCTTTTCTTCGATGCGAAGAAATACGACCTCACCCGCGTCGGTCGTTACAAGATCAACCAAAAGCTCGGCATCACCGTCGACTCCGATCAGCGTATCATGGTTCCCGAGGATTTCCTCGCCGCCGTGCGTTACATCCTCAAACTCAAAAAAGGCGACGGCGTCATTGACGACATCGACCACCTTGGCTCGCGCCGCGTGCGTGCGGTCGGTGAGCTTCTTGCCAACCAGTGCCGCGTCGGCCTCGCCCGCACCGAGCGTTTGGTCAAAGAGCGCATGACCCTTTTCGATGTGAACATCGAAGGCATGACGCCGCAAAAACTGATCAACCCGAAGGCGCTCTCCGCCGTCGTCCGCGATTTCTTCGGCCGCAGCCAGCTGTCGCAGTTCATGGACCAGACCAACCCGCTCGCCGAGCTCACCCACAAGCGCCGTCTTTCGGCACTTGGACCGGGCGGTCTCAACCGCGATCGCGCCGGCTTCGAAGTCCGCGACGTTCATCCATCGCACTACGGCCGCATCTGCCCGATCGAAACACCGGAAGGTCCGAACATCGGTCTGATCAACTCGATGTGTACCTACGCCCGCATCAATGAGTTCGGCTTCATCGAGACGCCGTATCGCAAAGTGCGCAATGGCAAGGTCACCAACGAGATCGAATACCTCACCGCCGACCAGGAGGAAAATTTCCTCATCGCCCAGGCGAACAACCCGATCGACAAAAAAGGCGGATTCCTCACCGAGCGCATCACCGCCCGTGAAAAGGGTGGTGAGTTTATCGAGTCGCTGCCGACCGATGTTCACTACATGGACGTTTCGCCCAAGCAGTTGGTCTCCGTCGCCGCAGGTTTGATTCCTTTCCTTGAGCACGACGACGCGAACCGCGCGCTCATGGGCTCGAACATGCAACGCCAAGGCGTGCCGCTTCTCGTTTCCGAAGCACCGCTCGTCGGCACCGGTCTCGAAGCGAAAGCTGCTCGCGATTCGCGTGCGGTGGTTGTCTCCGAAGCCGACGGCATCGTCGCCGCCGCTACGGCGGAAATCATCGTCACGACCGCCGATGGCAGCATGCCGGTTTCCGAAGAGAAATTCCTCAGCGATCCGGATTCGGTGAAGTCGAATGTCGCCAAAGGCATCATGGCCTACCCGCTGCGCAAGTTCATGCGCTCGAACGCCGGCACCTGCATCAACCAGAAGCCGATCGTCAAGAAAGGTCAGAAGATCAAGAAGGGCCAAGTGCTCGCCGACGGACCAAACACCGAAGACGGCGAACTCGCCATTGGCCGCAACGTGCTGGTGGCCTTCATGCCATGGAACGGTTACAACTTCGAGGACGCCATCGTCATCTCCGAAAAGGTCGTGAAAGAGGATGTTTACACCTCGATCCACATTTCGGAATTCGATGTCGCCGCCCGTGACACCAAGCTCGGACCGGAAGAAATCACGCGCGACATTCCGAATGTTGGCGAAGAAGCTCTCCGCAACCTCGACCACGACGGCATCATCCGCATCGGCGCGGAAGTGAAGCCCGGCGACATCCTCGTCGGCAAGATCACTCCGAAGTCGGAAACGGAACTCGCTCCCGAAGAGCGCCTGCTGCGCGCGATCTTCGGTGAGAAGGCCGCCGATGTGAAGGACACCTCGCTGCGCGTGCCATCCGGTTGCGTCGGCATCGTCCAAGACGTCCGCGTCTCGCAAAGCGGCTTCGCCAAGAAGCGCCAAGAGAAGGTCGATCCGAACGAGCTGAAGAAGACGCTCAAGAAGATCAACGACGAGCACAAGAAGAAGGCCGACAAACTCACCGACGACCTCACCGATCGTTTGTCCGACATCCTTCTCAACGAGAAAATCCCGCTCGATGTCGTCAACGCGCAGTCCGGCGAAATCATCATTCCCGCGAACCGCAAGATCACCAAGACCCTGCTGCGCAAGTTGGCATCGGTGCACGATCACATCGAGATCGACCCATCGCCGATCCGCAACAAGATCCTGGAAATCATCGGCTCCTTCGAAAGCCGCTTCCAAGAACTCGACACCGATCGCGAGCGCAGGCTCGATTCGCTCGAGTCCGGCGACGAAGTCGATCCCGGCGTCATCAAGGAAGTGAAGGTCTTCATCGCCGCCAAGCGCAAGCTCTCGGTCGGTGACAAGATGGCCGGTCGCCACGGAAACAAGGGCGTTGTCGCCACGATCGTTCCGGAAGAAGACATGCCCTTCCTTCACGACGGTACGCCCGTCGACATCTGCCTTAACCCGCTCGGCGTGCCTTCGCGGATGAACGTCGGTCAGGTGCTTGAAACCCACCTCGGCGTTGCTGCCAAGGCGCTCGGCTTCAAGGTTGCCACTCCGATTTTCGACGGCATCAAGGAAGAGGTCATTTGGAACTTCATGTCCGAGGCCAAGAAAGTCGACGGTGTCACCATGGTCGGTGGCGGCGAAAACGGCACGGCCCGCCCACGCAAGGCTGGCGAACCTGAAGGCCGCGGATTCACCTGGATCGGCGACGGCAAGGACGGCACCACCGGCGGCAAGTCGACCCTCTACGACGGCCGCACCGGCGAAGCATTCCACAACCCGGTCGTGGTCGGCTACATCTACATGCTCAAACTCGGCCACTTGGTCGCCGACAAGATCCACGCCCGTGCGGTCGGACCCTACTCGCTCGTCACCCAGCAACCGCTCGGAGGCAAGGCGCAGTACGGTGGCCAGCGCTTCGGGGAAATGGAAGTCTGGGCCCTCGAGGCCTACGGCGCCGCCTACACGCTGCAGGAACTTCTCACCGTCAAGTCCGACGATGTTCAAGGCCGCACGCGCATCTACGAGGCGATCGTCAAAGGCGACAACAACCTCGAGGCCGGCACGCCCGAATCCTTCAACGTCCTCATCAAGGAAATGCAGTCCCTCGGCCTCGATGTCCGACCGGGCCGCAAGGGATCGACCCACGGCTCCGGCATGACCGGCGGCTTGGACGATTACTCACTCGATGACCTCACCCTGTAACCTGAGCCCCGCGAACCATAACCCCCAACATTTCCCATCATATGAATGTCGATAGCAATCTTCGCGAACTCTTCGGTGTTGATGAACGCCCCGAAGCCTTTGATCAGGTCTCGATCACCGTGGCATCACCGGAAATCATCCGCTCTTGGTCCAAGGGCGAGGTGAAAAACCCGGAAACCATCAACTACCGTACCTTCAAGCCGGAAAAAGGCGGACTCTTCTGCGAGCGGATCTTCGGACCGACCCGCGACTGGGAGTGCGCCTGCGGCAAGTATAAGCGCATTAAGCACAAGGGCGTTGTCTGCGACCGTTGCGGCGTCGAAGTGACCCTCAGCCGCGTCCGTCGCGAGCGCATGGGCCACATCGAACTCGCTGTGCCGGTTTCGCACATCTGGTTCTACAAGTGCATGCCATCGCGCATCGGTCTCATGCTCGACATGAGCGCACGCCAACTCGAGCGCGTGATCTACTATGAAGATTACGTCGTCACCGAGCCCGGCAACACCGCTCTGGAGCTTGGCCAATTGCTCACCGAAAACGAACTGCGCGAAGCGGAAGACACCTATGGCGATGGCTCGTTCAAGGCATCGATGGGCGCCGAAGCGATCCAGGAGTTGCTCAAGCAGCTCGACCTCGCCGCGCTCGCGGTGAAGCTCGAGGAAGAACTCGGCACCACCCGTTCGAAGCAGAACAAGAAGAAGCTCTCGAAGCGTTTGAAAATCACCCAAGGCTTTGCGGCTTCGAAGTCGCGCCCCGAATGGATGGTGCAAACCGTCCTGCCGGTGATTCCGCCCGACCTTCGCCCGCTCGTTCCGCTTGAAGGTGGCCGCTTCGCGACCTCCGACCTCAACGACCTCTATCGTCGCGTCATCAACCGCAACAACCGCCTCAAGAACCTCCTGCTCCTCAAGACTCCGGAGGTCATCATCCGCAACGAAAAGCGCATGCTTCAGGAAGCGGTCGATGCCTTGTTCGACAACGGTCGTCACGGCCGCGCGGTCACTGGCGCCGGCAACCGTCCGCTCAAGTCGCTCTCCGACATGCTCAAGGGCAAAGGCGGTCGTTTCCGCCAAAACCTTCTCGGCAAGCGCGTCGACTACTCGGGCCGCTCGGTCATTGTCATCGGTCCCGATCTCAAGCTCGGCCAGTGCGGTCTTCCCAAGAAGATGGCACTCACGCTGTTCGAACCCTTCATCATCCGCCGCCTCAAGGAGCTTGGCTACTGCCACACCGTGCGTTCGGCCAAGAAGATGATCGATCGCAAGACGACCGAAGTTTGGGACATCCTCGCGGAAGTCACCAAGGGTCACCCGATCCTTCTCAACCGCGCTCCCACGCTGCACCGCCTTTCGATCCAAGCCTTCGAACCGAAGCTCATCGAAGGTGAGGCAATCCGCGTTCATCCGCTGGTTTGTACTGCTTACAACGCCGACTTCGACGGTGACCAAATGGCGGTCCATGTCCCGCTCTCGGTCGAAGCACAGATGGAATGCCGTCAGTTGATGCTGGCGCCCAACAACATCTTCTCGCCCGCCTCGGGTCGCCCGATCACGGTGCCCTCGCAGGACATCATTCTCGGCACCTACTACCTCACCTGGGCGCCGGTGCGTACTCAGAAGGATCGCGAAAAGGCCGAGCACCTGCCGCTTTTCGAAAATTCATCCGAAGTGGAATTCGCGATTGCAGCACGCAAGATCGAATACCATTCGTGGATCCGCATTCGCAACCCCGACCACGGCAAGGACACGGTCTTTGGCTACAAGGGCGAAGAGCTTTCGGACAAGGATCGCAAGGACCTCACTCCGCTCGAAGCCGCGCTTCGCGAAGGCAAGATCATCGAGACCACTCCCGGTCGCGTCCGCTTCAACGAGATCTGGCCGTCCGGCGTTGGTTTCATCAACCACAATGTCGGCAAGAAACAGATCGGTGAGATCATCTGGCGTTGCTATCAAGTCGCAGGCAAGAAGAAGACCGTCGAAACTCTCGACGAGCTCAAGGTCCTCGGCTTCAAGGAAGCAACCCGCTCGGGTACCTCGATCGGTATCGTCGACATGGTGATCCCCGAAGAAAAGGAAGAGGTCATCAAGAAGGCTTACGAAGAAGTCGAGAAGGTCACCAAACAGTATCGCAACGGTGTCATCACCGACGGCGAGCGCTACCAGAAGGTCGTCGACATCTGGACCGGTGCTACCGACACGATTGCCAACGCGCTCTATCGCAAGATCGAGCACAACGACGGCAAAGCAAAGGCATCGCCGCTCTTCATGATGGTCGACTCCGGCGCACGGGGCAACAAGTCGCAGATCAAACAGCTCGGAGGCATGCGTGGTCTTATGGCCAAGCCCTCGGGTGAAATTATCGAGCGTCCGATTATTTCGAACTTCCGCGAAGGTCTCTCGGTGCTCGAGTACTTCATCTCGACCCACGGCGCCCGCAAGGGTCTTTCCGACACCGCGCTCAAGACTGCCGACTCGGGATACATGACCCGCAAGCTGGTCGATGTCGCCCAGGATGTGATCATCACCGGTCAGGATTGCGGCACTGCCAACGGCATCTATGTTTCCGCGATTTACGACGGCGACGAAGAAACCGCTTCGCTTGCTACCCGCATCTACGGCCGCGTTTCCTGCGAGCAGATCAAGGACCCGGTCACCGGCGAGGTCATCCTCGATGTCGATGATGTCATCAACGAAGTGCAGGCCAAAGCGGTCGAGCGCATCGGTGTGCAGAAACTCAAGATCCGCTCGGTGCTTACCTGCGAATCCGATCGCGGATGCTGCGCAAACTGCTACGGCCTCAACCTTGCCACCGGCCTTCCGGTGAAGATCGGCGAAGCGGTCGGCATCATTGCCGCCCAGTCGATTGGCGAGCCCGGCACGCAGCTCACCATGCGTACCTTCCACGTCGGTGGTGTTGCCGCGGCAACCTTCAAGCAACCAATCATCAAGACCAAGAACGCCGGACGCCTTGTTTACAAGGATCTCCGCACCGTTCAGGCCGCCGATGGCACCTGGGTCGTTCTCAACAAGAACGGTTCGGTTTCGATCCGCGACAAAGCGGGCCTCGAGCTGGAAAGCCACAACATCGTCATCGGTTCGATCATCTCCGTCAAAGACGGCGAGGATGTGAAGAAGGGCGACACGGTAGTGACATGGGATCCGTACAACGTGCCGATCCTCACCGAAAAAGGCGGTAAGGTTGAGTTCCGCGACATGATCCCGGGCATCACCGTTGCCACCGAGACCGACAAGGAAACCGGCAAGAAGGGCATGGTCGTCACCGAACACAAGGAAGACCTTCACCCGCAAGTGGTCATCATCGATGAGAACACCAAGGAGGTGAAAGCCAGCTACTCGATTCCCGTCGGCGCTCACCTTTCCGTCAAGGAAGGGCAGTCGGTCACCGGCGGTATCCAGCTTGCCAAAACTCCGCGCAAGGTGGCCCGCACGAAGGACATCACCGGTGGTCTGCCACGCGTTGCCGAGCTTTTCGAAGCCCGCAAACCGAAGGACTCCTGCGTCATTTCCAAAATCGACGGCGAAGTTTCGTTCGGCGCGAATGTGCGCGGCAAGAAACGCGTGGTCATCACGCACGCCGAAACCGGTGAAACCGTCGACCACCTCGTGCCAATGGGCAAGCACGTCATCGTGACCGATGGCGACAAAGTGAAGCGCGGTGACCAGATCACCGAAGGCCCCGTGTCGCCGGAGGATCTGCTCGAGGCTTGCGGCGCTCAAGAACTCCAGGAACACCTCGTCAACGAAGTGCAGTCGGTCTATCGCGTCCAAGGCGTGGAGATCAACGACAAGCACATCGAGGTCATCATCCGTCAGATGCTGCGCAAGGTGAAGATCACCGATCCGGGCGATGCCGATCACTACCTCTGGGGTGATCAGGTCGACCGCTCGAACTTCAAGCGCATCAACGCCGAGATCGTCGCCAACGGCGGCAAGCCGGCGGAAGCGGAACCTGTGCTGCTTGGTATCACTAAGGCTTCGCTCGAAACCGACTCGTTCATTTCGGCCGCCTCGTTCCAAGACACCACCCGCGTCCTCACCGAGGCCGCCACGCTTGGAAAGGTCGACTACCTCAGCGGCTTCAAGGAAAACGTGATCATGGGTCACCTCATCCCTGCCGGTACCGGATTCCCGACCCACCGCGAATCGGAGTTCGAGTTCACCGTCGAGGAGCCCGAGCCGATCGTTCAGGCCGAAGAGTCCATCGAGGACCAAGAAGACATGGCCACGGCCTGATCCGCTCGAGTTAGATCCATCAAACCATCATCCCACCCCCGGCTTGCCAGCGTGCAAGCCGGGGGTGATTTTTTTGATGGGAAAACCCGCGTGTGAGGGAACGAGGCGCTGGGCAGAAAATCAAATTTTCACTCTTCGACTGCGAGCGTCTCGGGCAATTGTCCGGTGGCGCCAATCATCCGCGGGTTGGCATCCCATGCATCGCGTTGACCGATGATGCGCAAGCCGAGGCGTTTGAAAGTTTCGCTCGGGTCAATCGTGGCTTGGCCGGCTTGGCGGAGCTTGTCGTGCGTTTCATCCGGGCGGTAGTCCCAGGCGAAGAGCGGGCAGTTGTCGACCATGCCCTTGCGTGCACCCCAGTTGCGGATTTCGCCAAAGCGCATGTCGGCGATCCATGCGCCTTTGACATGGTCGCGCGCGATCCACCAATCGTTGGAAAACCATCGCAGTGCTTTCACTTCGCGGGCCGCGCCAAAATTTTCCACGACATGTGCGTCCTTCGGATAAATGGTCCAGCGCACGGGGGTGTCCTTTGATTCGAACACCGTGCGGTAGCCGATCCAAAGCGAGTCGCCGCAATCGGCAACCGAACGCCAGAGAAGAATGTTGAAAGGGGTGGGGGCTTCCATGCGGCGGATGACTTTCGCATCGCGACGATCGAGGTCGGCATCGAAGCCGGAGGACGCCACAAACTTCATTGCGATGCTGAGCAAGGCATACGCCGAGGCGATGCCAAGGCCCCAAGCGTTGATCCGGCGGCGCTGCGGAATTTGTTTTTTCGTGCGTAAAAATGCCAGTCGCACCAGCGCGATCAACATCGGCAGGGTGAAGAGCGGATCGACGATGAATAGGTGGTTGAAGCCGATGCGCACATCGGAAAACGGCCAAAACACGAGTGTGCCATAGACTGTAAAGCAATCGATCAGCACGTGCGTGCTCCATGCGGCGAAGACAAACCATCCGGCGCGCGCGCGGCTGACCTTTTCCTTGCGCCAAAGTTTCGCGAGCCACGGCGAGAGGAACCACGCGGCTGCGATCATGAGTAGCAGCGAATGGCTGGGACCGCGGTGCCACCAGAGTTTGGCGGCAGTGTCGAGAAATGGCGAGAGCACGACATCGAGATCGGGCAGAGTGCCGAAGGCCGCGCCCCAAGCGAGCGCGCGGTTGCCGAGTTTCTTGCCGAGAAGCCACTCACCGACGGCGGCGCCCAAAACTGCCTGCGTGATCGAATCCACGACCCGAGCTTGGTGGAAATTCGCGCCATGCGAAACCCAAATCGTATGACTCGACTTGACCTCGGCCGAAGCTTGTGCGGATGTTTGGCGCGATGAATGACAACACCCGTCCGTTTTC
>JBKDYW010000250.1:0-2229 GCA_046308575.1 Verrucomicrobiota bacterium
GCATCAGTTCGGCTCGCCCGTGCTGCCGCGCACGCCGGAGGCTTTTGCCTTGCACTACATCGACAACCTCGATGCCAAGCTCGAGATGATCCGCGAGGCTTACGCGCAGTCGCAGGAGATCGCTCCCAACATCGTCGAGCGTGTTTTTCCGCTGCAAAACAACCTCGTGCGGCCTCTGCCGAGCTTTGTGGTTTCTATTGAGGACGCATCTTCCACCCAAACACCAAGCGAGCCTAACTAATCTCATTTATCATGCATCCATTCCTATCTCCCGATTTTCATGTTCGTTGGTCGACGCTTGTGCCCGAGGCGGTCGAGCCCGACATCCGCCATGCGCTCTCACTTGCAAAGAATGCGATCGAGGCGATTTGCGATCAGGACCGATCGGTACTAACCTATGAATCGACATTTCTCGCGCTTGAAAACGCGACCGAAGAATTGGGTCGCGGCTGGGGGCGGTTGAATCATCTCGACTCGGTGTGCGACAACCCTGCGCAACGCGAGGCGCTCAACAAGATGCTGCCGGAGGTGACGGATTTTTATGCGTCGATTCCGCTCAATGGACGACTGTGGGAGGTGCTCAAGGCCTTTGGCGAAAGCGCCGAAGCTAAAAAACTCGATCCGGTGAAAAAACGCTTTGTCGAGGAAACGCTCGCCGATTTCCGTCAATCCGGCGCTGATCTGCCACCTGCCGAAAAGGAACGCATTGCAGCAATCGAGGCCGAGCTTTCGACGCTTACCAAGCAGTACTCCGAGCATGTGCTGGATTCGACCAACGCGTGGGAGCTTGTCATCAACGATGAGTCGAAGCTGGCGGGCTTGCCCGAATCGGCGAAAGCCGCCGCAGCAGCCAACGCAAAGGCCAAGGGCCTCGGCGGCGAGGATCAGCCAGCATGGCGTTTCACACTGCAGTTTCCATCGATGTTTCCGATCATGCAGCACCTGCATGACGACGGGATCCGGCATCAGGTATGGGAGGCCTCGAGCAAGGTGGGTGGCTACGGCGATTATGACAACACGCCGCTGGTCTGGCGCATCCTCGGGTTGCGTCATGAGAAGGCAGTGCTGCTGGGTCATGGTCATTTCGCCGATCTCACCCTGCTGCGCCGCATGGCCGGATCGGGCGAGGCTGCGCTTTCCTTCATCGAGAAACTTCACGCGCGCATCGTGCCGGCTTTTCATGCGGATTTCCGCCAACTCGCGCAGTACAAGGCGGCAAAGACGGGGGAAAATGCCGATGCCTTGCAGCCATGGGAAACTGCTTACTGGGCCGAACTCCAGCGCAAGGAAAACTACGATCTCGATGACGAGGCATTGCGTCCCTATTTCCCAGTCGATGGCGTGATGGCTGGCATGTTCGAAATTGCCTCGCGGCTCTTTGGCATCACGATTCGGCAACAGGAAACGGTTTTCAACGAAACGGGTGAAGCATCATCCAAAGTCGAAGTTTGGCACCCGGAGGTTTCGTTTTATGAAATTCATGACTCCGCAAGCGGCGCTCATCTCGGATCGTTTTATGCCGACTGGCATCCGCGCGAATCGAAGCGCGGTGGCGCGTGGATGAACTCGCTGCACACCGGTCATCCGGGCGAACCGCATCTCGGCCTGATCGTTGGCAACATGAGCCCGCCGGTCGATGGCAAGCCGGCATTGCTCACGCATGGTGAGGTCGAGACGATCTTTCATGAGTTCGGCCACCTTCTGCACGGCATGCTTAGCGAGGTGCCGGTGCGCTCGCTCGCCGGAACGAATGTCGCGTGGGACTTCGTCGAGCTTCCCTCGCAGATCATGGAAAACTTCTGCTGGGACCGTGAATCGCTCGACCTTTTTGCGCGTCACTTTGAAACAGGCGAAACGATTCCCGAAGAGCTCTTTGCCAAGATGATTGCCGCGCGAAATTACCTCAGCGCCTCGGGCTTCATGCGTCAGCTTTCATTTGCAAAGCTCGATCTTGAACTGCACATCCATTACACGCGCTGGCTTGGTGGCGAGCTCGATGCGGTGGATCGTGAAATTCTCGAGGACTACCGCGCGCCACTCAAGACCGAGACGCCATCGATGCTGCGGCGCTTCGGTCATTTGTTCTCGAGCTCGACCGGCTATGCGGCCGGCTATTACTCCTACAAATGGGCCGAGGTGCTCGATGCCGATGCCTTCACCCGTTTCCAAAATGAGGGGGTCCTCAATCCCGAAACCGGTCGATCATTCCGCGAACATGTCCTGAGCCAA
>JBKDYW010000251.1:0-2724 GCA_046308575.1 Verrucomicrobiota bacterium
TGTTTCGGCCGCAGTCGTGGGATGGGGTGTTGATGGGGCATTTGCGGCGGGCGATGGCGCCGGGCGGAGTTTTGGCGGTGAATTTGGTGACGGGGGCGGGCCACCGCGCGATGCAGGTGGCGACGCGGCGGGTCTTGCGCGCGGAATTTGCCGAAGTGCGCACGATCCGCTCGGAGGAGGCGATGAATGAGGTCCTGGTGGCGGGTGAGGCGGTCGCCGGTCGGAGGCATTTGCGCGAGTACGGGGATATGTTTCGGGACCGCAGGGACCGTGCGTACTGGGATCGATTGGAGCTGCGGCGGCTCACATGATGGCGTGATTTTCCGCATTTCGCTTGCCACGGTTTGGGGGAAGCCCCACAAAAGCGCCCGCTTGTCCGGAACGGAGGGTGCACAGAGCGTCGTTCCAACCGGACCGGTGCCAACATACCCATTCTCGACCCCCTATGGACAGCATCTCATCCCGCATCGCAAAGGTTTCTCCCTCCCTCACATTGGCCGTCACCGCGCAGGCCAAGGCCATGATCGCCAAAGGCGAGGAAGTGTACGCACTCGCCGGTGGCGAACCGGAAGTTGATACCCCGGACTTCATCAAACAGGCAGCGATCAAGGCCCTCAACGAAGGTCGCACCAAGTACACTCCGGCCGGTGGCATCCCCGAGCTCCGCGAAGCGCTTTCGGCCAAGTTTCTCAAGGACAACAATCTCAACTACGCCGCCAATCAGATCTGCGTGACCGCTGGCGCGAAGATGGCCTGCTTCAATGCCATCCTCGCGGTGATCGAAGAAGGTGACGAGGTCATCATCCCGACGCCGTACTGGGTTTCTTATCCTGAGATGGTTCGTCTTGCCGGTGGTGTGCCGGTCCTGGTCGAGACCAAGGAATCGACCGGCTGGAAGATGACCCCCGAGCAGTTTGAAGACGCGATGACGCCGGCGACCAAGATGGTGATCATCAATTCGCCCGGCAATCCGACTGGTGCGGTGTACACCGCCGACGAGCTTCGCGCCTTGGGTGAAATCGCGCTCGGCGAGGACATCGTGATTCTCTCGGATGAAATTTACGAGAAGCTCGTGTACGGCGAGAGCAAGCATGTCTCGATCGCGTCGCTCAGCGATGAGCTCTACAACCTCACCATCACGGTCAACGGATTTTCCAAGGCTTATTCCATGACCGGCTGGCGTTTGGGTTACACCGCCGCGCCGAAGCCATTGGCCGATGCGATCGACAAGATCCAGAACCACACGATTTCCAACGCGAGCACCTTTTCGCAGTATGGTGCGCTGGCTGCGCTTGAGGGCGATCAGTCCTTCATCGAAGACCTGCGTGGCGAGTACGATGTGAAGCGTCAGTTCATGTTTGCGCGCTTGAAGGCGATTCCAAACATCCGCGTCGTTGAGCCGCAGGGTGCGTTTTATTTCTTTGTGTACACCGGCGGCATGCAGCTCAAGTCGGTGAACCTTTGTGACAAACTTCTTTCGCGCTACAAGGTGGCCGCCGTGCCGGGTATTGCGTTCGGTTATGACGAAGGCATCCGCCTGAGTTACTGCACGACGCTCGATATTTTGAACGAAGGCCTGACCCGCTTCGAGCAGTTCTGCCGCGAGCATTGATTTGACCGCTCAGAAGTGATCTTCAGGACGCCGGCTTTTGATAGGTCGGCGTTCTTTTTTATGCGGTCATGCCTCGGCGGCATGTCTCTGTGATTTCGTTGTTTCCTCCTGCCATCAATTCCTCTCAACCCAAAATCCGAAGTCGACAGATCATTTGGATCATTTCTAACCACAGAATGCACGGAGTACGCGGAATGAGGGGAGGGTTTTGCCGAAGAATGCGTGTCGTAGCGCCAGACAAAACTCAGTGCACTCTGTGTACTCTGTGGTTAGAAATCTTAACCAGAGAAAGCACGGACTTTTACTGATTTTCAAGAGGTGCATCTTTTGCATTTCAACCTCCGAATTCGAGTTGTAGATGAGTTTGTTATGATCGATCGCCCGGTTCACTAGATCATTGCGGGTAACCTTTCGGGTCGGCTATGTCGCTCCACCGGTTATACCTTTTCGCAAACAGCTCTAAGCCTCAGCAGCTTTGGCGATGCGCAGGAGTTTGGCTTCCTCGAGGTGGGGGGCGAGGATTTGGAGGCCGACGGGGAGGTTCTTTGCGCCATCGAAATCCGTGGTGCCGCAGGGCATGGAAATGCCGGGGATACCGGCGAGGTTGGCGGAAAGCGTGAAGATGTCGGAGAGGTATTCGTGGAGTGGGTCGGCGGCGCCGGCGCCGATTTTGCGGGCGGGGCTTGGCGCGACGGGCGAGATGATCGCGTCGACTTTTTGGAAAGCATTTTCGAAATCCTGACGGATGAGGGTGCGGCCTTTTTGGGCGCGGCCGTAGTAGGCGTCGTAGTAGCCTGAGGACAGCACATGGGTGCCGAGGATGATGCGGCGCTTCACTTCGGGGCCAAATCCTTCTTCGCGCGATTTGCGGTAGAGGTCGGCGATGTCGGCTGGTTGCTTGGTGCGATGACCATAGCGGATGCCATCGAAGCGCGAGAGGTTGGATGACGCTTCGGCGGGTGCGATGATGGAGTAGGTGGCCACCGCGTGTTCGGTGTGGGGCAGCGAGATGTCGACAATTTCCGCGCCGAGGTCGCGGAGTTTGGCGATGGCATTTTCCACTGTGTGTCTCACGCCCGGATCGATGCCGTCGCCGAAGTATTCGCGCGGCA
>JBKDYW010000252.1:0-5053 GCA_046308575.1 Verrucomicrobiota bacterium
AAACTCCTGGCGGATCGATTCGTTGTGCGGGGTGAGAATCACCAAGCGGTCATCCGCGGCGGACGCTTTGCTCGTCGCAGTCTCACGACGCAAGAGCATCGGCAGCGCGACGATCGCTGCCAGCAACGCAAAGATGATCAAAGCCCGGCGTTTCATGGTTTGAGGATCACCACATCATCCTTGAGCGAATGAAGCATGACCTTGGCATCGCTGCCGGGTTCGTGGATCAGATGCGGGTTCATTTCGACGACTTGCTGACGACCCAGCGGTGTATCGACCCAGTACTGGATGCGCTGACCCATGTAAGTTCGCTCGCTGATATGGCCGCTGAGCGTGTTTTCGCCATCGTGGGCATTCAGGCGCCATGCTTCGGGGCGGATTGAAAGCCTTACCTTGTCGCCAATCATGGGCGACCAGTTGGGATCGGTGATGCGACCGGTGAAACATCCGGCACTGCTGCGGGTGGTGATGAGTGCGCCTTCGATGGTGGAAATTTCTGCGTCGATGAAATTGGTTTCGCCAATGAACCGGGCGACATGCGCGCTGCGTGGATTCCGGTAAATTTCCTCAGGCGTGCCCACTTGCGCGATGCGACCACCGGCCAGCACCGCCATGCGATCGGCCATGGCGAGGGCTTCTTCCTGATCATGCGTCACATAGATCGCCGTAAGCCCGTTGTCCTTCACGATGCGGCGAATCTCGCGGCGCATTTCCACGCGGAGTTGCGCGTCGAGATTCGACAATGGCTCATCAAGCAAAAGGCACTTGGGCTTCACCACCAAGGCCCGCGCCAGTGAGACGCGCTGCTGCTGACCGCCCGACATCTGATCGATCGAGCGTGCGCCAAATCCCTCGAGCTGCACCGATGCCAAGGCCGCCTCGACGCGTGCGGCGATTTCCTTTTTCGGCACCTTTCTTTCTTCCAAGCCAAAGGCAATGTTTTGCGCGACCGTGAGATGCGGCCACAGCGCGTAACTCTGAAACACCATCGCCGCCTCGCGACGGTGCGGCGGCATTTGGGTGACATCGCGTTGGCCAAAAAACACACGCCCGCTCGTTGGTGTTTCCAATCCGGCAATGCAGCGCAGCAAGGTCGTCTTGCCGCAGCCCGATGCACCAAGCAGGAAAAACAACTCGCCCGAGCGAACCTCGAGGTCGATGCCATCAAGGGCGCTGACACTGCCGAAGGTCTTGACGACCGATTCAATGCGGATGGTTTCCATGGCGGGTAATACGCCCGATGCTTCGGCTTGCGCGGCGGGAATCAAGCCAGAACGGGTGAATCCGCCATGACCGAAAATTTCCTAAAAGATTCTCTTGCCAGCTGCCGGTCCGCTCATTAAAAGACCTGCCCCAACCAACCGATGCTCGGATGGCGGAATTGGTAGACGCGCTAGACTAAGGATCTAGTGGGGAGACCCGTGGAGGTTCGAGTCCTCTTTCGAGCACCACTCTTTGATTTTGAAGGAGTTACATTCCCCGAAAGGGGCGATAAATTTAGGTCAATGTTTGGCAGCTTAGCCACTTCTTAGCCACTCGTGGGGTTCCCAATGTAAGGCTGCCACATTTGATGCCCTGCCTGTTGGTTTGTCCCGATACATCTTTCACGCCTAAACTACCCCGGTTTGGGTGTCTTCTTGGCCCTGCCCTGAATTGCACCGGGGCTCAGATGATCTGAGCCCGCCGGCGGATCGCGGGCAGCATATTGCTTGCCGGTGACCGACTAGCTGGGTGTGCCCTCCCAGCCATGTCTCGAGACTGGCGTTAACCCCGGCTTTGTTCTCGTTCGCATATTCGTGCCAGTACTACTGGGGGTGGTGGGCTTTTTTTCTGCGACCGGCACAAGCATATACCCCCGCCTGAGAAAAAATTTTGCCTCTTGAATCTTGAATCGTGATTACTTGCCAATGACAGGAGTAATGCAACAAGTCGCAGGAATCAGGATTCATCGAATGTTATCACGACTACGGGGAGACACCTCGTGCGGTAACAGGACTAAGTTCCCCGATAATCGTCTAATTTGGTCTATACGCCGCTCGAGCTGAATAATTCTGAGATTGGTTCATTGTGGCTGATTTATGGGTAGTTTTGCTTGTGCTGGATGGGTAGAGGTTCAAGGTTTGGCCATGATCGACGACAGAATGACGCCCACACCTGTGAGATTTCCTGCGAAAAAAACTGGCCGCGTGGTTGCCATTTCCAAATCCAAGGCCCTCTCACAAGCGTCAGTTTTGCGTTTGGCGATCAACCAGTGGTTTGAGGCTGGCGGTGATAAAAGCGCCTCCTTCGCCCCGGCAAAAAAGAGCGCTAAGAAAGTAGCTCCGAAAGGTCGTGGCAAACAAGGCAAGTAAGCCTCACCCGTTGAAGCTCTGATTGGATTTGCCATCATCAATGATGTCACCAATTCGGTTGGTGGTATCCTTGAGGATTGAAGCTGCTGCAAATATGACGATGCCGAGCTTGGGATCAACAAAAGGGATCGAACCAAGGGCCGCAACGAAGCCGCTGACCTTGCCGATGTAGCTGAGGATTCTGAGTGTCTTCACGCCGATGGTGGTCGTGTCAACTCACTGCGGGTCGATTGTGGCGAGGCCATAAATGACAAGGGGTGTCGCTTTGCCTTTTGGCCATCGTAGTGGGATGCGTTATGAAATTCGATCTTTCACTTCGCGCAGGATGTCAGAATTTTGTTCTATTATTCGCTGGTTCTGCAGTGTGAGGCTGATGAGTTGCTCGAAGTTTTTGTCGCGTTCGAGGTCGCGTTGTTCAAACTTCGCTTCGCTCTTATCCAATCTGGCGACGAGCCAGCGCAGGGCAAAAAGTGCGGCACCAAGAGCCCCAAGTGGACCTGTGAGGATTTGCATCCACTCGGGCATTTGAAGTGATTGTGAAACGATCGTCGCGAGCTTACCACCGGCCACGCCAGAGAGTATGACGGTCGCTGCGGAGAGGGTGTGGGAGGTGAATGTCATTCTTCTTCGGAGGTATTGGTTTGAAAAAGTTCGCCAATGACCGATTCGTGAATCACTTCGACCTGCGGAAATGCCGTCGGGTCGAGCGAGGTGAATGTTGGGGCATAGATGCCATCCTTTTCGGTGAGTAGATCGGCGCAGAGGACATGGCGACCATCGGTGAGAGTGATAGGCGCGACCTGATGTTGATATACAGGCTGAGCGTCCTTGAGGCGTTGTGCGATAGACGCGTCAAACACAAGCCACATCGTGCGGAGGTCTTCCACATTCGCATCGCCTTGGAGTAGTTGATCGAGCGTCATGGAATTGCGGAGTTGATTGAGGTCATCAGCGTCGAAACGCGAGAGTTGAGCAGAGAGAGATTGAGAGACTCGCCTATGGAGTAGAAGGTGAGCCTTCCACTAGACTCTGCCGCTTCAATACGGCCAAATACTGTGTTGTTTTGACTAAACGGAGTCTCGCTTTCGTTGATGAAAGTTTCCGTTACTCCATTTGCCCTGAATTGAAATGATGCTGAAGTGTTTCTTGATACTCCATAAAAACCGACGGATGCAACTGGCTTGGAATGTGCAAAGGTGGCTGCGCTTACAGATCGAGCAAATAAAGAAGCAGCCCGTCTAATATGGTCAGACCCAGTATGGTTAGTACCAGCGCCAATGTAAGCCCCGTTTACTGAAGATACTTGAGTTGTGAATACTGACTTGTGGCGGTTGTTTTGAGGGTCAGCAATGTTATTTCGGTTTGAAGCTAGATACTTTGTCGAGCCATTTCCAATCAGCCCTGTCTTTCTGTTGTAGTCACCGCTCACAAAATTGTAGTTAGTTGGGGCGGTTCCACACAACGGTAATAGCGCACCAGAAAGCGTCCGTGCACCAGCTAGGATGCAGGATGCCTTGATCGCGTTCCATATTCCGTCAGATTTGCAACCTTTCACGAACGCGTTGATTGCAATCCTTGTTTCAGTTTCAAGCACTTGCCCATCCGCTGCTTCAACCGCAGAGATATAAGTTCGAGCGTCAGCATCGAGCCAGCTCGATAGCACGCCGCGCGTTTGTTGAAGAATGATCATGCGAGGTTTCCACTTAAATTGTAAATGCCGGAACAGAGACGGATGATCGATGCTGGAGCATGCTGGCCTGCGGTCTTGAGGAAGTTGCCAAATGAGTTGAGCGTGGCACCGCTTCCAGCTTGGAATGTCGCTTGCCCTATCCCTGCTTGAATGACCATGCAGGAAAAGCCAGCCGCGAGCGTTGAAGGCACTGTGACGGTCACGGCACTTGATGCAGTACAGCGCACGATTTTGTTGTTGTCTGTGTCAGCAAGCGTGATTTCTGTCGCAGCGTTGTCTGTGACTTTGAGCGAGGGCTCGGGTCCTGTTAGGCCCTGTGGGCCTTGTGGGCCGGCTGGTCCCTTAACTGTTCCGAGATTAAGTGTTGGCATATTCGTGAGTGGTTAGGTGTCAATAGCTCATGTAGAGGTCGCCGTTCTCTATGTAGAATGTGTAGTTAGGCGCGGGTGTTCCGGCTGTACCTTGTGGCCCCGCAGGCCCCACTGGACCAACACTTCCGGCTGGACCCGCGCTTCCTGCTGAGCCTGCGACCCCTTGTGGGCCGACTAGGCCGGCAAGCCATTCGGCTTCGCTTCCTGTAAATCCATTTTCTGTCGCGACCTCGTAGGCGCTCTTGCCGGCGATCGGGATGCCGGGTTGTGCGGTGAAGATCGGTATCGAGGTGTTCGTGCGACGCGTTACATCGCGGGCGAGCTTGAGGCCGCCGAAGGCGACTGTCCGCACCTCGCCGGTGGTGAGACTCTGCGCTTGCAGATCCCAGATGAGCTGGGTGGATGGAAGGAAAATGGTGTCATAGGGCACCAGTTCGATGGTGGCCTTGTCTTCGGTGACGCTGATTCCAACACCAGTTACTTTTTGAATCACCGCCGAGTCGTCGTCGTCGGATGCGCTGCGCTTGGCTGTCCAGATCAGCGACCATGCTGCGTCTGGCTCAAATGGCTCTCCAGCCCATGCCAAAGGCACGGTGTGGGGCTGGGTGTCACCGATGAATTGAACGAGCTGCATCTACGCA
>JBKDYW010000253.1:0-5626 GCA_046308575.1 Verrucomicrobiota bacterium
TCAAAGGCCGAACTCGAGAGTGCCAAAGCGGCGGTGAATGAAGCGCAGGCAAACCTGCGCGCAATCGAACGCGATCTTTCCAAAAGCGTCATTCGCTCACCGGTCGATGGCATCGTGCTTTCGCGCACGGTGGAGGTCGGCCAGACGGTGGCGGCTTCCTTCACTGCGCCGGTGCTTTTTGTGATCGCCGAGGACCTTCGAAAAATGGACCTCGTCGTCACGGTGGCCGAGGCTGACATCGGTCGCGTTGCGGCAGGTCAGAAGGCGAGCTTCACGGTCGATGCGTGGCCGACGCGTACCTATCACGCGACGGTACAGCGGGTGGCGTACGGATCGGTCATCACCAACAATGTCGTGACTTACAATGTGGAACTCGGTGTGGAAAATTCCGACCTGAGCCTGCGGCCTGGCATGACCGCAACGGCAGACATTTCCGTCGCGCGGGCCACACAGGTGCTTCATGTGCCGAATGCCGCTTTGCGATTTGATCCGGAATCGGTCTTGGAGTTTCTCAAAAAAACCGATCCCAAGCGCACGCTTGTGCAGGCATTGTCGCCCGGTGGTGGTCGCCGCTGGAGTCAAAGCCCAACGATTCAGAAACCTGCCGAGCGCAGCAAGGCGACCAGTGTCTGGTTTTTGCGCGATGGAGTACCAGTCGAATGCCAAGTGAGCGTAGGTCTCACCGATGGCCGCATCACCGAGGTCAGCGGTGAGGGGCTGCGTGAAGGTCTGCCGGTCATCATCAGCGCCTCGCCGCCCGCCAAGCCATGAATGAAGCGTCCTTGATCGAACTGCGCGGCATCGCCAAGACCTATGGTCGGGGTGATGCGGTGTTTCATGCACTGCGCGGTGTGGATCTGCGGATCGATCGTGGTGAATTTGTGGCGATCATGGGTCCGAGCGGCTCGGGCAAATCGACCTTGATGAACCTGCTCGGCTGCCTCGATACGCCGACGGCGGGAAGTTATCTTTTCAATGGCATTGCCATCGAGTCGCTGAGCAAGGATCAGCGTTCATTGATCCGCCGACATGCCTTGGGATTTGTGTTTCAAGGTTTCAATCTACTGGCGCGCACATCGGCTTTGGAAAATGTCGAGTTGCCCTTGCTCTACCGCGGGATGCCTGCGCGACAACGTCGAGAAATGGCGCGCGATGCCTTGGCCAGCGTTGGCATACCAGAAAAGGCGAGAAACACGCCTGCGGAACTTTCCGGTGGTCAGCAACAGCGCGTGGCGATCGCACGGGCCATCGTCACCGGACCGGCAACACTCTTTGCCGACGAACCGACCGGCAATCTCGATTCGAAAACCACCGTCGAAATCATGGAGCTTCTTTGCAAACTCAACAGCGATCGCGGCATCTCCATCATCATGGTCACCCACGAGGATGATGTTGCCGCATCTGCCAAACGCGTGGTGCGTGTGAAGGATGGGCTGATCGCCAGCGATGAGAAAATTCAGCCTATTGGTTAATCGTAATCAGATCGAAAATCACTCATGTTTTTCAATGCCTTCATCCTCGCGCTTCGTGAGATACGCCGCAACATCACCCGCGCGTTTTTGACGGTGATTGGTGTGGTGATCGGTGTCGCGGCGGTGGTGACGATGGTGACACTTGGTCGCGGTGCCACCGAGATGGTGAAGTCACAGATTTCAAATCTCGGCAGCAACCTCATGATTCTGCGGCCCGGGCAGGGCTGGGGTCAGTGGGGCGCGCCATTGTTCAGCCTTGCCGATGTGCAAGCTGTGCGCGAGCAGCTGAGTGGTGTGCGTGCCGCGGCGCCTTTGGCGATGGGCAATACGCCTGCGGTGTTTATGGAGAATGTGCGCAACACCGATTATCAGGGCACTACTCCCGAGTATTTTGACATCGCCGGATGGAAGCTGAGCGAAGGGCGTTTTTTTGATCAGGACGATCTTCGCAAGGGCGCTGCCGTGTGCGTCATCGGTGAAACGATCCGCAAGGAACTCTTTGGCTCGGTACCAGCGGTCGGCCAAAAAATCCGACTTCGAAAAACTTCGCTGATGGTGATCGGCGTCACGGCCGTGAAAGGGCAGGGGGGCTTCGGCGATGACCTCGATGACAACATCATTTTGCCGATCACCACCATGCAGCGGCGTCTTGCGGGATTGCCGCCCCCGCAAAACATCAACCAAATCCAAATTGCGGGAATCGACGAGCAATCGTGTGCCGGCATCTTGGCGGATCTCACGCTCTTGATGCGCGAGCGCCGGAATCTTGTGGAAAACGAACAGAACAATTTCTCGGTCGTCGATACCCGCATGATCGCCGAGACGATGAGTTCCAGCACGCGCATTATGACATCGTTGCTAGGCACGGTGGCGGGCGTGAGTTTGTTGGTCGGTGGCATCGGCATCATGAATGTGATGTTGGTGTCGGTGACCGAGAGAACGCGGGAGATCGGCATTCGTCTTGCGATCGGCGCGCGGGCACGCGATGTGATGCTGCAATTTTTGGTCGAGGCAGTGACGCTTTCGTGGGTCGGCGGCCTTGCTGGCATTTTGGTGGCTTACGGCCTTTGCCACAGCCTTGCGAAAGTCGTGGGTGCGCCGTTTGTGTTTGATCCAAAGATCAACCTAATCGCCTTCGTGTTTTCCGCGGCGATCGGCATCATCTTTGGTTTCATGCCGGCCCGACGGGCGGCATCGCTCGATCCGATTGAAGCGTTGCGTCATGAGTGAACGCATTTGCGCGGGGTGAAAATGATTCGACAGCAAACGGCTGATTTGTTAGAAAGAGATACCGTGAGCAAGACCCTATTAATCCTCGTTGCAGTCGCCGGAGCACTCGTTCTTGGCGGAATTTCCACTTACAACGGCCTCGTTGGCAAACAGCAGGGCGTTGATGCCGCCTGGGCGCAGGTTTCCAACCAGTACCAGCGCCGTGCCGATCTCGTGCCGAATCTCGTCAAGACCGTGCAAGGCTCGGCGGACTTCGAGAAGACGACGCTCGAGAATGTCGTCAATGCCCGTGCATCGGTCGGACGCATGACCATCGATGCGAGCAAGGCGCCGGAGACCGCGCAGCAGCTTGAGGAATTTCAAAAAGCGCAAGGTGCTTTTGGTAGCGCGATGCAACGATTGCTGGTGGTTTCGGAAAATTATCCCGACCTTAAGGCGAGTGCCGGATTTCGTGATTTGCAGGCACAGCTTGAAGGCACCGAGAACCGCATCGCGGTTGAGCGTGGTCGCTTCAACGAGGTGGTGAAGGATTTCAACACCAGCATCCGCAAAGTGCCCGCCGTGTTTTTTGCGGGCATGCTTGGATTTCATCCCAAGCCGTATTTCCAAGCAGAAAGCGGTGCGGAAAAAGCGCCTGATGTGAAATTCGACTTCGGTGGTCAATCCGGCGAAGCGAAATGACATTGCTGCGCCATGCATGCGGGCGGGTCCTGTGCTTTTGGCTCGCCTGCCTCGGCCTGATGTTTGCCGCGCCCACTGCGCGTGCGGAGGTCCCCGCGAGTCCGTCGCCGCATTATGTTTACGATGAGGCGCGCTGGCTTGGGCCAGCGGCCTTTGCGGCAATCGACAAGCGCCTTCAGGACTACGAGCGTGAGTCCTCGTCGCAGATGCTGGTGGCGATTTTTCAAGCGCTGCCGGAGTCGGGCGAAATGGTCGACTTCTCGCAGCGGGTTTTCGACGCATGGAAGCCCGGAGAAAAAGGCAAGGACAACAGCGCGATTTTGTTTTTCTTCGTCAACGAACGCAAAATCAGGATTCAGGTTGGCTATGGCCTCGAGGGCGCGCTGCCCGATGCGCGTTGCAAGCAGATCATCGAAGAGGTGATCGCCCCGCGCCTGCGTGCCGAAAACCGCGAGCTCGCGGTCGCGGCAGGCATTGAGGCGATGATCGCCGCGACCAAGGGCGAATACCAAGGCACGGGCCGCACGCGGTTGGATCGGCGCGATGGCATTCCTTGGCCGGTGATAATCCTTTGGGTGATCTTTGTTTTGGTGGTGTTCTCCTCGCAGCAGCATGGCGATGTGGTGATCACGCGCGGTGGATCGCGTCACGGCGATTGGAGCCGGAGCTCATGGGGTAGTGGCGGCGGAGGCGGAGGCGGAGGCTGGAGTGGCGGGGGAGGATTTTCCGGCGGTGGAGGAAGAAGTGGCGGAGGAGGCGCAAGTGGTGGATGGTAATTCAGCCCGATTGAACATGAACGAGTTTCTGACAGAAAAAGAGGAGCATGCGCTGGTACGCGAGATCCGCGCGGTGGAGGCGAAGAGCAGCGCCGAGCTTCGTGTGGTCATCACCACCAAGCTGGTGTTTCGTCCGATGCGCTACGCGTGGAAACTTTTCGATCGTCTCGGCATGCATCGCACGAATGATCGCAATGGCGCGCTGATTTTGGTGATCCCGATGGGCCATCGTTTTGCGGTGATCGGCGACGGCGCGTGGTCCGAAGTGGTGGGCCCGGCCTACTGGGAGGAACTATCCAACGCGATGTCGCGGCACTTGCGCGCGGGTCGGCGCTATGAGGCGCTCGCCTATGGCATCCGCAGCCTGGGCGCGACGATGGCGGGTGCATGGCCGGCCAACGGCGAGAACCCCAACGAGCTGCCGAACGAGATTGTTTATGAATGATGCGGCAAAGGTTTCCGTGACAGCATTCGTATCCGGTGCATGATGCATGGCGTGACATCACTCTCGATCGCCGCCCTCAGGGAATGCACTGGCACGACTCCGGTGCAGGCCGCCGTCATCGCGCAATTGCAAAGCCGCTCGACCCGCGTGGCCAAGACCGGCAAGCCGTATCTCGAAATGGCCTTTGCCGACTCGACCGGGAAAATGAGCTTCAAGCTTTGGTCCGATTCGTCGGTATATCAGGAAGCGGAGTCTCTCAAGGAATCGGTGGTGCTGCGGCTCGAGGCGCGCTGGACGCAAAGCTCCTACGGCATGGACGCCAAGGATCTCGAGTTCCATGTGCCGGATGAGGCTGCGCTCAATGATTTCTATGCCGGCGATCCCGACCTGCGGCGGCGTCAGGAGGCGGATTTCGTGGTGATCCAAAGTTTCTGCGCAAGCATTGCCGAGCCGCGCTTGAACGCGTTATGCCGGATGTTTCTCGATCAAATGGGCGACCGCTTTCGGCGCACGGCGGCGGCGCGTAAAAATCACCATGCCCGTCGTGGCGGACTCGTCGAACATGTCGCTCAGATGATGCGCTCGGCCGATGCGATTTGCGGTGTGTACCCGGAGCTCAATCGCGACCTGATGCTTGCCGGCGTGCTGTTTCACGATTGCGGCAAGCTTTGGGAAAACACCTACCCGGAGCATGGTTTCACGCAGACCTTTACCCTTGCCGGCGAAATGATGGGCCACATCCCGCTGGGCATCGAAATGGTCAACAAACTCTGGCGCGATTTGATGGAATCCGAGAGCGCAAAAGCATGGGCGGACCTCAAGCCCGGATCCGACGATACGCGCCTGCACCTCCTGCACCTGATCGGCAGCCACCATGGTGAGCATCAGTTCGGCTCGCCCGTGCTGCCGCGCACGCCGGAGGCTTTTGCCTTGCACTACATCGACAACCTCGATGCCAAGCTCGAGATGATCCGCGAGGCTTACGCGCAGTCGCAGGAGATCGCTCCCAACATCGTCGAGCG
>JBKDYW010000254.1:0-2068 GCA_046308575.1 Verrucomicrobiota bacterium
AACCTCACCATCACGGTCAACGGATTTTCCAAGGCTTATTCCATGACCGGCTGGCGTTTGGGTTACACCGCCGCGCCGAAGCCATTGGCCGATGCGATCGACAAGATCCAGAACCACACGATTTCCAACGCGAGCACCTTCTCGCAGTACGGTGCGCTGGCTGCGCTTGAGGGTGATCAGTCGTTCATCGAAGACCTGCGTGGCGAGTACGATGTGAAGCGTCAGTTCATGTTTGCGCGCTTGAAGGCGATTCCGAACATCCGCGTCGTTGAGCCGCAGGGTGCGTTTTATTTCTTTGTGTACACGGGCGGCATGCAGCTCAAGTCGGTGAACCTTTGCGACAAACTTCTTTCGCGCTACAAGGTGGCCGCCGTGCCGGGTATTGCGTTCGGTTATGACGAAGGCATCCGCCTGAGCTACTGCACGACGCTCGACATTTTGAATGAAGGCCTGACCCGCTTCGAGCAGTTCTGCCGCGAGCATTGATTTGCCCGCTCAGAAGTGATTTCAAGGACGCCGGCTTTTGATAGGTCGGCGTCCTTTTTTTTGTGGGATTATGCCACGGTAGCGTGTCTTTGAGATTTCCTTGTTTCCTCTCTGCGTCAATTCCTCTAAATTGCCAGTCATGAGTCACCCGATATCCGCTGGAAGCAACGCTTTGAGAACTACACGAAAGCGGTTGAGCAGATGACTCGATTCATTGAAAAGGGCGAGCTCAACGAAATGGAGGAGCAGGGTCTGATTCAGAGTTTTGAATACACTTACGAGTTGGCGTGGAACACATTGAAGGATTTTTTCGAAGAGCAGGGTGAAACCCAAGTGATGGGCAGTCGCGATGCATTCCGGTTGGCATTCAAGCGTGGCCTGGTCGAAGAAGGGGAAATCTGGATGGACATGATCAAGAGTCGCGCGCTTACCACTCACACTTACAACGAAGTGACAGCGAAGGCTATTGCTCAAAGCATTCGCGGTGTGTTCTTCGCGGAATTTGTGAAGTTGCGTGAGCGCTTGGAAAAACTATCCCGTCAAAGCGAATGAGTGCCACGCGTTTTGGATTGCCGGCAGAGGCGGTGGATAAGATCAATGACGTTCTGGCCGCGCACCCCGAAGTCGAGTCGGCCATTCTTTATGGTTCGCGGGCGAAGGGAAATTATAGGCCGGGTTCGGACATCGATCTGACGCTAGTGGGAGGCAGATTGGTTCATCATGATTTGCTTAAAATCATGGGTGAATTGGATGATCTGCTTCTGCCCTACACGATTGATCTTTCGATTTTTCACACGATCGATCACGAGGGTCTGCGCGATCACATTGAGCGCGTGGGTCAGGAATTTTACCGTCGGCAGGATTTCGAAACACCCCATTCGGCCTGATTTCAAGGACGCCGGCTTTTGGTAGGTCGGCGTCTTTTTTGTTTATGCCTCAGCCGCTTTGGCGATGCGTAGGAGTTTGGCTTCCTCGAGGTGGGGGGCGAGGATTTGGAGGCCGACGGGGAGATTTTTTGCGCCATCGAAATCGGTAGTGCCGCAGGGGATGGAAATGCCGGGGATGCCGGCGAGGTTGGCGGAGAGTGTGAAGATGTCCGAGAGGTATTCGTGGAGTGGGTCGGCGGCGCCGGCGCCGATTTTGCGGGCGGGGCTTGGTGCGACAGGCGAGATGATCGCGTCGACTTTTTGGAAGGCATTTTCGAAATCCTGGCGGATGAGCGTGCGGACTTTTTGGGCGCGGCCGTAGTAGGCGTCGTAGTAGCCCGAGGACAGTACATGGGTGCCAAGGATGATGCGGCGCTTCACTTCGGGGCCGAATCCTTCTTCGCGTGACTTGCGGTAGAGGTCGGCGATGTCGGCTGGTTGCTTGGTGCGATGACCATAGCGGATGCCATCGAAGCGCGAGAGGTTGGATGACGCTTCGGCGGGTGCGATGATGTAGTAGGTGGCCACCGCGTGTTCGGTGTGGGGCAGCGAGATGTCGACAATTTCCGCGCCGAGGTCGCGGAGTTTGGCGATGGCATTTTCCACTGTGTGTCTCACGCCCGGATCGATGCCGTCGCCGAAGTATTCGCGCGGCA
>JBKDYW010000255.1:0-9064 GCA_046308575.1 Verrucomicrobiota bacterium
GTCACCAGCCAGGATTCATTTCACGACACCTACATCTGCCGGGCGATGGAGCTGGGCTGCGATGTGATCACCGAAAAGCCCATGACGATCGACGCCGAACGGGCGCAGCGGATCATCGACACGCAGAAGCGCACAGGTCGCGAGGTGCGGGTGACTTTCAATTACCGCTATTCGCCGCCGCGCACGCAGGTGAAGGAACTGCTGATGTCGGGAGTGATCGGCAATGTTCTTTCCGTCGATTTCCAATGGATGCTCGATACCTACCATGGTGCCGACTACTTCCGTCGCTGGCACCGCAACAAGCGCAACTCCGGCGGTCTCCTTGTTCACAAATCGACGCACCATTTCGACCTCGTCAACTGGTGGCTATCGGCCATGCCGAAGGAGGTGGTGGCAACGGGGCACCGGCGCTTTGCCACACCCGAAATGGCGAAGAACCTCGGGCTCGCCAATCCCGGTCCACGCTGCAGCGGCTGCGCCGAATCGAAGAACTGCCCGATGTACTTGGATCTCTCTGCCAACGAAGAGCTGAACGCGCTCTACCGCATGCAGGAATCTTATGACGGCTACCACCGCGACAAGTGCGTCTTCAGCCCCGACATTGACATCGAGGATTCTATGCAGGCATTGGTCAACTACGACACCGGCGCCACCTTGAAATACAGTCTCAATGCCTTTTGCTCGTGGGAAGGTTATACAGTCCAGTTTAACGGCACACGGGGAAGGCTGGAACACAAATGCGAGGAGACGGTTTACATCAACGGCGATGGCACGGTGCCTGGCGCTCTCAAGGAAGAGGGCACTCACATTCGCATCTATCCAACGCGCGAGCCGGCCTATGAAGTGCCGGTCTGGACAGGGGAAGGCGGCCATGGAGGAGGGGACAACCTGATGCTTCGCGATTTGTTCGCGCCGGAGGATGATCGTTACATGCGCGCAGCGGATCACCGCAGCGGTGTCGCGTCGATTCTGTGCGGCATTGCCGCAAACCGATCCATTGCGGAAGGTGGCTGGGTAAAAATCGAAGACCTCGTCCATGGTCTGGAACGCCCAGACTATCCCGCCATGCCGACCACCTCATCGCCATTCAAGCTGCCTCTTAATATTGAACAAAGGCTATTATAATCACAAGCCATCACCCTTAAGAATTATATAACTTATTTTATGAACAAATCCATCCTCACCTGCATCCTACTGTCATCCGCAGTTGCTTGCTTCAGCAGTTGCAAACCATCAAATCAAGCACGCGAAAAAGCAGAGAGCGAGAACCCTACGGAAGAAGTCGCCAAGGCCCCGGAAAAGTCACCGGTTTTTTTGTTGAGTGAGTCGTTTGATGGCGATGCGGAATCGCTTCGACAGAAAGGTTGGGAAATCCCCGACTTTGCCTCGGTGGCCGGCGATATTCCGGGAGCCAATGGCAAAGCGCTGCGCGTGCAGGTCGAGGATCCAAAAAAAGGGAAATACGCGGAACTCTACATCCCGGTGGAAACCGGCAAATGTTACAAGGCGTCAGTGAGGATCCGCGCGGAGGGGGTTAAGAAACATGAGAACAACTACAAAAATCGAGGTGCCGCGTTTTTCCTCCAAATGGCTGACAAAGATAAGAAATATGTGGGCGGCGGCTCGTTTCCGGAAGGCTTGATGGGCGACAAGGATTGGACGGAAGTGAAGGCGCCATATACCACGCCGATGCCGGAAAATGTCCGCTACCTGCATGTTCTGGTGGGTGTTGAAGGCCTAGGAACCGCGTATTTTGATGACCTTCATGTGACCGAGCTTGATCCCGGATGGGAGGGACCGGAAATTGTCCAACCGGCCGATGGCTCAACCGTACAAACGCGCCGACCAGTGATTGAATGGAAGCATTTGAAGATGGATGCGAGTTTCACCTATCGCCGTGTGGAGCTTTCGCGTGATCCGGCTTTCCCAGCTGACAAAACCATTTCCATCAAGCCGCTCGGCTATCAGGCTATGCCAAACGAATGGCTCGAACCCGGCACGTGGTATTTCAGGGTGCGTGTTGTTGGCGTGTGCGGCAACGACATGCCGCCGCCTGCGGCGAAGTCGTTTGTCGTAGCACCAGATGCGGTCGCCTGGCCACCCACCATCACCCAAAACTGGAGCTGGTCGGCGGAGCCGCGACCGGAGATGGGCTTCCGCATCGTGCCGCAGCTGGATGCGAAGACACAGTTCGCTGTTACGATCGACGGCGTGCCCGCTGAAGTTCTTGGAATGAAGGACGGCGAAATCCGCTTCCGCCCGACAGCCGATCTGGCTGCAGGCGCGCATCCGGTGAAGCTCACGGTGACCGCTCCCGGTCAGGAGCCCATGGTAGCCGAGGGCGTTTTCAGCAACAGGCAGGTGACGAAAAAAGTCAGCTTCCGCGAAGACCGCGTCATGCTCGTCGATGGCAAACCCTTTTTGCCCATCGGCACCTATCTCGACCCGAGCGATCGAAATGATGATTTTACCGGAGTCCTACAGGCCGGGTTCAACATCACCCACAGCTATGACTTCGAGCGCCCCACTGCGACCGTTGAGAAAGCGCGCGCATATCTCGATGCCGCCCAAGCCGCTGGCGTCAAGGTCTTCATGGGTATCCCGCGCAAATGGTTTTTTGCACGCGACTGGAACGCAGTGCAGCAGTGGGTCGCGGCCTTGATGGATCATCCGGCGCTTCTCGTCTGGTATCTCATGGACGAGCCGGAGACCGTGAAGTGGAAGTTGAATCCCGATCTCTTGCGACAATTGAAAGACACGGTGAAAATGGTCGACCCGTTTCACCCCACGGCAGTGGTTTACTTCAAACCCGAGCAAGGTGACTACTGGGCTGAAGCCAACCCCGAGGATATCGCGTGGCATGATCCCTATCCGATCGGATCCAATCGCGAGCTGACTATGGTTGGCGAGGATGCTGCCGCCCAGCGGAAGTCGATTGGGGATAAGAAACCGATGTGGTCGGTGTTCCAGGGCCATGATGTCGCTTATTGGAACGATCCGAAGGGCATGATTCAGAAGAAAGGGATGCCGACCCGTCCGACTCGCGAGGACACCCGCTTCATGGTCTTTCACGCACTGACATCCAGCACCGATGGATTCCTATGGTATTGGGCTCCACCTAAAAGCCATTACTGCATTGTTAAAGATACGCCCAGCGTCTGGGCGGGCATCGTGGAGACTTCGCATTTGCTCAAGCGCATGGAACCATGGCTGGTGGCTTCGCCAAAAGCCGTGGACAACTCCCTCAAAGTGCGCGAGCCATTCCGCATCTGGACCCAAGAAGTGGATGGCAAGCGCCTGCTGGTCCTCGTGAACACCGGCAAGAAGAGCGAGTCGATTGATCTGGATCTTGGCGCCTTCAAGCCAAATGCTGCGACTAACTTTGAAGCCGGCACCGAGGTCGTGCTCAGCGAAGGTCGTCTGAAAGCCGAGATCGCTTCGCAGCAGGTGATGATTTATCAACTCGATTTGGCGAACTGATAGCAACGAACCTCGGAAACCCGTAACCTTCTTTGTTCAGACGAAGCGATGAAAGAACCTCTTATCAATCGATTGCAGAAGGTCCCGGTGAACAGCGGGTTCCGGCAGGAAGGATACTTCGTGTGGTGCGGATCCGTGATCAAGGCGGATGGCGAATACCACCTGTTTGCATCACGCTGGCCGAAGGTCAGCACCTTCCCTGAAGGCTATCGTGATCACTCCGAAATTGTTCGGGCAACGGCATCTCGTGCGGAGGGGCCATACACATTTCAGGAAGTGGTGCTCACCGGTCGCGGCGGATCCTACTGGGATGGGAAAATGTGCCACAACCCCAAGATCGTAAGAATAGGGGAGACCTATGTTTTGTATTACATCGGTTCCGCCTGCGGCTCCGGGCTTCGCAAGATCGGCTATGCCCACTCTTCGTCTCCGGCTGGTCCTTGGACGCGCATGGACGAGCCGATCCCCCTCGGAGAAGATGCCAACAATCCCGCTCCGCTTGTTCTGGATGATGGCGCGGTTCTGATGGCCTATCGCGATTTGGATCTCCACATGCACATTGCGCGGGCTCCATCGTTTGATGGGGAATATCGGATTCTGGCCGAGGATATCTTCCCGGCCGGACCACTGGAGGATCCTGATCTCTATTTTGAAAACGGCGAATACCACATGGTCATGGAAGACAACGAAGGAGTGTTGACCGGTCATGTGCGATTCGGAGGCCACCTTGTCTCCACCGACGGCGCAACATGGCGGCCTTGTTCCGCGAAGATCGCCTACACGCATCACATCGAGTTTGAGGATGGCTCCGAATTGGATGCGGAACGACGGGAGCGGCCGCAACTTTTCTTTGATTCACCGGACGACGCTGGCAATGCCGGTGGACCAACTCATTTGGTCACGGCTGTGTTGGCTCGCGGGGAGTCATGGTGCCTGATCCAACCGATAAGGCCGGAGATTGATTGAAACATGATCGACTCTGCAATGAGTTTGATATAACATCACTCCATGTCCAACAGCATGGCCTCTGATCATTCCTACGACATGCGCGAGCATCTGCTTCCGCAACGCATCACCAATGCCATGTGGGATTTCTCATGGCTTAACGGCCACTATCCCGGCGGGCCGTTTGCCGATTGGGACCGCGCCCTCGACGACCTGCTCGAGCGTCGTTTCAACACCGTGCGCATCGATGCGTTTCCTCATGTCGTCGGCGGCACGGGTAGTCCTCGGCAGATGCTCAAGGCATCGCCGATGTTGAACTGGGGCCACAGCACGGTGGATCAAGAACACGACTATGCGGCGGAATTGATCGAGTTTGTTGGAAAATGCCGGCAACGCGGAATCGGAGTGATCCTTTCGACTTGGAGCGCGAAGGAAATCGCAATTCCCGATGGCGCGGAGGGCGACGAGCGTTTTCATCCTCTCTGGCAGGCCTGGGAGCGAACGCTTGATTTGCTCGCGAAACACGACCTCCTGGGAAGCATTCTCTATGTGGACTTTGATCAGGAGTTTCCTTACTTCAGCAACCTCCAGCCGCTTCTTGCCAAGCTCGCAGGGGGTGATGTGTCCGTCCCGGTCAACGCAGCGGACGCAATGGAAGCCGCAGGGCGCCGCGAAACCGGACTGCGTCAACTAGCGTGGAACTCGGCGCAAATGAAACTCGTTTCGGATTACTTCGCCGCCACCTGTAGGCATTTCCAGCAGCGCTATCCGGCGTTGCGATTCACTTTTTCCCTGACCAGCTTTTGGAAGGAAGTGCGGGCAATGGGGCTTCAGGTCTTTGATGTGCTTGAACTTCATCTTTGGATTCAATACTCGCCCCGCTTCGAGACGCGGACAGGCTTCAATTCCCTCACCAAGGATCGCGGCGAGCATGACTACAAAGATTACATGAACCGCCTGAGGGATTCCTTCCGATCGATGCGCCCGATGTTTATGAAGGCGATGCACAATCAGATGCATGAAGCCATGGAATGGTCGCGGGAGATCGCCGCACCCTTGATCACCACGGAGGCATGGGGACCATGGTGGCACATGGATCACCCGGACCTGCAGTGGGACTGGCTCCGTGATTGGTGCGAAGAGTGCATGGCCGCCGCGCCTTCCTACGATTTCTGGGGCATCACCCCTTGGAATTACAGCCACCCCTACTGGGAAAACTGGTCTGATGTGGCCTGGTATCAGCGCGTCAACGAACGCTTCCTGAAGAGTTGAGGAACAAGCACAGCGCGATAGCGCGTCATGCCTGCCGCAGTTCCCGAAATCATCGCATCAGCGAACCTTCGCCGACATGCGTTGCATAGGTTGTCGGTTAACCTAGATTCCGAAGAAGGAACCACGAAAGTCACGAAACAACACGAAGTAAAAAGGACTTCTTGGATTTTATGGCTTTTCCACGATGGTGAAACAAGCATGGCATGAAACCCTATGTTTTTCGTGAAACTTCGTATGTTTCGTGGTTTAACTTCTGTTTTCGGGGTTTATCATTGTGTCGTTTCCTTCGGTTCGAATTTATCGGCATGTTCAGTGGTCGAACAGGTTGCCCATCGCCACGCTTTGATCGAACGGGCCAGCGTTTCATGCGGTTGCGCGCCGATTTTATAGCCTTGGAAACCGACTGGACCGGAATAGCCAACATCACTGAGCGATGCAGAAAGGGCGGCGTCGCGATGTAAACCGCCTGCACCGCCGGACTCGCCAGTAGTTCACGGTAATCGGCGAAACTTTGCGCGCCTCCCAATGCCTCCGCTTCAGCACGCGCGGCATCCATGTTCACATCCGCCACCGCGACGACCTGTGCTTGAGTGGATCCGGTGAATGCGGGGCGCATGATGCGCGTGATCTCGCCCGTGCCGATGATGCCGATTCCTATGGATCTGGCTGATTGTTGGCTTGTGACAATCATGATGTGTCTTAACGCTGCCTGATTTTTACTCCCTCGTTTTCCTTGGAAAAGTTAAGGTGCTCCAAACTCGGCCCGTCACCTCGTGTTTTGACCATTGTAACGGCGCATGGTGATCCGGCCCGGCTGAAGGAAGTCCCACCCAAAATGGAGTGCGTGACTCCGACCTCCCGCGCACGCGGATGCGGAAATCATCACCCGTCCCGGGGGCATCAAGTTGCTCGACATCGAGGTGGTCGAAGGTGCATACGGCGCGTCGATCGGGATCCACATACAGGCCGGGCAAGTCCACGGCGGACAGCAACAACGACAGCTCACTCCAACAGGAGCCGTGGAACACGCCGTATTGACAAAACGGCTGCCAATCGTTCAGTTGCACCCGCTCATTCATCCAGCCCGGCTTCAACGCAGCGATGGGGCGGTCTTCACGGGACATGTATTGAGCAAGTCCCCGCGTGGTTTCGGCGAGGAGCCGAGCATATCGCTCATCCCCCGTGATTCGGGACAAACGGAGCAACGCGGAACCGGAATATGTGCAATAGCCGGGGGTGCCCACGCGATTCTGGGCATTGGCATAGACCGCGCCCGTGGTTCGCATGTTGAGCTGTCCGAAGCAACTCGTTGCCGGAAAAGCAAAATCGTAAGGGACAACCCAGGAGGCCAGTTGATGGGCAACGTCCCGCGCGCGTTGTACCCATTCACGATCTCCCGTGAACTCGTAAAGCGTGATGAAACTTTCCAGCGCGCCGTAACAGGACTCCGAGTCCGCCGCCTGTCCGGCCTCACCGGGTCCGCCATTCAGCACGCCGCGCTGGACGAATTTCCGATAGAGAAAGTCACCGAATGCACATGCCGCCTGCAGGTATCGCTCGGCGTCAAGGAATCGCGACGCATGCGCCAGCGCCGCCGCTGAAATCGCCGCTGACGCGGAACCGCCCACGACCAGGTCGCCCGTATAGCGGTCAACGAATTGTCCCAGTTGCCCGTAACGCTCCCAGAGCGTTGCCAGGCCTCTGGCAATCCGGTCCAGGGCGGATCGCCACTGCTTGGGAATTGGATACGATGGGTCCAGCCGCTGGAGCGACTGAATCTGGAGAATGGCATAGTATAGACCATCCGCAGTCGCCCTGACGAGATGGCGTGAGGCGGTGTGGGGTGGAAAACAAGATTCCCCCTGCCATTCGCGCCCATCCGCCGCGGTATCGAAGAACCCGGCCGCAGTGATCCGGCCGAGGGAATATTGCAGATGCCGGAGCGAGCGCTGCAGCATCGGACAACCCGGGTCCGCGGCCAGCTCCGCCGCGCGTGTAAATCCGTAACTCGTGGGGAGCCCTCCAACCCACCCGGGAAGCCAGGCCGATTTCTGGCGATCCATGATTTCGGACGCGAAGTAGCCGGGTGGCTCCACCCAGTTATCGCGGGCATACTTCTCATGGAGCAGGGCGAGGGCGCGGGAATGATTCAATGGTTCCGGCATCCCCGTCGCCGTCCAATACCCACGCACATCGAAGAGTCGCTCAAATAGCGCCTGCACCGTGTTGGCCGGCCACTGCCAGAGGCGGAACCGGATGCAGACCTCATCCCCGGGCAAGAATCGCCTGCCGCGGTCATCACTGGGCACCATGCTGTTCTTGTCACACTTGAAGCCTTCGCGGACTGCTGGTGTGACGAGCCCCAGCGAGGCGGAAGTCCTATCTTCGGACTCCTCGAACTCGACCATGGGATCGGCGAATTGGTTCGCTGGAGGGAACTGCAGCAGAACGGCCCTGCCGGCCTGCGCATTCAGAAAACCCGCCGCAGGCATCGCCCCGTCGGTCCAAGTCTGCTGGATGCGGGAGGGCCCCGCGCCCAGCGTGAGCCGGGGCACATCCGAGATGAATTCGGGCGTTAGGGGTCCGAGCATATCGGGTTCCGTCAGACATGTGGGATATTTCACATTGATCGCGGTCATGCGATTGCCGTCATAGACACTGCCCGGCACCAGCACGTAGTTGGAGGCCGACCACGGCGAAGCATGAAGCAGCACCGCGATGGCGGCATTGTCCAAGGATCCCTCGCCAAGGCGAACCCGCACAACAACATCGCACGCCTCCGCGCCGCTTTCCGGAACGACTTCGATCGTGGCGTGAGTTTCCCACTCAGCGCCTTCCATTCTGCACACAAGCCCGTTGTCGTTTATCGCCTCATCCAAGGAAGGGCATATCACCGACTTGGACACGCGCCGGTTCCCATCGTATCGGCGAACCTCCACCGACATGCGTTCTATAGTTGGTCGACTGATCATGATATCACCTCCTTCGTTTTGAGCTTGTCGGCATGTTGAGTGGTCGAGCAGGTAATGTTCACATCCGCCACCGCGACGACCCGTGCTTGAGTGGATCCGGTGAATGCAGGGCGCATGATGCGCGTGATCTCGCCCGTGCCGATGATGCCGATTCCTATGGATCTGGCTGATTGTTGGCTGGTGTCAGTCATGATTCATATGACCCTGCCGCTTTTCCCTGAATTCGGCAATGGACGGACCAATCAACTTTTTGTATGATTTGATCACGCATGAAAGCACCCTTTGCATTTCATCATTACGACCATCTGCCACGATGCCGGGTCTGGATCGACACAGTCTTCAAAGATTTCTTTGGGCTCAATTACGCGCACTCCGGCCAGATCCGTTGGGCGGTG
>JBKDYW010000256.1:0-2064 GCA_046308575.1 Verrucomicrobiota bacterium
AATACCAACTTCATGACCGCATCGGCCGAAGCGATCTTCGGGGAAATCGATTTTCCGAAGGACGAAACCGCGGTCGTCATCGACCCGCCACGCAAAGGCTGCACGCCGGAGTTTCTCCAACAACTCATCGCCTTCCACCCATCGCGCATTGTTTATGTGTCCTGCGATCCCGCGACGCAGATTCGCGACCTGAAGCAACTTTCGGAAGGTGGCTATCGCTTGCTCGAAGTGCAACCCTTTGACCTCTTCCCGCACACCCGTCATCTTGAATGCGTGATGACACTGGTGCGAGATTAGTCGCTTTTCTCCAACCACACGGCCGCCGAATTTCCCGCGCGCGTGCCGGTGGCAAAACATCCCTGCATGAGGTAGCCGCCCGTGGGCGCTTCCCAATCGATCATTTCCCCCGCAACAAAACACCCGGGAAAACGCCGCAGCATCAGGTCTTGATCGAGCTCGCTCCAAGCCACGCCACCCGCCGATGAAATCGCTTCATCCAAAGGGCGCGGACCACTCAGCGGGATTACACAATGCTTCACCTCGTCGGCCAGCGATGCGACATCATGCCATTCCTTGCGGGCCAGAATCGCATGCGCCGCATAGGAAAGTTTCCATCGAATGCGCGCCTGACCCAAAACATCGCGCTTCACGGATTCCATTTTTGCCATGAGTTGCTCGCGCGTGAAGGTCGGTTTGAAATCAATCGCGATCTCCGGATGTCTCATCGCGCGCAGCACGGAGCCGAGTTGATAAATCGCGCCACCCTCAAGCCCGTATCTAGAAACCAGTAACTCTCCGACTGCTTGCTGATCACCGGCGCTGACGACAATGTTCTTGAGCGGCTTGCCCTCTGCCACGGCAAGCATTTCAGCCGACCACTCATGCTCCCAGCCGCAATTCGCAGGAACCAGCGGCCGACATTCGATGCCACACGCCGCAAAGCAATCGATCCATGATCCATCGGATCCCGTACGCGACCACGAACCACCGCCCATGGCAAAAACAACCGCTGGCGCGTGCACCTTTACGCCATTTGAAAATAAAAGTTCGTGCGGCCGTCCGGGCTTGAACCCGACAAGGCGATGCCGCGTCTCAATTTGAACACCCAACTCGCGCAACCGCGTGATCCATCGCCTCAACAAAGGCGCGGCTTTCATCTCCTTCGGGTAAACTCTGCCGCTGCTCGCCTGAAAGGTTTCAATGCCAAGCCCGCCCGCCCATTCACGAAGAGCACTCGAGCTAAATTCGTCCAAGAGCTTTTCCCAAAACACTCGATCTCCGCCGCCATAACGCGTCACGAATACCTCCATGCCTTCGCCATGCGTGAGATTCAAGCCACCCTTGCCCGCAACCAAAAACTTGCGACCCAGCGATGGCATCGCATCGAAAATGGTGACCGACATCCCACGCATCGCTGCCATTTCCGCCGCGCGGAGCCCTGCCGGGCCCCCGCCAATCACGGCCACTTGCAGAGACTTCTGTGATGACACCTTTTTGATGCGCCGACGCTATGCGCTGCGCCCATGCAGTCAATTCAACGATGCGCGCGGATTGACACCATGACCGCTGAGCTTCAGTTTCCCTAGGAAGCGCCATGCGCACGCCGACATCATGATTTTCAAAAGCCTCTGCCGCCACGCCGGAATCGGTGCCAACTCGTACCTTCTGGAAACATCAAGCTCCCGCATCGTGCTCGATGCCGGCATGCACCCGAAGCACGAGGCACTTGAGGCAATCCCCCACTACGATTTTATCGAGGAGGACAGCGTCGATGGCATCGTCATTACCCATTCGCACCTTGACCATGTCGGCACCCTACCTGTTTTCCTCGAGCAACAACAACGCGCGCGGGTCTACCTCACGCCCGAAACCGCCGAGCTTGCATCGGCCATGCTTCACAACTCGGTCAATGTGATGCAATCGAAACGCATCGAACTCGGCATCACCGAATACCCGCTCTTCGAGCATCGCGACATCGATCGCATCATCGATTCGTTCGAGCATCGCGGCATCGAGCGACCCTTCGACCTCGATCCCGATGGCACCGTTCGCGCAACCTTTCAC
>JBKDYW010000257.1:0-5969 GCA_046308575.1 Verrucomicrobiota bacterium
GGATTGAATGCGATCTGCATCGGCGGGCCCTGATAGATGACATCCATCGACTCCTGAGCTTCACCGACATCCGGCGAGTTGGCGGTCACTTCGATGCGGTTTTCGCTGAAGACGAGCTTCACGGAATTTGCCTTGTCGGAAGAGAGCAGCGAAACGCGGCGCACGGTTTCGAGCAGCGCCTCGCGCGAGATCACCACGCGTTCGTTGCTGTCGCCGGGAATCACCTGACGGTAATTGGGGTAGTTGCCGTCGATGAGCTTGCTGCAAAGCAGCGTATCGCCGATCGCAAACGAGATCTGGTTGTCGTTGAGCTTCAAGATCAGGTCACCGTTGTCGCCGAGCAGGCGCTGCAGTTCCTGAACCGCTTTCGACGGGATGATCACATCCGTTTCGTGGGAGGCGGGAAACTCGAGGTCAGAGTCGACCATTGCGAGACGGCGTCCATCGGTCGCCACCAGCGTCATCTTGCCATCGCGGAACGAAGTGAAAATACCGTTGAGCACATAGCGGGTCTCATCGGTCGAGATGGCATAAGAAGTTTTTTTCAAACCATCGCGCAGGACATTTTGTGGAATGCGAAATTCCTTGGCGGCGGAGAAATCCGGCAATGGCGGGAACTCGCTCTCGCCGAGGCCGATGATCTTGAAGAATGACGGACCGCTGCGGATGGACGCGTGGTTCTTCGAATCCACCGACACCTCAACCTCGCTTGAGGGAAGTTCGCGCACGATGCTCACCAGGCGTTTGGCAGGCAGCGTCGTGGCACCTTCCTTGTCGATCTGGGCTTCGACCGATCCGGTGATGCCGACATCGAGGTCGGTGGTGGTGAACTGCAGGCGTCCGTCGCGGGCGACGAGCAGCACATTGGAAAGGATCGGCAGCGTGGTGCGCGAGCTGACGACATGCTGGACTTTTTGAAGACCTTCGAGAAACGCTTCCTTGGAAATACGGAATTTCATGAAATGGAACCAGGGTGGTTGACCAAGGGAGTTTCTGTTTTCGCCGGACCTTGGCAAGCCTATCTGTGCATTTGGCGGAAGAATCTCCACCGCCCGCCGGAATCAGCGCTTGAGCCGCGATTCCAAACGCTCGATGAGCTCGCGCATGCCGGGCTCGGCGTCGACTTTTTCCACCACTTTTTTGCAGGCATGGATCACCGTGCCGTGGTCGCGGCCACCGAATGCCTCACCGATTTCGACGAGCGAGCCTTTGGTCAGCGAGCGGCTCAGGTACATCGCCACCTGACGCGGAAAAGCGATGCTCGCTGGGCGCCGGCGGCTGGTCATGTCGGCCAAGCGCACATCGAAGTGCTCGGCCACGGCCTTTTGGATTGCGTCGATGCTCACCTGACGGCTGGCCTCTTCGCGGATCAGGTCTCGGAGCAGGTGCTCAACCTTTTCGACCGTGAGCGCGTCGCCTGCCAGAGAAACATAGGTCGCCACGCGCATCAGGGCACCTTCGAGCCGGCGGACATTGGTGCGGATTTTTTCCGCAAGGAACAACAGGATCGATTCGTCGACGCGCACCTTCCAGTCCTGCGATTTTTTGTGCAGGATTGCGAGGCGGGTCTCGAGCTGCGGTGGCTGCATCTCGACGGTGAGGCCGCATTCGAAACGCGAGATGAGGCGCGGCTCGAGGTTCTTGATTTCGCAGGCCGGGCGGTCACAGGTCAGCACCACCTGGTTGCGGCCATCGAGGAGGGTGTTGAAGGTGTGGAAAAACTCCTCCTGCGAGCGCTCTTTGCCCGCGAGAAATTGCACATCGTCGATGAGCAAAACATCGGTGCTGCGATAACGCCGACGAAATTTCTCAAGATCGCCGCGCCTCACTGCGTCGATGAACTCGTTGGTGAACTTTTCGCAGGTCAGGTACACGACCCGTGAGGCCGGGCGACGGCGCAAAATTTCTTGGCCGATCGCCTGCATCAGGTGGGTCTTGCCGAGGCCAGGGCCGCCGTAAATAAAGAGCGGGTTGTAGCCGATGCCTGCTTTTTTCGCCACCGCCTCGCATGCCGCGTGCGCAAACTGGCTGTTGGTGCCGACGACGAAGCTCGCAAAGGTGTGCGCAGGGTTCAGACCCGAACTCTTGATACGCCGTTCGAGAGCCTCGCCCTCCAAGGTCGGGGTCCGCCCGGCGCGAATCTCCGCCGGAGCACCGGATCCGGCGGCCGCAGGCGCCTTGGCATCGTTGATGGCCACCACGACCTCGCGCGCATCGGCAAACGCCTCCAACACCGCAGCCTGCAGCTCCGGCAGGTAATTTGTCTCGATCCACACCTGATGAATCTCGCCCGGCACCGCAAGCGTGGCGACACCGTCGTTCACACCCTTCCAAACTGCGGCACCGAACCAACGCTGAAACGCATCCTCACCGACCGAGCCTCTCAATGCCGAGCTCACCGCATCCCATCCTCCCACGCCATCCTCCAAGTTGTGATTTTCGATCACTTCACTCGCTGCCTCCTCAACCGATTCCATTGCTTCGCCGTAAATTTAAAAAGTTTCTTTGATGAGCATCAAACCCACTTCATCGAGCAGTGGCGTCATGCGTGTGAGAAACTCTGAACGACAAAATCGCGTGATGGAAAAATAATTTTTTTAGCCACTCATCGCGCATCGCGAAGCACACGATTCCACAAGCGTTCCACGAAAAGATTTTTTTGAAACTTGACGAACGATTTACTTCGATTTTCCAAAGCAAAACATGACGCGCGATCACGGAATCTAGCTATCCCCTTGAAAAACAAGTACATTGCGATGCATGGCCCGCGACGAAAAGTTTTACATCGATGCCAATGTGCAAATCGCTTCTGTTAGGACAGCTCGCTTGATTGCGCGCGTTCGCTCTTGAAGCACAATGCGACCGCCACCGTCACCAGCGTGCCCGCCATGATGCGCCACGGGAACTCGATCACAGGAAACCAATCGGGATTCGTGTACAAATGCCCGCCCGCGATCATCTTCCAGAGGTCGTTGGGCAAATTGCTCAAGAATGCCACGGCCACAAATCCAGCCAACATCGCGATCGGATTTCCAAACTCGCTGCCGCGGTTGCGGGTGAACAAGGCGACCATGAAAATCCCCAGTAGCGAGCCGTATGTGTAGCCGAAACTTCCAAGAATGATCCCAATGATGCTGAGCCCGGGGTTGTGCGCCTTGACGAAGGCGGTGGCGAGTCCGACGCTGATCAAAATAAGCGTGAACCACAAGGTCGACCACTTGATCACCCGCACACGCGCCGCGTCGTCGTCCGGTGTATTGAACCAACGGAAATGGAAATCGCGCGAGTAACTTGTCGCCAGCGAGTTCATCGCCGTGCCCAGGGAGCCCATTGTGGTCGCCAGCACACCCGCGATCACCAAGCCCCTCAGGCCGCCGGGCATCACATCGATCACAAAATACGGAAACACCCTCGTGCTGTCGGGTTTGCCCCCGGCCATTGGCAGATTTGCGTCGCTCACGACATGACCGTAGTAAACCGAGAGCAGAATCCCGATGGTCAACACAGCATAGGTCACCGGAATGTCGGCGATGCCCGAGAGAATGGTTGCCACCGCACTCTGTTTTTTGTCCTTGGCGGTGAGCATGCGTTGTACCATGTCCTGATCGGTGCCGTGCGTTGCCAGCGTCACAAACAGCGAACCAAACAATGCCGCCCAGACGGTGAATTCGGTTTCGAGCACGCTCTTGATTTTTCCCCAAGTGCTGTCGGCCGGTTCGTCACCCTCCCACTGCCACAGCCTCAAGTCCCCTGCCGCCGTGAGATGGGATTTTGCCCCCTCCCATCCGCCGGGGATGTGCCCTAAGAGGAAAAATACCGAGAATCCCAGCGCGCAGAACAACACCAAAATTTGCAGCACATCGGTCCAGATCACCGCCTTGATCCCGCCGATCGCGGTGTAGGCGGCGGTTAGAAGGCTGATCACTACCAACGCGGCGCCGGTGAACCAAAATTGCTCCCAATTTCCCAAGGGGTTTCCGGGGTTCATGCGGTCCCAGATCACCAGTAGCAGCAAGGTTGGCACCCACAGGCGCGAGCCGCTGGCCAGGGAACGGGTGAGCAAAAATACCGCGCTGGCAATTCGCCGCGTGCGCGGGCCGAAGCGGGTTTCCAAAAATTCGTAGATGCTCACCACATTGTGGCGGTAATACGCCGGAATAAAGACCGCGCTCACGATCAAGCGTGCGAGCAGGTAGCCAACCATCAACTGCGCGTAGGTGTAGTTTCGCGAACGAAACCCCTCGCCCGGTGAGCCGAAGAAAGTCCCCGCGCTGATCTCCGAGGCCAGGATCGAGGCTAGCACCGCCCACCACGGGATCGAGCGCCCCCCGAGCGCGAATTCCGACACATCGCGGTTGCGGGTGCTGAAATGCACGCCGATCGCCACAATGATCGCAAAATAAATTCCGATGACTAACAGGTCGAACGCGATTGCTGACATGGGCCGAAACTAACCCCCAGCGCGATCAGTCCAAGTACCGAATTTCACAGAAAAGGCAGTAAAGCCAGTGCAGAACGCACTGCCCCAAGGTCCTCTACATGGCCCTGTACCCACGGCGCTAACCATCGCTTGCTGCTCTACCCGCCCCAAGCGCCCGCTTATCCACAATTTACAATTTCCCAGACAAATTGTAAAGATTTCTCTTGCGATGGGGGTTGGCTGTGGCAAATGGTGGGGCATGAGCAGCAAGCGATGGCTGGCGCCGTGGAAGGATTCGGCGGAAAAGCCGGCGATTTACCATTGCATCAGCCGTGTGGTGGATCGGCGGTTTGTCTTTGAGGAAACCGAGCGCGAGAAGTTCCGGGCCTTAATGCGCATGCAGGAAAATTTCTCGGGCTGCAGGATTTTGTCGTACTGCCTGATGTCCAATCACATCCACATCCTGCTGGAAGTGCCGCCAATGCCAACGGGCGGAATCTCCGATGCGGAGCTTTTGAAGCGCCTCTCCGCGATCCAGACCGAGGCCTTCGTGGCCGTGGTGGCGAAGGAATTGTCCGATGCTCGCAAGGCTGGAAACGCGGCCTTCGTCGCCGAAATCCATGCCCGTTTCACTTATCGCATGCACGACTTGAGCGAGTTCATGAAAACCGTGCTGCAGCGCTTCACGCGTTGGTTCAACCGCACGCACAATCGCACCGGCACTTTGTGGGAAGAACGATACAAGAGCGTCATCGTCGAAAGCGGCGGCGCGGCACGGACGATGGCGGCGTACATCGATCTCAATCCGGTACGTGCGGGCATGGTCTCCGATCCCGCCGAGTATCGCTGGAGCAGCTACGGTGAAGCGGTAGGAGGCGGGCCTAAAGGCAATGGCAAGAAGGCACGCGAGGGGCTTGTTCGAGCCTGCATGAGTCATCAAGGAGCCGGTTTTGAGGCGGAGAAATGGAAAGAAATTTCGCGCGTCTATCGGCGTGCGATGGGGCTTGCGCTGGGTCGCAAGAATGGAAAAGCGACCGTGGAAAAAGGCGTCGTGAGGCCGCAGATGAACACCGCAGAAGCCTTGGATGCGAAGGAAAACGGCACCGTGTTGCCCGATCTCGGCATGGCAACCATGCTGCGGTGTCGCGTGCGATACTTCACCGATGGCGCAGTGATTGGCAGCAAGGCATTTGTCAATGAAGCCTTCGCCGGCGCGAGGGAACGCTTCAGCACGAAGCGCAAAGATGGCGCGCGGAAGTTGAGAGGCAGCGCGCGTCCCGCGGCAGACATGCTATGGAGCGCTCGTGATTTGCGACTGCGTGTTTAGGCTTTGCTTGTGGCTCCTCAAGTCCCGCAAAACGTGCGATAAGGCGTGGTCGATGCGGGCGGCGGGCAGGTGTATTCGTCGTCCCGATCGGCATAAGGGTTTGCGAGGGCGGACAACAATCTTTCGAGTACGGACAAGTCGCCGTGATCGCTTGCAGCGGCGAGTGCTTCCTCGACCCTGTGGTTGCGCGGGATCACCGCCGGATTGTGCGAACGCATGTGG
>JBKDYW010000258.1:0-3918 GCA_046308575.1 Verrucomicrobiota bacterium
CAGAATGACCTTGCAAAACAGCCTCGCGCGTCTTCATTTCTCTCGAGTTCGACGAGAAAAACACCTTGAATCGCTGTCCTTCCGAAAATCATGATTTTTTCTGAATACTGAAATCATTCGTCCACATGAGCCCAAGCCACAAACTCAGGATCGCCATCATCGGCACCGGCAACTTTGCCGAGGATTGCCACATTCCAGGCATCCTCTCCCATCCCAATGCCGAAATCAGCGCGATCTATGGGCGAGATGCGGAAAAAGCAAAATCACTCGCAAACAAATTTGGAATCCCGCACGCAACAGATGACCTCAAAGCCCTATGCGCCGATCCAAATATAGACGCTGTCACGATCGCCAGCGCCAATTCGGCTCATGCCAACCAGGCGATCATGGCGCTCAATCATGGCAAGCACGTCTTTTGCGAAAAGCCTCTTGCGATAAATGATACTGAGGCCGCCGCCATGCTCAAAACGGCAAAACTTGGCAGAAAAATTCACCAAGTCGCTTTCACATTCCGATACAATTACGGCATCCGTGAACTGCGACGCCGCATTGCTGCTGGCGACATCGGCACGCCATTTCACACGCGCATTCAATATGACCGCTGGGATGGGCTGGCATCGACGAGCAAAGCGAGCTGGCGCGATCGCCCCGAGGTCGCAGGGGCCGGACTTCTCTTCGACCTCGGCTCGCATTTGTTCGACATACATCGCCATGTACTCGGCCCACTTGAATCAGTCATCGGTTACACGCACACCGTGCCTCGCATACTTCCACACAAGGACAGTGGTGAATTGATGAAGATCGAAACCGACGACATCGTCAACGCATGGATCCACCATCAAAATGGTTTGCGCGGGCAATTTTTCATCAGCCGCGTCACACCGCCATTCGCAGAGCTCGGCTACCTCGAAGTTATCGGCAGCGAGGGCGCACTTAAGGCGGCGCTCAGTCGCGGCGGGGTCGATTTTCTCAAAGCCTCAAAGCCAGACTCACCGGAATGGATCAATCTGCCATTGCCGCCGGAAGCGTCTGACGGCAAAACCCACGCACTCGACATGATGATGCACGGATTTGTCGATGCCTGCCTCGCCGGAGAAATCAATCGTGAGGTTGATGCGACCTTTGAGGACGGTTGCGCGGCACAATTCGCGATGTCTGCATTGATGAAATCACAAACAAGCATGCGATGGGAAAGCATTCCATCATTCAGTCAACTCACCTAACAAGCCAACCTCTGTGAGTCTCTGCGTAGCCCGAAGGATCACATCGAAATCGATCCCTGAAATCTCCGATATCGCCAACAAATCGTTAGATCCGTCCGAAAGACTCAATACCCACAACAAAGCCAGCTCACTGAAGCCATCCGACTTCGTCCCTCCTGCTTTGTCGTACAAGCCGTATTTGCCCAGCATCGGCTCTGCCATCGGCTTGAGGTTCAGATGGCGCGTGTTTTGATCGACAACGAACATGACACGCTCAAGTTTTTCAAGAGTATCGTGTAAGGCCTCTGCAGTGATGAAGGATAAATCGTCGGCGCTTGTATGATACTCAGGAAATGAGCCATAGGTGCTTCGACTAAGACATCCGATTGCGAGGTTAATTCCCGGCGAGCCATACTGACGCTCGTCATATCCATAGGGCATAAACTCACGAATGATCGCGTCCGGACATGTACTCCGAAAGACCGATTCAACCGCTCGATCGATCAGTGAGTTTTGCTTTTTTGTTCGCTTGTAAGTGAGAGCCCCGGGATCACCCACACAGGCTAACACCAACCCACAGGCAATGCGTGGTATCAATGACTCATTCAATGCCAACCATGCAATGGACCCGATCGTACCCGGAACAAACAGGAATCGATAGGAATAGCGCAATGGCTGATCCAATAAGCGCGATGCTAGCTCGGTGGCTACGACCATGCCCGAGAGGTTGTCATTTGCCATCGAGGGGTGACAGCAGTGACAGGAAATCAAAACTTCTTCATCGCCGATTCCCGGGATCAGCAACTCACCATAGTTGAGTTCACCATCAAACAGATCGGTATCGACGCAAACATCATATTCACCATCATCGAGTTGATTCAACGCATTCTGCGTTATACAAAATCCCCAATCTTCATGGTAATAGCCCGTGCGGTACGGGATCGCATCTGGCATGCTGGGATTTGCATGCAAATGGGGCAGCAACTCCAGCAAGGACATCCGCTGTCGCACCGGCCTGCTGTAACTGACAAGATGAAGATTATGATCACGAAAGTTGACCACATCATTTCCCGATGAATCACGGATCCAAGCCTCCCTCACCTTCCACTCTTGTGGCACCGACCAGTCGAAAACCTTGGTGCCACTGGGCACTGCTTTGATCTCGATCGGAATTTTTTCCGAAACCATGCGCAGCGATTCACGCAATCCATCACCCGTGATACTACGGCACAGCGGATACAACCGCTCGGCAAGCTCATGCATGCGCCGTCCTGAATCTTCTTCCATGCACAAACCTCCTCGCGAACCACTCACTCAAACACCCTCACATTTGGTATCGGAACCACAAATCGACCACCCCATTCACGGATTCCCGACATTTCACTGCGCACTTCATCACTGATATTCCACGGAAGAATCATCACATAATCCGGACGAGTCTCGAAAATTTTTGATGGCGGATGAATCGCCACATTGGCACCAGGAATATAGCGGTCCTGCTTGTGCGGACTTTTGTCGACCACATAGTCGATCATGTCGGATCCAAGTCCGCAAAAATTCATCAGTGTCACTCCCTTAGCCGCAGCTCCGTAACATACCACAGACTCACCTCGCTCGTTGACATCGATTAGGAAACTCAACAAATCACGCTTCGCCGCCTTCGATCTTTCTGAAAAGGCTCGGTAGGTGCTCATTTCCGCCAAACCAAAGTCTTTCTCGTGCTCTCGCATCTCTTCGACACGGCCCGTCCGTCGAAGCAATTCGGAATCATATCCGGCATGCTTTCCGAAAATTCGAAGAGACCCTCCATGAGTCGGCAGTTCTTCGACATCAAATATCTCAAGACCATAACGCGCAAAAATTCGATCAATGCTCAACAGGGACAAGTACGAAAAATGCTCGTGATAAATCGTGTCGTACTGATTGCCATCAATCAGCCTCATCAGATGCGGAAATTCGAAAGTGAAAATTCCACCAGGCTTGAGTGCGATCTTGACGCCTCTCACGAAGTCCTTGATATCAGGAACATGGGCAAGGACATTGTTGCCTATTAGGAGGTCTGCGCCACGCCCTTCTGCATGAAGCATCCTCGCAGTTTGTGAGCCAAAAAATCTGACTAATGTTTCAATGCCTTTCACCTCGGTCGCATGACGCGCAATATTGGCTGCAGGCTCAATTCCCAGAACCGGTACGCCCCGTGCGGCAAAATGCTGGAGCAAATAACCGTCGTTACTCGCAACTTCTACTACCTGGCTATTTTCATCGAACCCAAATCGATCGATCATCATCCACGCGTAGCGTCGAGCGTGTTCGACCCATCCGCTCGAAACACTGCTAAAATAGGCATAATCGCTGAATATCGCCTCAGGGTTTTCGAATTCCTCCAGTTGTGCCAGGAGGCATTTTTCACACACCCATACCTTGAGCGGATAAGCCTTCTCACCCTCAGACAGATTTTCTGCCTTAGGATAGGAGTTCGCCATCGGCGACATCCCTAGATCACACATCAGGTTATTCAAAGGCTCTTCACAATACCTGCATGTTGCAATTTTTGTCATAAATTTTTTAATTTGCAGGATTAAGCATGAGTCATACTTCCGGACTTCCAGTAAAAGCTATCGTCAATCTGACCAGTCCTAATCAAAAATTTAAGCTGCTGAAGTCGAGTGAAGGCGCGGTTCTCAAAATCCTCGCGCTTGAGATCGAGCCGCCTGAA
>JBKDYW010000259.1:0-13875 GCA_046308575.1 Verrucomicrobiota bacterium
GCTTCCGAGCCGCTGTGTTCGGCGGCATAGCGGCGGACCTTGGCGACTTGCGGGTGTGAGTCCGGATTTTCGATCGCGCCGGCGAGTTCTTCTTCGGAAACATTGCAGGCGTAGATTGTTTTCTTGGATGAGAGCAGGAAAAATTCGCGGACGACCGCCTTGTCTTCATCGCTGAATTCGAGAGTGAGGGCCGGCTTGCCTTGATCGAGGTGAGGCATGATCACATCGATGAGCTCAACTTCCTTTTTTGCTTCCTTGTCGCCGCCCTTGGCTTTCTTTTCGCGAGACGAGCGGCGTTTTTCAAGGGCTGCCATGTCGGCGAGAATGAGCTCCGAGTTGATGATCTCGATGTCGCGGATCGGGTCGACGGTGCCGAGCTCGTGGATGATGTCGTCGTTTTCAAAACAACGGACCACTTGAACGATCGCGTCGGTCTCGCGGATGTTGGCAAGGAACTGGTTGCCGAGTCCGGCACCTTCCGAGGCCCCCTTCACGAGTCCGGCGATGTCGACAAACTCGATCGCGGTGGGAACCAATTTTTGCGAGCCGGAGATTTTCGAGAGCACGGCCAGACGCGGGTCGGGCACGGTCACGATGCCGACATTCGGATCGATCGTGCAGAAGGGGTAATTGGCCGCCTCCGCCTTGCGGGTGCGGGTGACGGCGTTGAAGAGGGTTGATTTCCCGACATTGGGCAGACCTACGATTCCAGCTTTGAGCATTGCGGGGGGAGGGTGAGGGAGAGCGGGGCGCGAGGACGAGAAAAATCCGCCGCTGGGCCGAAGGAGATGAGGGATTGCCATCGGAGAAATTGGCGTGTATGCATGGCGACGATAGCCCTAGAGAGCCGATGATCGCCTATCTTTTCAGTTGTGAGCATGCGACCTGCACGGTGCCGGAGGCCTACCGCGAATATTTTCGCGGCAGTGAGGAAGTCCTGACTTCAAGCGAGGGATGGGAGCCGGGGGCCTTGAATTTGAGTCAGGCCTTCGCGATGAGGTTCCGCACGCCTCTTGTGCATGGCGATGTGACTCGGTTGCTGATTGATTTGGAAAAGGATGGCGATGAAAGGTGGAGCCGCTTTTCCGAAAAAATTTCCGAGAGCATGCGTTTGAGGATGGCGGACAGACATGAGAGGGTTTTCCGTCAGCATTTGCGTCAGCGTATCGCGGAGGATCTGCGCAGATATGAAAGTGTGGTGCATGTCATGGTGCACACCGATGCCGTCAATGTGGGCAGGGTGAGTCTGGTCACGCCGGAGAAGTCGGTGTTGGGCGAATCGTTGGCGGGTGAGTGGGCATCGAATTTGCGCGCGGCGGATGTCGATGTGCGCTGCGTTCGCGGTGCCGACACCGGTGCCTTTGCCATGGCCTTGGCGCGTGAATACGATCCGGCGCGATACGCCCAAATTCGTTTGGAGGTTTCGCAAAATTTCTTTCTCGAGGGCAAACCCCTGCGTTGGGAGACGCTGAAAAAAATCCTATTGGATTCGCTCGCGCAGGCGGCTGGGCAAAAAGCTTAACGCCCGAGAAGGCCTTTGGATTGCTCGAGGCTGAGTGAGCGTTGTTCGCGCCAGTCGATGATTTGCGGCTCTTGGAATACGCGCCGGCGGATGTCGGTTTCGGCATCAGAGGTTTTTGAAATTTTTTGCGTACCTGCTTCCCTGGCCTCGTTGGTGGCGAAATTTTTGGTCTCGTAGGTGCCGGGGAGCTTCGCGGTCGTGCTGGCCTCGCGTGCGTTTTTTCCATCGAGTGCGGATGGGGTCATGAAGCGGCTGCCATCGGTGTTGCCATCGTAGTTTTTGCGGCCGTAGTCCTTGTTTCCCCACCAGGATTTTTTCGCGTATTCGCCTGTTTTATAGGCACTTTTTTGATATTCGCCTTGGAAATAAGGAGATGCCCCTTGGCTCTCAAACGAGCTGCGTTTGTCTCCTTGGACTTTCCAATTCCCCTCGGAGTCTGGGCTGTAGCCGCTCTTTTCGTTGAGCCGCTGGCTGAAGGGTTTGTGGGTGGGTGTGGATTCGGCGACCTTCGTGTCATTTGAGCACGAGGCCGTGATGCCCAGCATGACAGAAAGCATGTGGTGTCGGGAAATCATTGCTTCCTGATGGTTTCCTCGAGTTTTGGATCCGGTTGGGCGCCGCGTTCGAGTGCCTGTTGGTAGTAATTTCTCGCATCCTCGAAGCGGCGGTCGCGAGAGCAGAGGAGAGCGAGGTTGTAGTAGGGTTCGCTGGGCATCGGGTCGGCATTGATCGCGGCTTTGAAGTGGGATTCCGCTTCGCCGAGGCGCCCGAGTCGGTAGCGCAGGGTTGCGAGAAGGAGTTGGCTTTTTGCGTCATTGGGCGCGAGTTCGACGGCTTTGGAGATCGCCTTGTCGGCGGCGGGAATGTCGCCCATGCGCATGAAGGAAAAACCAAGCATGCGGTGGGCATAAGCGTTGTTGTCCTCGAGTTCCACCGCGCGGCGGAAGGCGTCGATGGCCGCCATCGGGTCATCCAGCTTCAGATGCACCACGCCGAGTTTGCAAAGCGAAGGCGTGTGGCCCGGGTGTTGTTCGATGATCATTTCATAAAGCTCGCGGGTCGGCAAAAGGCGACCGGCGACGAAGGATTTTTCCGCGGTGCGCTCGAAGACGGAGATGTCGCGGTTGAGTTCGCTGGTCGCTTGGCTGACCGTTGCGCGGTCGCGTGCGAAGGGTGAGACAAATTCGCCATCGACCTGACGATCGGCGATGAGTTTTTGTTCTTCGGGTGAGAGTGCGATTTCGCCCGTGTCGAAAATTTCGATGGCCTTGGAAATTCGCTCGTCGCCGGTGCCGAGTTCGCGTGCGGCATCGACAAGCAGTTCGCGGGCTTGGCGTCGGCGTTCCTGAGTGCGCAGTTGGCGCTTGATGATGTCGCGCAAGAGCTCGGTTTCGGCCGGGTCCGCATTTGATTCGCCTTTTGCGAGGGCGGCTTCCTCGGACTTCAGGCGCACTTCAAGTTCGGCCACGCGCCTGTCCTGCTCGCGTTTTTCCTGCTGGAGGTTGTTGATTTGTGTCTTCGCGATGGCGAGATCGCGGAGGGCGTCGGTGTAGGCGTCTTTGTCGGCATTGTTTTCGCGGCTGAGGCTTTCCACCTTCTCGTTCGCTTCCCGAAGGTTTTTGGCGAGCGACATGTTTTGTTCGATCAGGTCCTGGATGCGGCCGGATTCGTTGAGCTTCAGTAGGGCGGACATCTGGTCGCGCTCTTGGGTGAGCGTGTCATGTTCGCTGCGAAGTTGGGAAAATGCCTGACGGCTTTCCTCGAGTTCCTTCGAGAGTCCGGCGATGCGTTCGTTGGCTTTGGTGAGCTCCGAATTTTTTTGTTCGAGTTCTTTTTCCAGCAGATCGAGTTGTTTGCGTTGTCCGGCTACCACCGAGTTGGCGACTTCGCGTTCGGCTTTGAGGTCTCGGTCTAGGTCGCTGCGTTTTTGTTGCAGCACCTTCATATCAGCTTCGAGTGTGGCGATGCGGCTAAGTGCTTCCGTGTGGCTTCCGCGAGATTGGGTGAGAGCCATGGACATTGCCTGGCGTTCCTGTTCGAGTGATTCGATGCGTTGATTGAGGGATTGCACTTCGCTTTCCACCGGGGCGGCGGCGAGCTTCGCGCGCATGGATTGCAGGTTCGCTTCAGCGTTGCGGAGCTCGGCCTTGAGTGCGTCGTTTTGTCGGCGCATGTCATCGGCGCGGGATTTCTCGCGTGAGGTTTGTTCTGGTGCTTGTGATGCGAGTTCGCGCAGCCGGCGGACCTCCGCCTCGGCGGCTGCTAGGCGCTGGGTGGTGGCGGGGTCGTCCTTGATGATGGGCGACTGGGGTTTGGATGATTTCGCCACTTCTTCTGCCAATCTGCCGCGCAGCGTCTGAAGGGTTTCCTCCGCGTCGTTGAGTTCAGCTTTAAGCGCCTCGTTTTGGAGGCGCATTTCATCCACTTGCTGGCTGTTGCGGGACGATTCTTGTTCTTTGCGTTTTGAGAGTTCGCGGAGGCGTTTGACCTCTGCTTCCGCTTCGCTGATTTGGCGCGCGTTGGTGGGATCTAACTTGATTGCGGGAGCTTCGACAGGTTTTTTTCCGACAGCATCCGGCGATTTCACTGCTTGTTTGATTCCGCCTTCCAGTTCGGCAACTGCGTTGCGGTTGCGGTCGAGTTGGTCCTGTGCTTTTTGACTGACGCGTGAGATTGCCTCGCTGGTTTTTTCGCTGCGGGTGCCGACCATTTCCGGTTTCCATTCTGGGTAGTACTTGCGAATGGTGCCGAAGAGTTGTTGCGCCCGATTGAGTTTTTCCATAGCCCCGGCGAAATCGCCTCGCGCCTCGAGTTCTTCAGAGGAGCGAACCGAGAGGTAGGCTTGGAAATAAGCGTCCGACGGATCGAATTGCGCGGACTCGCCCACGACTGGGGCCTGGCTTTGCGCCATCGTTTCGCTGGCGATGGTTAGCAGCGCAAAGCAGCCGATGGCATGAGCCAAAGGGAGGGTGAAAATCCGGACCAGCATTTGGCCAAAGCCTAGCGGGGCGACTCTGGCGCGGCAAGCGGGATTCGCTTGCGAGCGGGTGTCGGGGCCTCAAGGCGCAACGCTCACCGGCACCAGCAGATCGGCGCCTTTCACGACGACCGTGCTTGGCTGGAGGTCGAGGCCATTGAGCGAGTTGAGCCGGTCGGTTTCGGTGCCGTATTGGGCGGCGAGTTCGCCGTAGGTCATCTCGCGATCGGTGGCAATGGTGCGCGCGGTGCGTTGAGTCAAAGTCGGGCTAGCATTGCCGTTTTCATCCGCGACATTGGAAGCGCTGGTCGGCGGGCTTTGCTCTTTGTCGGTATTGGTCTCCGTGCTTGTTGCCGTGTCCTTCGTCTCTTCCGGCATGTTTTGCACCGACGTTTTGCTCGAAGCGGGCAAAATAATTTTTTGACCCAGGCGCAGGGCGGTGGGTTTGACAGTCGGATTGGCGGTGATCAGCGAGTCGATCGAAACTTCGTACTGCTTGGCAATTTTGGCGAAAGTTTCGCCGGCTTTGATCGTGTGTGTGGGACCGTCGATAGGCGCTGGAGCGTCGACCGTTTGATTCGGTGTCGTGGACGGCGCGGTGTTTGGGGCGGCGGTGGTGGGCAGCTTCAACTGCTGGCCGAGTTGAAGGATGGCGTCGAGTTGCAGGCCATTGGCGGCGGCCAGTTCGGCGATCGAGCAGCCATTGGCGCGGGCGATTTTGTCGAAGCTGTCGCCGGGGCGGACCGTGTGGATGGCGGCTGCCGGCGCGGCTTGCTCTTCCTGCTGAGGCCCGGTGAGCGCAAGTGCCACGGGTGGGCAGCAAAGCACCATCAACAAACTTGCAATGATTCGGATGGGTTTCATGACCCACTCAAAAGTTCAAAAAGTTCGTTTCGTGTCAACTGAATTTCAACATTTACGAAATAAATGCGCAAAAAACCTCATGTTTACGAGAATTTTGCCAGAAAATCAGGCTTTCAGGATCACTTGACAGTGGGATTTTCGGGCATTGCCGAACCTGAAAAACAAAAGGGCACCCCTCTGGAGAAGGGTGCCCTTGTGGTAATTTTTATGATCTTCGGAGGCGCACCAAAGAGGCGCGCGATGGATCAGGCGCGGCCGAGGTAGGAATTGTCCTCGGTCTTCACATTGATTTTTTCACCGACATTGATGAAGAGCGGGACCTGGACGACCAGGCCGGTTTCCATGGTGGCCGGTTTGTAAACATTGTTGGCCGAGTCGCCTTTCACGCCTTCGGAGGATTCCGTGACGGTCATAGTCATGGTGAGCGGGAGCTCGACCGAGACCACGCTGCCGTCGGCGATGAGGAGGGTGTAAAGTTGGCCTTCGATGAGGTAATTTTTCACGCCTTCGATCAGGTCCTCATAGACCACGGCGTCCTCGTAGGTGTTGGGGTCGAGGAAATGGTAACCGCTGCTGTCCTTGTAGGAATACTCGTGAGGGGTGCGCTCGAGCACGACGCCTTCGAGCGAGTCGTTGGAAGTGAGGCGGAGGTTGAAGATCTTTTTGGTCGCGACGCTGCGGATCGACATTTGGACATAGGACGCCATGCGTGGGGGCGTCTTGAGCTCGTGGTCGACGACGAGGCAGATTTCGTTGTTGTGACGGACGGCGTGTCCTTTGCGAAGATTGATGACGGGTGTGCTGGCCATGGGGTATGGGGTGTGGGGCTGGGGAACCTAGGGGGTGAGGGACGGGTGCGCAAGCGGTTTCAGCGGGCCTGGTTGGCGACCCAACTGGCGACCTTTTGGTCGTCGTCGCCGGCGGCCCAGACCTGACGAAGAAAGTCTGCCGGGTGGATATCGCCGTTGTTTTTGAGGAAATTGAGGTCACCGCCGCAGCTGTACATCAGGTCCGGGTCGAGTTCGCCGCGGAGTTTGGCGCGGGCCTTGGTGAGGATGCGCGGGAGGTAGGCGATGTCGTTGAGGGTGTCGCCGAAGGTGGGTAGCTCGTCACGGGTGAGGGTTTTGTCGCTTTTTTTGCGTTTCTGGATGGTGTGGAAATAATCGCGGCGGACGGCGGCAATGAGCAGGGCTGTGGAGGGCGCGGGATTTTGTTTGTCGCAGAAGTCCTCGACGAAGTCGAATAACTCGCGGGTCTTGTAGCCGATTTCTTCGAGCAGTTGGAGGTCCGCGGCGGTGAACCACGCGTCGTAATCGCGCTCGCCATTTTGATAGCGCGCGGCGCAGGTGTCGAAGAGGTGGAGAAATTGTTCGTTCCAAGTCATGGCGCTCGATAAACGCGAAACTAGGTTTTGGCAAGTGGTCGGACATTTGGATTTCGGATTGCGCGCGAGGGCATGGCTGGCAAGCATGGCGGCGGATGGCATTTTCGTCGGATCGCGCATTTGAACTCATTTCCTCCGCGCATGAGCGGGGGCGCTTGGCGCATGCGTTTATGATCAGCGGCGCGCAGGGTTCGGGCAAGGAGCAGCTTGCGGCGAAGATCGTGCGCATGCTCAACGGGTCGGGCGATTCAGGCGGGATGGATTTGTTTGGCGAGCCGGTGGTTGAGGAAGTGCCGCCGTTGGATGAATTGGAAAACAGCTGGGTGCGGATTCTGCGTCCGCGGATGAAGTCGCGGCGCATCGGCATTGATGAAATTCGTAATTTGGAAGAAACCCTGCATTTGGCTGCGCCTGCCGGGACTTATAAGGTCGGTGTCATCGTCGATGCCGACCGTATGTCGGATCAGGCTTCGAATGCCTTTCTTAAGACGCTCGAAGAGCCGGCGCGCAATACCTTGCTGTTGCTGCTGACGCATAATCCCCAGCGCTTGTTGCCGACGATTTTATCGCGTTGCGTGCGAATGCAACTGACGGGTGGAAGGGCGATGCTGGAGGATGGAGGAGCGGAGTTGGTGGCGGCTTTGAACCGTGCCGCGTCGAAAGGTTTTGGCACGCCGGTTGCGGCTTTGCAGATGAAGTCGGCCTTCGTTGGATTTTTGGAAGAGCGGCGCGAGCAGGCCGAGGATGCGGCCAAGGCGGCAGAGAAAGAAGAGATCGCGACTTATCGTGACGGCACGGATGGGGCATGGCTCAAAGAGCGGGCGGATCACCACAAGGCATCGGTCGAGGTCGAGTATCAGCATGTGAGGAGCCGGCTCTTCGATGTTTTGATGGCGTGGATGGCGGATCTTTTGAGATTGCGGACTGGTTCGGGCGGATTGGATTTTCCGGCTTCGGCCGAGGCTTTGCGTGCGGTGGCGCAAAAGGAAAGCGAGACGCGGCTCTTGAGGCGCATGGAGGCGCTCGATGAATTGAGGCGCACCTTGGAGACCAATGCCTCCGAGTCGTTGGCGATGGAGGTAGGATTTCTCAAGGCCTTTGGTTGAAGAGCTTGAGAAATAAATTCGATAGATCAGGCCGACTTGTCGTTTGCCTTCGGCTTGCGAAACTCCGGCGCTTTCGGCGGCGAATCGGGCAGAACTTTTTCGATCATGTCGTTGGGGATCCATCCGCGGGTTTTTGTGGCAAATCCGACATACGACCAGCGGCCTGATTGGTGAATGATCGTGCAGAGTGAGCCTGGTGGGGCGTCGATTACTTCGGGCGAAGTGCGGGATGCCTCGCTGTGAAGCGTGGCGTTTTCGTGGATGATCACGGCTTGCAGTTTGTCTTTGGCGAATTCGCCGTCCTTCGGATAAGCGCGCCATGCGAATGTGGCGCAGAAGGCGAGTATCGGTCCGAGGATCAGGCCGACAGTGGCAAAGTAGCGTGCGGACGAGCTGCGTTTGGTGGCGGCGATGGTGAGCAGCGAGAGAGTGAAAATCCAGAGGCCCGACCACAGCAAGTTTTTCCATGTGTCGATGGAAATGCGCACGAGGCTTGTTTGGAGGGCAGGGCGGTTGATGGTGATGGAGCCGTATTTTCGTTCGATGAAGCGCAGATTTTGGCGGGCCTCGGCGTGTTGGGGGTCGAGGTTGAGTGCGCGGCGGTAATAGAGTGCGGCATTGCCCGGTGAGTTGCCGCGATAACATGCGTTGCCGATGTTGTAGAGGGTGTCGGGCGTGAGTGATTCGTAGGAAGCGGATTCGAGCCAAAGTTTTGCCGCTTCGGAGTAGCGTGCTGAGTCATAGGAGGCTTTTGCGTTGTTGGTGATTTCCGCCGCATCCGCATGCGGAGTCGTACCGAGCATCGCGAGTGCGATCCATGCGAGTGCCACTTTGCGAAGTGTTTTGAGAATCGATTCGCGTTGCGAGCGATCGATGGGAGCGTTGGATGGTTTGGGCTTAAAGCATTCTGCGTCGCGTTCGGCGAGGATCGCTTGGAGTTCGGGTATGTGCTGATTGCCGAGTTGGCGTTCGATGAATTTTCCTGCGGCGAGCAGGAAGGAAGCCCGGTCGTCGGCTTTCATGCGTTCGAGTTCTTTGAGTTCCTTGTGGCGTTGTTTTTTTGCCGGGTCATGCGGATGGCGTAGTCGCAGACGCATGGCGATGGCCTTAACGACGAGGATCGCGGCGATGAATCCGGCGATCGCGTGAAGCATCCAATTTGGAAATGTTTTGCCTGATGCTTGAGCTGCGTTGGGCGAATCGATGATGCCGAGGATATCGGTCATGCGTTCGACGGGCGTGTCGGCCGCAGGTGGTGGTGTGCCCGGTGCCGGCGCTTGGGTTTGTAGCACCGGTTTCATTTGCAGCGGCGTGGGCGCGGTGGTGACCGTTTCGTAGCTTTGTTTTTTCGGGTCGAAGTAAACGAGCTTGAATCCTGGCATTGCGGATTTCAGTTCGAGTGGTCGCATGAATTGCTGGAAGACCGTTTGGCCTGAGAGCTCGCGGCGTTCGTCGCCGCGCTGGGCAGGTGAGGCATCGTAAATTTTCCATCCGTCCGGATCGATCGGTTTTGGCGGGCGGACTGTATCGAGGTTACCGCTGCCGCTGACGATGATCTCAACCGGGATTGGATCGCCTTCGGTGACTTCGGTTTGGCTGACCGTCGCCGAGATGTTGAAATTTCCGACCGCGTTTTCAAATCCCTCCGGTGCGTTGGGTGGCAGCGGGCGTGCATTGAGTCGCAGTTCGGGAACCGAGACATTGGTTTCGAGATTGACCCGTCGTGGGTAGCCGTCGAGGACCATTTGCGTGGTGACGAGACGGATGCTTGCGGGCCCGATGCCGATCGAGCCGCTGCGGGTGGCGGTGAGTGTGCTCGGGTAGGCAACCGATACGCAGGGGACTCCAAGCAGGTTCACATTGCCGCGCATTTGCGAGGGTTGGAAACGCCAGCAGGTGAGTCCGTCGCGGGTGAAGTCGGGGATACCCCAGTCTTCGACAAACAGGTCGCGTGGTACGAAGAGTTTGATTTCGATGGGGATGGTTTCGCCGTCGTAAAGTTGATGGTTCATCACCTTGAAAGCGCTGGCGTAGCGCACGGTGCGTCCGCCGATCATGGCTTCTGACCATTTCAATTCGTCGGGATTGAAGACGGAAAATTCGAGTGGTTCCGTTTTTGATCGGATGCCGCCTGCATTCACCTCGATCGATGGAATGGTGAAGTTGCCGATCTCGTAGGAGGTGACTAAGAATTCGAAAACATATTCGAGTTTTCGGCCGGGGAGGAGTCGGGTTTGTGCACCTCGGTTGGTACTGGTGATTTGCACGCCGGGAATGTTTGCGATCTGTGGGACTGAGCTGGGGACTCCGTCCGAGATGCAAACTTCCAACAATGCCTGTTCACCGCGGGTGAGAAATCTCGATGACAATCGGCTGAGTGCTTCGGCCGATGCGATCGGGGTTGCGGCGAGCGTGGTGATGATCGCGGCGATGATAATCGTGAGGTGTTGAATCGCTCTCATGGTGTTACCAGTCTTTGGCAGGTGGATTGAATTCGATTTGTCCTGGCGCGAGTGGGCCTTTTTCGAGGTCGGCGCTGTCTTTGAGGATGCGGCGAGCGCGTTTTTCGGGTGTCTCGTTTGGATCTTCTGGTTTCTCGCCCTTGTCCTTGCCTGGATCGTCTTTTGGCTTTGGTTCTTTGCCGTTCGAGCCGTCTTTCTTTTTGCGTTTTTCGTCGCCTTTGTCGCCGGGTGATTTTGAGTCTTTGTTTTGTTGGTCGCCGTCCTGTTTTTCGTCCGGATCGCCATCGCCTTCGTCCGGTTGTGATTCGCCTTCACCGCCGGGTTGAGGCATCGGCATGTTTTGCTCGGTCTTTTCTTTTTCCTCTTCGAGCAATTCGCGGAGGCGCTTGAGATAGGTGATCGTCATCTGCCGGTTGTTTATCGCGGCGTTGTTGGCGGGCATCTTGGAAATGGCCGAATCGCAATGACGCACGGCATCCGTCCAGTTGGTGATCAATGCTTCGATTTTTTCCACCTCGCCGTCCTCTTTTGCAGCGGCGAGTATTTTCAAGCGAGTGCGAACGAGTTGGTCGAACTGCGCCATGTCGGGCGATGATTTCGGATCTTGCGGGTATGCGTATCCGGAGAGTTCGAACCAGCCGAGTTGGAAGAGCGAGTTGGCCATGCCGAGGTGGGCTTCGGCGAGGACATCGGGATTATTGGCGTCGAGTGATTTGCTGAATGCTGAGCGCGCGGATTTGAATGAGCCATCGCGCAGGAAAGCGATGCCTTCGCCGAGGTGGTATCGCGAGCGGAGATTCGATGAACGGGATTCCTTGGCGAGCTTGCGGTAAGTCTGTGCAGCGGCGGTGAAATTCTTTTCCAAAAGGAATCGTGCCGCGTCCTTCGCATCATCGGCTTGAGACGGATCGGGCATCAGAAAAATTGCGAGTGCGGCGGCAGCTTTGCCAACACCACGCCAGCGAGTGCCGATGATGATGGATGCAAACAGTAACGCGATCGCCGGCAGCAAAAACCATTGGTAGTACTCGATTGTCACTTCGCGCTGGCGGCCTTCCATTTCAAACGCGTCGAGTTCCTTGATCGAGGTTTTCACCAGCGATGCGATATCGTCGCCTGATCCGGCGGAGGTGTATTTGCCGTTGGTGGCCTCGGCGAGATTGCGCAGGACTTCGGGTTGTAGGCGGCTGATGACTGGTTGACCGTTCTCATCGACCATGCGGTTGCCGGGGAAATCTGAGTTCGGAACATAGTCGCCGTTTTCCGTGCCGATGCCGATGGCGAGGATATTGACACCGGTCAATTTTGCTTCGCGGGCGATTTCGTCGAGCGAGCCATCGTGTTTTTCACCATCGCTGAAGATGACCAGTGCGTTTTGTTTTTGTCCGGTTTTCTTGAGCGTGTCGATGGCCAGCACGACTGCATCCTTGAGGTTGGATCCGCCGATGGTCGCCCAGTTTTCATCGATCTGCTCGACGGTTTGACGGACAGCGGCGTGGTCGACAGTGAGGGGTGCATAAACATACGCGCTGCCGGCGAAGCCGATAATGCCGACGCGTTCGTTGGGGAGTTCTTCGAGCAGTTCGTAAATTGCGATTTTTGCGCGCGAGAGGCGGTCGGGCTTCACATCCTGAACTCGCATGCTGCGTGAGAGGTCGAGGGCGATGAGGACATTGCGGCTGAGAATTTTTTCTTCGCGTGTGCCGGCCTTTTCGTGAGGGCGGGTGAGGGCGATGACGAGACTGATGCAGGCGAGTAGCAGCAGTGAAAATGAGATCCAGCGCACGACCGGGCTGCGTCGTTTGATGAGAATCGGGCGCAAGCGATCAGCGGCGAAAGCCTGCCATTGTGAGCGGCGTAAGCGTGCGATCACGATGGCGAGCACTGCCAGGATGAGTGGCAGTGCCAACGCGAAGAGCCATGCTGGATGGGCGAGGTTCAAATCGGATCAGGCGGTGGGAGGTGGATTGAAAGCAAGTCGGATGGCGCAGGCGAGTGCCGCGATGAGCGATGGAATCATGAACCAATGGAATAGCTCGCGGTCGTCGATGATCGTAAGACTGCGGGCTTCGGTTTTTTCGAGTTGGTTGATGGTTGTGAATGTTTCGCGCAGCGATTTGAGGTTTTGTGCCCAGTAATGTTCGCCGCCGGTGAGGGAGGCGATTTTCTTGAGCGTTGGGATGTCGAATTCTTGGTAGGGAAACCGCATGATGCTGCGGTCGACGCGACCTTCTTTGGTGCCGATCGCGATGGTGTAAATTTTGATGCCGAGTGTCTTTGCGTGTTCGGCCGCTTCGACGGGTGAGATTTTTCCCGAGTTGCTTGCGCCATCGGTGATGAGGAGAATGATTTTGGTTTTTGCGTCGCGGGCATCGAGTCGCGAGGCAGCGGCGGCGAGTGCCGAGCCGATGGCGGTGCCTTGCTCCTTCACTGTGCCGTTTTCGTTTAGATTGTTGAGGCGGAGTTCGTCGAGTGCTCGGCGCAGCCATTTGTGATCGAGAGTGATCGGGCTCGCATCGCGTGGGCGTCCGGCGAAGGCGACGAGGCCCATGCGGTCGTCGGGTCGGCGGCTAATGAAGTCATCGACCACCGCTTTTGCGACATCGATGCGTTTTGCGCGTTGGCCTTCATCGACGAAGTCATCGATGTCCATCGATAGCGAGACATCGAGCGCGATCATGATGTCGATGCCGCTGGCGTTTCGGCTTTGGTATTCGTTTCTCCAAACCGGGCGTGCCATGGCGAAGATGGCAAAGAGCAGTGCGATCGCGGCGAGGGGCAGGCTGATGCCGCCGGCGGTTTCGCGCACCTGTCGGCCAAGACTCATGAGGATCGACAGGTTGGGAAATGTCACCGCAGCTTCGGCACCGCGTCCGCGCCGAAGAAACAGGGCGAGCAGGAGTGGCAGTGTGAGCAAGAGCCACGCTGGTTGATTGAAGCGGAAATGATCCATAAATTCGCTCATGGGGCGAGTGCGGCGTTGAGTGCGTGAAGGAGTTGGCGCGAGTCGCCGACGATTGTTTCGGCGTTCGCATTTGCCGCATCGGGCGCGTACTTGATGCTCGCGAGGCGGCTGAAGATCGCGGCGACTTCATCGCGCATGGACTGCGGGATTTTTTGCAAGGCATCGTGACGCGAGACGAATTCCTCGTGCGTTTCAAAGAGGGCGGGATCTTCAGCCGTGATCGAGAGGTACTTGCGCAGAATCATCGAAGACTCGAGAGCGGCCGCGTGTGCGTCGCTGAGTGAGATCGCATCAAGTGCGGCGATGGCGTCCTTGAACGCCGCTTCGCGAATGCTTGCCGGATCCTTCGCGCGTTTTAGGCGTCGGCGGATCAGCCAAGCAATCAACACCACCAACAGCACCGCGCCGATGGCGATCCACAGCCATGGTGTTTCGGCTTTGGGGATCAAGGCCTCGACCGAGCTTGATTCCATCAGCTGAAATTTTTTGCTTGGAGTGGTTTCCGGCATCAGCGGGATCGTTTGCGGGCGCGTTTTTTGAGCATGCGATGAAGCCCGAGCAGGGTGTCGTGGCGGGTATCGAGTGTGGCTGAGTC
>JBKDYW010000260.1:0-7613 GCA_046308575.1 Verrucomicrobiota bacterium
CCTCGAACACGAATCATGATTCGGACTCGGCTCTGGAAACATAAGGCGACTCACGCAGCACCGGCACGGCCGACCCGCTCAGCCACTTCCACCACTGCCAGACGCAGGACAGGGTGATCAAAGCGACCAGCGTGAGAAACACCGACACGACGACCACATCCAAGCGCGCGTTGAATAGCGCCGATTTCAAAACCGCCAACCTCTCGTCGCTCACACCGCCGGCGATCTCGGCCTCGATCTTCGCGATCGCCGGCACGAACCCCGCGGCCTTCGCCGAGAAAATTTTCATCCATCCGGCGACAAAGGTCACCACCGCCAGAAACGCTAGCGGAATCACGGTCACCCAAGCGTACTTCGCGCGACCCGACTTGATCAAAATGGTGGTGCCAAGGCAGAACGCGATCACCGCGAGCAACTGGTTTGAAATTCCAAAGATCGGCCAAAGGCTCTTGGCAATGCCCTCGGGATCGATTGCTCCCTGATAAAGAAAATACCCCCAGCCCGCGACGAGCAAACCGGTTGCAAGAATGTTGCCCAACCAGCTGCCGGTATCCGCAAGCGGTTTCCAAACATGCCCGAGCAGATCCTGCAAAATGAAACGCCCCACCCGCGTACCCGCATCGAGCGTGGTGAGAATGAACAAGGCCTCGAACATGATCGCAAAGTGATACCAAAGCGCCAACGCGGTGTCGCCCGGTAGCACGCGTGAAAACATCGATGCCATGCCCACCGCAAATGTCGGCGCACCACCGGTCTTGCCGATCAGTGTCGGCTCCTGGATTTTTTCCGCCAACTCCTCCATCTCCTCAAGGGTCACGCGATACTCGGGACCATAAGAGTTGATCTTTTCGATCTGACGCTCGACCGCCACCGCATCGCGCGCGTTCACCGGCGAGTTGATCGCGAAATACTGACCCGGCGGCAGCGCACTTGCCGCAATGATCGCCATCAACGCCACCAACATCTCGGTCACCATCGCTCCGTAGCCGACGACCCGCACATCGCGCTCGCGCTCAAGCAACTTCGGCGTCGTGCCGGATGATATCAATGCATGGAATCCGCTCACCGCACCGCACGCGATGGTGATGCACACAAATGGAAACACCGGCCCCGGCACGACAAATCCGCTGCCATCGATGAATGGCGTCACCGCCGGCATCTTCAGCTCGGGCATCGCCAGCACGATGAAAATTCCCAGCACCACCACCGTGCCAAGCTTCATGAAGGTGCTCAAATAATCGCGCGGCGCCAACAGCAACCACACCGGCAAAACCGACGCAGCAAAACCGTAAATCATCACCGCCCACGCAAGGTCCTTCGCCTCCCAACGCAGCGCGTGATTCCACGAATCCGGCAAATATTTCCCAGCCACCACCGCAACTATGAGCCCGAGCACACCGATCACCGACGCACCGGTCACTCGCATCATGCCGGTCTTGATCAACAATCCCATCACCATCGCCAAGGGTATCGTTGCAGCGATCGTGAAAAGCCCCCACGGGCTTTCCGCCAAAGCCTTGACCACCACCAAGCCCAACACCGCGAGTAGAATCGTCATGATCGCCAACAGCGACACCATCGCCACCAAACCAACAAACGGATGCACCTCTTCCTTGAGCATCTGACCCAGCGATTTGCCATTACGCCTCATGCTCGCAAGCAACACCACCGCATCATGCACGCCACCACCGAGCGTCGCACCAATCAGGATCCACAAAGTCCCCGGCAAATATCCAAACTGCGCCGCCAACACCGGACCCACCAAAGGCCCCGGCCCGGCGATCGCCGCAAAATGATGACCAAACACCACCCACTTCGGCGTCGGCACGAAGTCCTTGCCATCGGCACAGGTATGAGCCGCCGTCGCGCGTTGATCATCGACCGCCAACACCTTCGCCACCAACCACGCGCTGTAAAAACGATAAGCCACCGCAAAGGTGCAAACACCGGCCACCACCAACCAAATCGCATTCACAGGTTCACCCCGCTGAAAAGCCGCCACCCCCACCGCAAAGGCACCCAAAAGGGCAATCGTCAGCCATAGCAACACGCGCAAAAATTTCATCATTCGCCATCGATAACGATCGCCCGCCATCCTGCCAAGAAAGATCACCCGCACCTTGCCAAAGTGATGGCTTCGTGGGAAACCCAGCCATGCACGGCCTCACCCGAATTCTGCTGCCATTTATTTTACTGGCGTCCTGCACGCCCTACGAACCGGCAACTGCACCACCTCAAAAGAAAGCCGCACCAGCACGGTCAGCACCCGCAACGATCACTCCAACACCGCTGACCGAAGCACCAAAAATTTCCGAAAATCCCAGCCCGCTCACAGCGCTGTCAGCGCCAACCCTCGTCACGCGCAACCTGCCGGAGTTCAATCTCGAAGGCGTCGCATTCGATTCAAGAACCCACCGCCTCCGCGTCATCGATCAAGCCGAGGGACCCGGCACCATCTTCACCGATGCCGCCCAAGCCGGCACATCCCGCAACGCACTCGCCGCAATCAACGCCGGATTTTTCACACCCGAAGGCGAACCACTCGGCCTCGTGGTCGCCGCAGGAAAATCAGCCGGATCATGGAACTCGGCGACATCGATCGGCAGCGCAATCTGGCACGAATCCCACTCGGGCGCCTCACGCATCAACCGCCGCAACGAAACCAATCCCGCCACTGCCAAACAAATGCGCGAAACCCTGCAATCGGGCCCGATGCTCGTCGATCGCGGCCTCGCAGTGAGTGGCCTCGAGTCCGATAAAACCAGCGCCCGCTGTTTCATCGCATGGGACGGCGGCACCCGTTGGTTCATCGGCCGCACCTCCCCCTGCCCGCTCAACTCGCTCGCCGCCACCCTCGCCTCCGGCAAACACTGCGGCTGGACGATCCACCGCGCCATGAACCTCGACGGCGGCCGTTCCTCCGACCTTTGGGTCTCCTCGCGCGTCAGCGGCGGCCCCCTCACCTCACGCCCGCCATGGAACCGCCCAGTCCGCAATTTCTTCATCCTTGTGCCACGCGGGTGATGCACGCGATCGCGTAAAATCCATCAATCTTCTTGGAAACCCAAACCACACTTGTTAGAGTCCGATCGTTCACAAAAATTTCATGCACCCTCGCCGTCATGCCCTGCTGCTCATGACCATGGCATCAGCCCTCTGCCTGAGCGCCTGCGCGTCGCGTCAAAAAACCATCACGGCGACCACCGAAGCACCGAAGACAAGCTTCACTTCAAAGCTGAAAAAATTTCCCGTCGTCAAGCTGCCAAAATTCCGCATGCCCGGACCATTTTTCGAGCCCGACATCAAAATCGTCGAACCTCGCGAAAAGGATCTGAAAAAACTCCCCAGCGGCAGCGAGCTGGCCCAAGCCTACCGGAAAAAACAACGAGGCTTTTTCTGGATCGTCGGCGGACCGGTCAACTTCAAGGAACCCGATCTCCCCACGCCCGGCATCGACATGGGCGAGGATCTGCTCCCGCCCCTACCGCAGTGAGCGCCGCAGCGATCGCGCCTGATGGTGAAGTCCGATTCGCGGCTTGATCCACGACCGCTCTTCGCGGATCATCCTCTCATGATTCGCCCAGTCATGGCCCGACTCGCCTTCTTCGCATTTTTCATCAGCCTCTTTTCATCCTGCGGTGGCAATCCGCCACCACGCGCCATCCCGCGCGGCGAGGCCTACCGTCAACCGGTCAGCAGCGCCCCGGGCGTCTCGGCGCCCACGCCGATCCCGCGCAACCCACCGCCACCGATCGTTGGCGAGAGCGCGCTCGTGCTCGATGTGCAAAGCGGCCGCGTGCTTTACGCAAAAAATGCCGATGTCCCACGCGCGGTGGCCAGCACCCAAAAAATCATCACCGCACTCTGCGTGCTCGATACCGGCGATATCGACAAACCGGTGACCATCGCGCCCAGCGACCTCAATTGCGAACCCACCCGCCTCAATGTGAAACCCGGCGATGTCTACACCCGCCGCGAACTCCTCAAGGTCCTCATCGTCAAAAGCGCCAACGACATCGGCCGCGCACTCGCCCGTGATGTCGGCGGCGATCAGGAAACTTTCGCGATGCTCATGAATCGCAAGGCTGCATCGCTCGGCATGCGCAACTCGCACTTCCGCAACCCCCACGGTCTCACGGAACCGGGCCAGTACTCAACCGCCCGCGACATGGCGATCGCTGCCCGCGCCGCCTACCGCAGTCCGCTTGTCCGCGCCTACGCCAGCACGAAGTCCTACACCTTCCGCTTCAACGACGGCCGCACCCGCCTGCTCGAAAACACCAACAAGGTCCTCAAGACATTGCCCTACTGCAACGGCCTCAAAACCGGCACAACCATCGCCTCCGGCCGCTGCCTCGTTTCCAGCGGATCCCTCGGCGGACGCTCGGTAATCGTAGTCGTGCTGAAGTCGAACAGCCCCAACATCTGGACAGATTCAACCAAGCTGCTCCGCTGGGCGCTCGAGTCATCGCCGTCGTAAAAAAACCAACGGCAACAAAGGCCGCACTTTCACACCCTCCGCGCCCATGCCCAAACCCACGGAGGAACTCGCCCAGCTTCGCGAGCAAGGCCTCGAACGGGTTCTGCATCCACTCGACTCGCCCGCCGGCATCCGAGTGGTACGCTCCGGGAAAACTTTGTGGAATTTTGCATCCAACGATTACCTCGGCCTCGCATCGCACCCAGCCATCGCCGAGTCATTCATCGAAGGCATCAAAAAATTCGGCACCGGCTCCACCGCCTCACGCCTCATCTGCGGCACGCTCGCCCCGCACCTGCAACTCGAAGCAACCCTCGCCGAAGCAAAACAATCACAAGCCGCACTCACCTTCAGCTCCGGCTTCGCCACCGCTCTCAGCATCATCCCCGCCGCCGTCGGCAAAAACGATTTCGTCCTGCTCGACAAACTCTCCCACGCCTGCCTCATCGACGCAGCCAAGCTCTCCGGCGCCACGATCCGCGTCTTTCCCCACAACGATCTCGCGAAGCTGAAAACTTTGCTCGCATCGATCCGCGCCAAATCACCCGACGCACAAATCCTCGTCGCCACGGAATCAGTCTTCAGCATGGATGGCACGATCTGCCCGCTCTCGAACTTGCTCGATGTCGTCGAAGCATTCGACGCGATGCTCCTGCTCGACGAAGCCCACGGCTTTGGCGTCCTCGGCCCCACCGGCATGGGCCTCGCCGAGCAGGAAAATGTCGCCCACCGCATTACCTTCCAAATGGGCACGCTCAGCAAAGCCGCCGGCCTCTCCGGCGCTTATGTCTGCGCTTCACACGATTGGATCAAGCTTCTCATCAACAAAGCCCGACCCTTCATTTACTCAACCGCCCCACCACCGGCGATCGCCAGCGCGGCACTCAGTTCCCTGCAAATCATCCGCTCAAAAGAAGGCGCCGCACTCCGCCAAACTTTGCGCGAAAACATCGCCACCCTCACATCCGGCGATTCACAAATACCAATCATCCCGCACATCCTCGGATCCAACGAAGCAACACTCTCCGCCGCCAACGCACTCATCGACGCCGGCTTCCTCGTCCCCGCCATCCGCTACCCGACCGTGCCGCGCAACACCGCACGACTCCGCATCAGCCTCTCCGCCGCACACCCACAGGAAGCAATCAAATCCTTGGCTACCTCTCTCTTTGGCAGGGACCTTTCTCCGAAAGGTCCGCTCCAATTCAAAGCACCTTCTTCCTAGGCGCACACGACGCGATTGACGCGAAACGTCCTCAAAAAACTTTCGAGAGCACCCGCGAGTCACGACCGCTCGCTTCGTATTGCTGACGCCGCAACGCAGGCAATACCTCCAGCGTCGCCTCGCTGTAGCCAAGCCGGTGAATGAAAAAATCCGCCGCACGGTTGCTCAACGCAAACACCCGCGGAATCCCGCGGCCTTTGGCAACCTCTTCGGCATGCTTCACCAACTCGATGCCATAGCCCCGCCGCTCATGCGCCTGCTTGACATACAAGCACGCGACTTCCGCACATGCCTCAGCCGGATACTCGTGCAATGCCACGCAGCCGACGACATTGTCGTCGATTGCCAACGCATGAAAATCGCCGATCTTCGACTGAATGTCCTCATAGGTCCGCTCGACCAATTTCGTCCGCCGCACCGACCTGCCAATCATGCCCAGCAACTCGGGAATGTCCTCCTCGCGCAAGGGGCGAATGACACGATAACTGTCGGCGTGCACCATCGTGCCCACGCCTTCGTTGGAAAACAATTCATCGACCAGCACTCCTTGGCGCCGACCATTGAGCACATGCACCCGCGGCACACCACTCACACATGCCTTCGCCGCCGCTCTCAACAACATCGCACCCGCCTCATCCGTCCGCGCAACCAATGACTCAGCCTCCGCCGCGCGAATGGCATGCGCCGGATGCCCATCAATCAAGATCGCCTCTTCCAACAGCGTGATGATCTTTGCGACGCCGATGCCCTTCGCAAAATCCACCACCGCACCGTCCAGCGGACCCACCAAGGAGGCATCAATCACCGCCGATTGGCCACGGGCCAAAATTTCCATCACCTCGCGCACCGCGCCAGGATCCGCAATCGGCCGCGTCACCCGCGCCGCCATGATCTCGCACTCAAGTGTCCAATCGTACAAATCCTTCAAATCACCCCCCAGCACACCAAGCACCAGCTTGACCCCAAGATCCTCCAACACCGCCAAATCCAGCAGCGTTTCCGCCACCGCCGGCTCAGGCAAAAGCCCTGCCTCTACCAATACGAGAAAAACCTTCCCCCGGAATTGGGGAATGTACTGCAGAACCTCTCTCACATCGCTCGACTGCGCCACAGCGCTTTCCTAGCAAATCAGGCCATACCCGCAAGCGCGGGTTTCCCAACAATCGCATTGGCCAAAGTGCCGCCCTGTGCTTGAATCGCCTCACATGCATCAAGCGCTCATCGATCTGCTCAAACGCCGCGAGTCCGTCATCGCCGATCACCCATGGCGCGACCGCGATCCGGCCGGGCACCTCGACGCACTCCGCGAAGTCTCCGAAGCCATCACCGCATGGCATCAGGCAAACCAATACAACATCGACTCGCAACTTCGCCACTACCTGCAAAAATCCAGCTTCGCCAAAGCCCTCGCGCATCTCGAGTCCGCCACCGCCTGAAATTTTTCCAACTCCCCACCCACCCATGAAACATCTCATCACGATTGCCGTCGTCGGCGCCGCGGCCTACTTCGGTTACAAATTCGAACCCGATCTCCGCCTCGCCATCACCGGCATCCCCTACGGCGTCGGCCACAAAATGGCTATCAACAGTCTTCCTAACGTCGATCTTGCCACGCTCCGCCCCGATCAACTTCCCAAGGAGGTCACGATCTTTTCCACCATACCAGTCAAAGATCAAAGCACGGGAATTATCATCAATCTCCCCGCAAACAGCAAACTCCAACCCGTAAAAATCACCCCACCCAATGTCCAACTCCTCGTCAAAGGCACGAAATATAAAATCGTGCTGCCGATTGATAAAACCGACCTGATCGAACAACTCTCGCTGATGCCGCTCGACACGGCACCACCACCTGCACCCGCCGAACCAGAACCCGAGCCCGAGCCTGCCGCTCCCGAACCACCACCG
>JBKDYW010000261.1:0-7562 GCA_046308575.1 Verrucomicrobiota bacterium
AGCTCGACCGGCTATGCGGCCGGCTATTACTCCTACAAATGGGCCGAGGTGCTCGATGCCGATGCCTTCACCCGTTTCCAAAATGAGGGGGTCCTCAATCCCGAAACCGGTCGATCATTCCGCGAACATGTCCTGAGCCAAGGCAACGCCGCGCCTGCGGAAGAACTTTACCGCCGCTTCATGGGCCGCGACCCCGAACTCGAACCGCTGCTCACACGCGCAGGGTTGGGATGAGTGAGATTCAAGGTTCAAGTTTTCAGTTTCAAGTGAAGATAGACGATGCCGCTTCTTCATTTGGGAGCGTCGGCTCTTTTAGAAAGAAGTCATTTGTAAGCGGCCATCGGGGGAATTGAACAAGCGGCTTTTACAGGCAGGGACCTTTACCCCTAAAGGTCCGCGTAAATGAAAAGCTTTTTCTTCGGTTTCTCCAAACTGAAAACTGCCAACCTGAAACTTCTTTCCGCTCTCCTCAATACGCCACTTGCTTGGTGGCTTTTTCTTTTTCCTTGTCTGCGTAGCGGTCGAGGCGGTTGGAGAGGATGAAGAAGGTAGGAGCCCAGAGGCCGACGAAGATGCCAAAGAGTTCACCGTGGGTGCGGAGTTCGAAGGTGGGGGCGCGACCTCCTTGGAGGAACCAGATCGCGATCGAGCCGCCGATCGAGGCGAAGCCGAGGATGAAGCAGAGTCCGCTGAGCCATTTGGTACCTGTCGAATTCATAGTTATGTACTTACGCTTGGCTGATGGATAAATCAACGGGAGAACTTCACGCGATGGCGTGAGGTGGGGGGAAAGTAAGACAAGGGCAGCCCTCGTGCCGTGGCAGATCACATTTCCAGCAACAAGCGAGCGGGGGACTCGAGGCTGTCCTTGATGCGGATGAGGAAGGTCACGGCTTCCTTGCCATCGACGAGGCGGTGGTCGTAGCTCAGGGCGAGGTACATCATTGGGCGGATGACGACCTGGTTGTTGATGGCGACCGGGCGTTGCTGGATCGTGTGCATGCCGAGGATGCCGGACTGTGGGGGATTGAGGATCGGCGTGCTGAGGAGTGAGCCGTAGGTGCCGCCGTTGGAGATCGAAAAGACACCGCCTTGGAGGTCTTCGATGGTGATTTTGCCATCGCGGGCCTTGGTGGCGTAGTCGAGGATGTCGCGTTCGATTTGGGCGAAGGATTTTTGGTCGGCGTCGCGGATCACCGGCACGACGAGGCCCTTTTCGGTGCCGATCGCAACGCCGATATCGTAGAAATGATTTTCGATGATATCATTGCCTTCGATGCGTCCGTTGATGGACGGCACATCCTTGAGTGCTTGGGCGACGGCTTTGACGAAGAACGACATGAGGCCGAGTTTCACGCCGTGTTTTTTCACGAACTGGTCTTGCAGTGATTTGCGCAGGTCCATGATAGCGGACATGTCGACCTCATTGAAGGTGGTAAGAATCGCGGCGGTTTGCTGGGCGTTGACCAGATGGGTGGCGATCTTGCGGCGCAGCATCGACATCTTGCGACGGGTCGTGCGGCCTTCGGTCACTGCGCTGGGAGTTTCGCGTGCGGCGGGAGCTGCGGGCAGAGTGATCGCAGGCTTGCTTGGAGAGGTAGTAGTTGGCGCTGTTGGCGCGACAGGCGCGGGTGCTGCAGCGACTGGTGCAGGTGCCGGACTTGGCGTGGCGGGTTTTGCAGGTGCGGAAATTGGAGCAGCGGCCTGAGCGGTATCGACGGTGGCAATCAGCGTGCCGATGCCGACTTCTTCGCCTTCGGGCACGAGGATTTTGAGTGTGCCGGATGCCGGGGCTTCGAGTTCGTTTGAGACTTTGTCGGTTTCAAGCACGACGAGCACTTCGCCTTTGCTGACTGCGTCGCCATCTTTTTTGCGCCATGATGCGACATTAGCGGAGGTGACTGACTCGCCGGAGGCGGGGACGCGTATTTCGACATTCGCTCCGGAAGACGAAGCGGCGGGTGCCGGTGTTGCAGCGGGGGCAGGTGCTGGAGCGGCAGGGGCCTCGATCGCAGCGGGTGTCGGGGCTGGCGTGGCAGGTGCGCTGCCTGCGCCGCCGATGCGTGCGATCAATGCGCCGATCGGCACTTCTTCGCCTTCGCCGACGAGAATTTCGAGTACGCCATCAGCGGCGGCTTCGAGTTCGTTCGAGACTTTGTCGGTTTCGAGTGTCACGAGGATGTCACCTTTGTGGACCATGTCGCCGTTTGCCTTGTGCCAGCGCGCGACATTGGCGGAGGTGACGGATTCGCCGGAGGCGGGGACTTTGACATCGGTGCTCATGGAGATGGAGGGGATGAATGAGTGGAAAAATTTTTTAGAGTGTGAAGGCCTGTTCGAGCAGCGCCTTGTGTTCGCGGTAGTGCATGGCTTTCGAGCCGGCGGCGGGGCTGGAGGCGGATTCGCGTCCGGCATAGATCAGATTGATGCCGAGTGTGTGTTCCATGCGCGGACGGATAAAGAACCATGCGCCCATGTTCACCGGTTCTTCTTGGCACCAGATAAACTTCGACGCATTTTTGTACTGACCGGTCATCGCTTTGATCATGTCGCGATGGAACGGATAAAGCTGCTCGACGCGGAGGATGGCGGTGTCCTCGGCGCCGCGTTCCTGGCGCTGGGCGGCGAGGTCGTAGAAAACTTTGCCCGTACAGAAAATCACGCGCTTGATCGAGCCTGGGTCCTTGACCGGTTTTGGGTCGGGAAGGATTTCCTGGAAACAGGAACCTTCGAGGAAATCGCTTTCGGGCGAGACTGCTTCGGGACGTCCGAGCAGGCTCTTGGGGGTCATCAGGACAAGCGGCTTGCGGAAGTTGCGATGCTTTTGGCGGCGCAGTGCGTGGAAGTACTGAGCGGGGGTGGTGAGGTTTCCGATGATCATGTTTTTCTCCGCGCAGAGTTGCAGATAGCGTTCCAAGCGTGCGCTGGAATGCTCCGGGCCCATGCCTTCGTAACCGTGGGGCAGCAGCATCACGAGGTCGCTGGGCGTTTGCCATTTTGATTCGGCGGAGGAAATGAATTGGTCGATGATCACCTGCGCGCCATTGGAGAAATCGCCAAACTGCGCTTCCCAAAGTGTGAGCATTTTTGGATAGGACAGCGAGTAGCCGTAATCGAAGCCGAGCACGGCGAACTCCGAGAGCAGCGAGTTGTGAACGCAGAACTTGCCTTGATCCGGCGCGAGGTGATCGAGCGGAATGTAGCGCTCTGAGCTTTCGTAATCGTGAAGCACCACATGGCGCTGCGAAAAGGTGCCGCGGCCGCAGTCCTGGCCCGAGAGGCGCACGGGTGTGCCTTCCATGAGCAGCGATCCGAAGGCCAGTGATTCGGCGAAGGCCCAATCGATGGGGCCACCTTTTTCCAAGGCCTCGACGCGGCGCGGAACGAAGCGTTTTTCGAGGGTTGGGTTGAGATGAAATTCGCGCGGGACGCTGGTGATGACGCGACCGATGTGTTGGTAGCGTTCGCGATCAATACCGGTGGCGATGGGTGCGTGCGAGTACTTTGGTTGCACGACGCCGGTCGATCCGCTGAAGGCGGTGCGCTCGCCGGTCTCGCTGAGTGCGAGCATTTTTTGGTAGCCATCTTCGAGGTTGTCCCAGATCGATTTTTCCATCGATTCCAGTTCCGTCTGAGTCACAGCGCCGTGGGCGAGGGATTCGTTTTTGATGAGGCTGCCAAAGGTCGGACGCGCGGCGATTTTTTTCGCGATGAGCGGTTGGGTGAATGCCGCTTGATCCGTCTCGTTGTGGCCTTGGCGGCGATAGCAGTACATGTCGATGACAATGTCGCGGCCAAACTTTTGGCGGAATTCGATGGCAAAAATTGCGGCCCAGTAGAGCTCCATCGGATCCTCGCCATTGATGTGGAGCACGGGGGCCTCGATCATCTTGGCGACATCGGTCGCGTAGGCCGACGAGCGCGCGTCGGCTGGTACCGTGGTGAAGCCGATCTGGTTGTTGATGATGATGTGGATGGTGCCGCCGGTGCGGTATCCGGGGAGTTGGGAAAGGTTGAGAACTTCGGCGACCGAGCCTTGGCCTGCGAAGGCCGCATCGCCATGGAGCAGGATGGGCAGCACTTGGCCGCGATCGATTTCGGGTCCGCCTTCGCTGAGCACGCGTTGACGGGCGCGGGCTTTGCCTTCGACCACCGAGTTCACCGCTTCGAGGTGGCTCGGATTGGCGGCGAGGCTCACGCGCACTTTGCCGTCGGGAAATTCGCGAATGCTTTCGTAGCCGAGGTGGTATTTCACATCACCATCGCCGGCAACGAGGTCGGGCTCGTAGTTGGGAGTGAATTCGTAAAGCAGCGTGGTGATCGACTTGCGGACAAAATTTGCGAGCACATTGAGGCGGCCGCGGTGGGACATGCCCATTTCGATTTCGCGCACGCCATTCGACGGACAGGCTTCGAGAATCGCATTGAGAAGGATCATTGCGCCCTCGCCCCCTTCGTTGGAGAAGCGTTTTTCACCGAGGAATCGTTTGCCAAGGAAGTGCTCGAAAATTTCCGCCTCGAGCACCCAGCGCAGTGCCTTCTTGCGGCGCTCAGTAGAGTCGTCGCGTTGGGTCGCGTGTTGTTCGATGCGTTCGCGGACCCAGTGGCGGATCGGCGTGTGGTGAATGTGCATGAACTCGAAGCCGATTTTGCCCGAGTAGGTGGCTTCCAGCGCGGCGATCATGTCGCGCAGTTTCATTTTTTCGCCGTGGCGAAAATACGCGTTCCATGCGACGCGGTCGAGGTCGGCCTCGGTGAGTCCGAATTGCTCCAGCGCGAGCCGCGGATTGCGCTCGGGTTTTTCCTCGAGTGGGTTGATGTGTGCCTGCGTGTGGCCGAGCGTGCGGTAGTTGTAGATCAGCGCGACGACCCTACCGAAGAATGCGAGGTCGGAATCCGACGCTTGATTGGGAGCGGCTGGAGCGCCTCCCTCGGCCGCGCGTCGCGGTTGGGCGGTGCCGAGTTCAAATCCTTCGAAAAATGCTGCCCATGTTTCGCCGACCGATTTCGGATCTTCGCACCACTGGGAATATTGGGCCTCAAGCAAATCCGCATTCTGCCGCACCGAAACCGTCGAGTTCATTGGGGTAATTGAAAATTATGAGGCGGGCTTGCGAATTTACCGCTTGGCCCGCCGCGCGCGGCCATTCAATAAGGGGCGCGCCCATGGGAGTCAACCGCGCAACCGCGTGATTCCTAGGAATTTCCCCGCTTCACGGTAAAATGATCCAGGTCAACCAGCTCACCAAACGATACGCCCGCCACGAAGCGGTGCGCGGCATCGACTTTTCGGTCGAGCGCGGCGAAATCGTCGGGTTTCTTGGCCCGAATGGAGCGGGCAAGACCACGACGCTGCGTATGCTCACTGGTTATCTGCCGCCGACTTCGGGTACGGCGCGGGTAGCGGGCTACGATGTGTTTCACGACTCGATCGAGGCCCGCAAGCGCATTGGCTACATGCCGGAAAATGTGCCGCTCTACGACGACATGCGCGTGCGCGAGTATCTGCGCTTTCGGGCAGGGATCAAAGGCCTCGATGGCAGGGCGATGCGCCACCGCGTGGGCGAAGTGGTCGAGCTCTGCGGGCTGCAGTCGGTGCGCCGCAAGATGATCAAGACGCTGTCTAAAGGTTTTCGCCAACGCGTGGGCCTGGCCGATGCCTTGGTGCACGATCCCGAGCTGCTCATTCTCGACGAACCAACCAATGGCCTCGACCCCAATCAGATCCGGCAGATCCGCGAATTGATCAAACAACTCGGCAAGTCGCACACGGTGTTGATCTCGACGCACATCCTTCACGAAGTGGAAATGACCTGCAACCGGGTCATCATCATCGATCAGGGAAAAATCAAAGCCGCTGACACGCCCGAGAATCTCATCGGTCAGATGCGTGCCGCGGGACGGGTGCAGATTGAGCTGCGCTGCGATGCCGATCTCGCGGTCGGTGCGCTCAACCGCATCGATGGCGTGAAGAAAGTGACGCCCGAGCCGATGGAGGACGGATGGAACCGCTTCACCGTTTGGGTTGATTCTGAGAGCGACGCCCGCGAAGCGATGGCCAAGCTCGCCGCCGAAAGTTCCTGGCCGATGCGTTCGCTGTTCCGCCATGTCGCCACGCTCGAGGATGTGTTTGTCGAACTGACGCGGCGGGATTGATGTGCGGTTAACCTCCATCGAGGGCTTGGAGTTTTTTTCCGTATTGCCGCTTTTTTGGCATCATGCCAGAAAGCGCGTATGGCATTGATTGATTGCAGCTTTTTTTCCGAGGTCCTTGGGCTTTCATGTTCGATGCATGTGATCCTGCCTCAAGCGCCTCGAAATGAGATCGGCCGCGCGCGCAAATACCCAACGCTTTGGTTGCTGCATGGGAGGTCCGACGATCACAGCATGTGGACGCGCCAGACTTCGATCGAGCGTTATGCCGATGAGGCAGGAATTGCGGTGGTGATGCCTGCCGTTGGATTGAGTTGGTACCAGGATATGGCATCGGGTCTCAACTATGGGGCCTTTCTGCGTGAAGAGTTGCCGGAGATTGCCCGTTCGTTTTTCCCGCTGTCGCCACACCGCAAGGACAACTTCATCGCGGGGCTCTCGATGGGTGGCTATGGCGCCTTCCTGATGGCACTCTCGCAGCCTGAAAAATACGCCGCCGCCGCGAGTCTCTCGGGCGTTTTGGACATTCATGAACGCGTGCGCAAAAATGTCGATGCCCGCTCCGAGAACATGATCCGACTCGCTTTTGGCCCGGCTTCAAAAGTTCGCGGCAGCGATGCTGATCTCTTTGCGTTGAGCGAAAAACTCCAGCACTCTGAGCATCGGCCACCGGCTCTCTATGCGTGCTGTGGCACAGCGGATTTCCTCATTGGGGGAAATCGTGAGTTTGTCGCACATGCGAAAAAAATCGGGCTATCCTTTGAATATGAAGAACATCCGGGCGCTGATCATGAGTGGGGTTATTGGGATCGGCAGATCCAACGGGTGATCGAATGGTTGCCGATCAAGGGTGGGAGATGAGGTGGGGTTGAGCAAAGCGTAATGCTCGAACGGGAGGGATTGCCTTCGCTGCGCTACGGCCAAGCCAGGATGGCTCGCGGTGCTTCGGAGGGGTCTCTGACCCTTTATTTAGGATAGAGCAATCGTTTCCTTGCGAATGCTTTTCCGGATGCTGTCTTCATGTATCGCTCAAATTCGACGGCGGTTTGTTTGCATGGGAAGCCACCATACCAGGCAATTTTCCAAGGGATAAAAGGTTGGGTGGAGATGTTTCCTCCGGCATTGTGAACGGTGAGACGCTTTTTGAGATTCGAAGTGCTGCCGTAGTAGAACCTCTCCGGGTGTGATATTGACTGGAGGATGTATGCGTAATGCATTTGCTCAGAATGCTGAGTAAAAGAGGGGCAGATTCCGTATTAGCGCGGCCCTTCTTCGCTTCAAATTGCTTTTTCAATGGCTTGCCGTTCGTAGCTTCCGGTACGGAAGCGAAGAATGGCGGAACGGGAGGGATTGCCTTCGCTGCGCTACGGCCAAGCCAATTTGGCTCGCGTTGCTCGCTTGTGATGTTT
>JBKDYW010000262.1:0-4071 GCA_046308575.1 Verrucomicrobiota bacterium
ACCATGCCTTTTTCGGCAGCAAGGTCCTTTGGCAATTTCAGTTCCGCAGTCGCAGAGGGTGTGTCGCTCATGGCATCGAAGTTAAACCGGGCGCGGTATGCCAAATCGCCCGGCCCGCACGCGCGGGACTATGTCGGGCCGATCCCTGCCGGGCAAGCGTGCTTTCGGAAAAAATGCAGGGATTTTAGGCGGGAATGCGGTGTCTTGCGGTGACTGGATGGATTGGAGCGGCGACCGGTAATCGCCGCTACGGTGGAATTGGAGCGGGCTCGTGTACACTCGTTGATTTCGACGCAACCAAACAGCAGAGGCGGACTCGAAAGCCCGCCTCTGCGTTTCAAAGGATTATGAGAAGAATCAACGCTTCCGGCGGATCAACATCATGCCGCTGGCCAGCACCGTGAGAACCATTGCGCTTGGCTCGGGGACACTGGCGACGCGGAAGCCTGTGGACTCGTTCTCGATCGTGGGAGAGGCGCTGCTGCGGGCGGAGGAGAGGAGCGGGCTGGAATTATCGTAGAAGCCGCTGCCGAATGAGCCACCACGAACTCCGCGCAATGTGCCGGAGATCACCGCATCGTTCCATTCGCTGACGTTCCCCCCTTGGTCGAAGGTGCCGTATGAACTTGGATCATTGGTATAGGAGCCGACGACGGTTACTTGTTCGATAGCCCAGCCGTAATTGGCATCGGCGGTGGTGATGCTGCTCTGACCGTTTGCGTAAGGTGAATAGCTTGAGTTGGTGCCATTGTAATACGCCGCTTTGTACCACTCGTTCTCGCTGGGGATGTAAATCGTGGCTCCTACGTTCTTAGTGACGATGCCGGTGTTGCCGCTGAGCGTGTAGGCCCCGGTCTCCGTGCTTCCGGCACCTTGGCCGTTATGCATCCAGTTAGAGAAGCGTGCAGCATCAAACCAGCTTACGAAGTTCACCGGCCTATTGGTCATGTCTCCGTAGTTGCTGCGAATGGTGTATTTTGCGCCAGCGCTGGCGCCGCTGTTGAAGGTGATGCCACCTGTGTAATGAGTCCCCATGCTGGTATTGTAGATGCCGTTGGGGTTGCTGCCTGTGGGGTCCACCGCGTTGAGAAAGGCCGCGTATTGAGCGTTGGTCACCTCGTACTTGCCGATTTCATAATTATAAGCGACAGAGCCGTAGCCGGTGGTATCTGCCGCATTGTTTGGGTTGGCAACAGTGATGTAATCGATGGTGACAACCGCCGATGCATTAGCAATGAGCACGGCTGTCGACGCAAGGGTGAGGAGGTTTTGAATTTTCATGGTGGAGTTGTCTACTCGCGGTGCACGCTTTTACCCCAGCGTCCCAAAAGAAAAAAGGAAAAGTGTGATTTTTGTGATTATTTCGTCATGCGGGCGGCACGACACTTCAATCTGCACCCTGGAGCTGGCACGGCGACCGGTGATCGCTGTCATTGTTGGGTTGTAGCGGCGACCACTGATCGCCGCTACAGTGCATCAACCTCCTTCGTCTTCTGCGGGGTTGTCTTCGCCCTCGGGGCTGGCGGCTCCATCGGCATCGTCGCCATCGGGGATGACGAGTGAGATGTCTTGGAGTTTTTCGCCTTCCTTGAGGGTGAGGAGTTTCACGCCTTGGGCGTTGCGGCCGGTTTCGCGGATTTCGTTGACGCGGATGCGGATGCTCTGGCCGGTGGAGGTCATGAGCATGAGTTCGTCCTCTTCGGTGACTGTGACAGCGCCGACGACCGGGCCGGTCTTGTCGGTGACCTTCATCGTGATGATGCCTTTGCCGCCGCGGGATTGCTTGCGGTAATCGTCGAAGGGGGTGCGTTTGCCGAGGCCGTTTTCGGAAGCGACGAGCAGGGTGGAATCGGCGGTGGCGAGGGCGAGGCCGACGACGAAGTCCTCATCGCGCGGGCGGATGCCCATGACGCCCATTGAGGCGCGGCCTTGCGAGCGGGTGTCTTCTTCGTGGAAGCGGAGGCTGAGTCCTTCGTGGGTGACGAGGATGATTTCGTCCGATCCGGAGGTGAGGCGCACGCCGATGAGTTCGTTGTTTTCCTCGAGGATGATGGCGATGATGCCGTCCTTGCGGTAGTTGCGGAAATCGTTGAGGGCGGTTTTTTTCACCTTACCCGAGCGGGTGGCGAAGAAAACGAAGCCCGCATCCTCGCGGAAAGTGATGTCGTTGCCGGCATCGTCGGTGGTGCGTTCGAGGCGGAGCATCGCGGCAATTTTTTCCTCGGGTTTGAGGTTGAGCACATTGCGAATGCTGCGTCCGGTCGAGGTGCGGGACCCTTCGGGGAGTTCGTAGACGCGCTCGACATAGACGCGGCCGGTGTTGGTGAAGAACATGAGGTAGTCGTGCGCTTGGACCGAGAACAGATGTTCGACGAAATCGTCCGGTTCGCCCTTGGCGGTGGACTTTGTCTCCATGCCCTTGAGGCCTTTGCCGCCGCGGCCTTGCAGGCGGTATTCGCTAGCGGGCGTGCGTTTCACATATCCGCGGTGGGAAAGCGTGACGATCATCGCGTCGTTGGCGATAAGATCCTCGATGGCGACTTCGCCGGCCTCGGCAAGGATTGGGCATTTGCGCGGGGTCGCGTACTTGCCTTTGATTTCATGAAGCTCGTCTTTGATGATTGTGAGGACGCGGACCTCGCGGGCGAGGATGTCGAGCAGGTCCTTGATGTCGATGAGCACGCCGTCGTACTCCGCCTTCACCTTGTCGCGCTCCATGCCGGTGAGTTGGTAGAGGCGCAGTTCGAGGATCGCGTTGACCTGGCGTTCGCTAAACACATAGCGGTCGCCTTGGATGGCGGCTTGCGAGCGGATGAGGATACCGAGTGATTCTGCGGTGGCGGTGGAAAACTGATAGGCGGCGAGTCGTTCGCGGGCTTCGTCGCGGTTTTTCGAATCGCGGATGATCTTGATGAAATCGTCGAGGTGGCCGAGCGCGAGGAGGAAGGCTTCGAGCAGCTCGGCGCGTTCTTCGGCTTTGCCGAGAAGGTAGCGCGTGCGGCGGATGATCACTTCGCGGCGGTGCTCGATGTAGGCGTCGATCGCTTCCTTGAGCGAGAGCTGTTTCGGCCGGTTCTGGTGGATCGCCAGCATGTTGACGCTGAACGAAGTTTCCAGCGCGGTGAGTTTGTAGAGTTGGTTGACGACCACCTGCGGGCGGGCGTCGCGCTTGAGTTCGATCTCGATGCGGGTTTCCTCGTCGGAAAGGTCGCGCATGCCGGAGATGCCGGTGAGGGTCTTTTCGTTGACCAGCTCGGCGATGCGTTCCTGGAGGGTCGCGCGGTTGACGCCGTAGGGGACTTCACGGATGACGATGATCGATTTGCCGTTTTCGTTTTCCTCGATTTCGACTTTGCCGCGAAGGCGCATCGAGCCGCGGCCACTGCGGAAATAATCCTCGATGCCGCGGATGCCGCGAATTTCGCAGGCGACCGGAAAGTCGGGGCCTTTGATGTATTGCATCAGCTCGGGCAGCGTGATCTCCGGCTTGTCGATTTGCGCGCAGATGCCGTCGATTACTTCGCCGAGGTTGTGTGGCGCGAGGTTGGTCGCCATGCCGACGGCGATGCCGGTGCCGCCATTGACGAGGAAGTTTGGAAACGCCGAAGGCAGCACCGAGGGTTCTTCCTGCGAGCCATCGTAGTTTGGCTGGAAGTCGACCGTGTCCTTGTCGAGATCCTCCATCATTGCCATGCCGAGGTGGTGGAGCCTGGCCTCGGTGTATCGCATCGATGCGGCGGCATCGCCTTCGACCGAGCCGAAGTTGCCCTGGCCATCGACGAGCATCTCGCGCATCGACCATGGCTGACCCATGTTCACCAATGTCGTGTAAATCGCTTGGTCGCCGTGCGGGTGGAAATTACCCATCGTTTCTCCGACGATTTTAGCGCATTTCACATGAGCCTTGCCGGGCGAGACTCCGAGCTGGCGCATGGCGTAAAGGATGCGGCGTTGCGAGGGCTTGAGGCCGTCGCGCACATCCGGCAGCGCGCGCGAAATGATGACCGACATCGAGTATTCCAGGAACGATTGGGAAAGTTCCTCGGCGACATTGATGGGCTTGATGGAGTC
>JBKDYW010000263.1:0-8502 GCA_046308575.1 Verrucomicrobiota bacterium
CCCGTCTTCGATCGCACGGGCGTTCTCTATGTCTCCGAGAGCGGCACCTGGGGCAAACGCGACGGCATGGTCCACCGCTTCACACCCGATGGCCGTGGCGAGACATGGCTCAAGAACATCCACTTCGCCAACGGCCTCGCGCTCGATGCCACCGAGTCGGCGCTCTACATCGTGCAAAGCACCAAAGACAGTGTTCTGCGCGCGCCGATTCTCGCCAATGGAAAAGCCGGCCGCCCAAGCATCTTCGTCGATGATGTCGCGCATGTGCCGGATGGGCTGGCTTTCGACACGGAAGGATTTCTTTATGTCTCATGCTATGGCGACAACCGCATCTGGCGCGTATCGCCGAAGGGAAAAAAATCGCTCATCGCCGACGATCCCACCAGCACCGTCATCAACCGCGCCACCAACATCGCCTTCGGTGGAACAGGACGCAAAACCCTCTACATCGCCAACCTCAGCGGCTGGCACATTTCAAAAATGAAACTGGCAGTCGCAGGGCAACTTCTCGCATCGCAACAACCACAATAACCATCAAACTCCACTACCATGAAAACTCCCATCTCATTGAAAAACAAAACCATCCTGATCACTGGCGGATCCTCCGGCATCGGCCGCGGCACTGTGGATGTGCTTCTCGCGGCAGGCGCATCGGTGGCGGTGGCCAACCGAAGAATCATCGCAGACATGCCCGAGGGCGTTTTGCAAATCGCGTGCGATGTTGCCGATGTAGGGCAGGTCAACCATGCGGTGGACGAAACCGTCAGACACTTCGGACGCCTGGACGGAGTTTTCGCCAACGCCGGCATGGTGATTTTCGAGGACTTTCTCACGATGAGCGATGAAACTTGGGACCGCACGATTGACGTGAACCTCAGTGGCGTCTTCCGTGTGGTGCGCGCCGCGGCACGGCAGATGGCCAAGCAAGGGGGCGGATCAATCGTGGTGAACTCCTCCGTGCGCGCAGCCGCCTCAAATCCGATGCACGCGGCTTACTCCGCATCCAAAGGCGGTCTCGACGCGATGGTCATTCAACTGGCAACCGAACTCGGGCCCATGGGCATCCGCATCAACTCGGTGCAAACCGGCGCGGTCAGCAGCGAAATGCTCAGCCACGCTGCCGAACTCTTCACCGCTGGCAATCAAGAGGAACTCAATGCCTCATTCATGCACATGATTCCGCTCGGCCGCGTCGGCGATCCCGACGAGATCGGACAACTCGTCGCCTTTCTCGTCTCCGATGCCTCTTCCTACATCACCGGTGCCCAGATTCCCGCAGACGGCGGAATGCTGTGCCGCCTCGTCTGATCACTCACCACAAATTCCATGAACACGAATAGCAAATCCAAAGGTCCCTTGGAGGGGATCAAAATCCTCGACTTTTGCCAGTTGGCACAAGGTCCGTTCGCCACGCAGATCCTCGGCGATCTTGGTGCCGATATCATCAAGGTCGAGCCCGCCAAAGGCGACTGGTCGCGCTCCTTCGCGCTCAACAACCTTTATGTGAACGGCGAAAGCATCTCGTTTCTGAGCTTCAACCGCAACAAGCGCAGCATCGTGCTCGACCTCAAGAAAGACAGCGCCAAAGCCGTCGTGCACAAACTGGTCGGCAAGGTCGATGTGGTCGTCGAAAATTTTCGCCCAGGCGTGATGGATCGCCTTGGAATCGGCTACGACGCCCTCAGCAAGGTGAACCCGGCAATCATTTATTGCGCCAGTTGCGGGCTTGGGCATGAAGGCCCCTATGTTTCTCGCCCCGGTCAGGATTTGTTGATCCAAGCGATGAGCGGCGTGCCGCATCTGACGGCCGGCGAGGGTCAGGGACCATACCCTGCACCCTTCGGTGTGGCGGACTTCTCAACCGGCATCCACATCGTTTACGGAATCCTCGCCGCTCTGATCGGGCGCGAGCGCACCGGCAAGGGACAGCGGGTCGATCTGAATCTTTGGAACTCGTTGCTCGCGATGATCAGCCAAGAGCTCAACACCTACATGAATGGCGGCGGCCTGCCCCAACGCCCGCGCAGTGCCATTGCTTCGGCCTATCTGGGCGCGCCCTACGGCATCTACCCGACAAGCAACGGCTTCATCGCGCTGGGCATGAACCCCCTCAACAAGGTCGCAAGACTCAGCGGCACGCCCGGCTACGAGGAGGTCAGCTCGAGCAATGTCATGGAAGACCGCGACAAAATCCACGGCGACCTATCAAAACATTTTGCCACCAAAACGACCCAGGAATGGATGGATATTCTCCTCGCCGAGGATGTTTGGTGCGCGCCGGTCAATTCGTTCGGCGATCTGATGGACGACCCGCAAATCGCGGCAAACAAAATCCTCGAAACCTTCGAGGATCCCGTGGCGGGAACCGTGAAGGTGGTTGGCGTGCCGGTGAAATTTTCCGACACACCGGGCGGCATTCATCGACCCCCGCCAAGGTTGGGCGAACATACCGAGGAGGTGCTCCGCGAATTCGCCGGATTCTCGGATGAGGAAATCGCAACCCTGCGCCAGGAAGGAGCCATCCCATGAAACCGATCACTCATTTGCAGACCGAATTTGTATCGCTTCCGGAACTTGCCGCGATGGTGTCCGACGGTGACCGCTGCGGCGTGGGCGGCGCACTTTTCAGCCGACTGCCCATCGCTCTGGTTCGCGAGATCACCGAACGCAAAACCACCGGCCTCGAATATGTCTCGTGGAGCGGCGGCATCCCGCTCGAGATGTTTTTGGCGGCTGGCTCGCTGCGCAAAATCATTTTCTGTTTTTCCAGCCTGGACATCTTTGGCCTGGCACCACTGTTCCGAAAAAGCCTCGAGCAAGGCACAGTCGAAGCAGAAGACTGGACTGCAATCAGCCTGATCACCGCCCTGCGCGCAGCACAATCGCACCTCCCCTCATGGCCCTTGCGACCCGCTCCCGCATCGGACATTTATCAAAAGTCGGGCTCCGTTCGCGACTTCAACGATCCATGGTCGGGCGAAGCTCTCAAAGCAGTGCGGGCATTGCCACTCGATGTTTGCCTGATGCATGCCTCGCGAGCCGACACCGATGGCAATGTGGAAATCCTAGGGCCGCAGCATCTCGATGAGTCGCTGCTCGGTGCCGCACGACGCACGCTTTTCACGGTCGAAGAAATTGTTCCTGCGGGTCAGCTCGGCCATCGCAAAGGCTCGTTCATCTGGCCGAGAAAATTGGTCTCTGCCATCGCCGTTGCCAAGGGCGGTGCTTATCCCTCCAGTTCGCCCGGCTATTATCTTGCAGACTACCGTGAAATCGGAAAACGGGCCGTCACTGTTCCGTTCGTTGCGTCCGCACCCGCACCCGAACGCATGAAACTGCTGGAAGTCGGAGACGGAATCGAACCATCAAAAGTGACATCTTCCGAATTGCAGACCCACCGCAAGTCCGCACCGATCACCGGGCCCGCAGACACGATGGAGCGGATGATTTATTGGCTGAGCCGTCAGTTTGACAACGACTCGATCCTGTCGGTCGGCGCGGTTTCACCGTTGGCGTTCGCCGCTTACCTTCTGGCAAAGCGCACCCATGCTCCGCGTCTGCTGATTCTCGCCGTCAATGCCAGTTGCGTCGATCCCGCAACACGCCCGGCGCTACTGTCCCTCGCCGAGGCGATGGATGTTCAAACCGCCCTGCACTGGTGCGGGGGCGATCATGCATGGTATCGCTACTACCTGCCGGGATACATTTCAAACGAGGTCGTCAGCTCGGCACAGATCGATCGTTTCGGCCGCAGCAACACGATCGAAATCCGGACCTCCAAAGGCATGCTACGTTTGCCCGGTCAGGGCGGCATGGCCGAAGTCGCCGACCTCTCGGACAATCTCTATTTTTACCTGCCGCGACACTCAAACCGCAACCTTGTCGAGAAAGTCGATTTCGCCGGCGTGGCTCGCCATCTTCTCACGCTCCAGGAACGCGAGGCGGCCGGCTTGCAACCTGGCGAAGTGAAACTCGTCACCAATCTGGCGGTCTTCAAAGTGGACCACGAAACGCGCGAGTTCAAAATCGTTTCTCTCCACCCCGGCGTCACTCTTGCCGAAGTCCAAGAAGCCACTGGCTTTCCCGTCCATGGCGAGGGAGATATTCCGCTCACTGAGGAACCGGATGAGGAATCTCTGCGAATGATCCGGGAGGAAATCGATCCGCTCGGCCTGCGCTTCCTTGAGTCCGCTACCGGCCCAGACCGACAAGCAATGATCGATAAAATCCTCGATGCCGAGGAGGCACTCATCAAGGCACATGGAAAAGTCCGCGAATCAAACGGGACATTATAAGCTGTTTTCAAATCACCCTCACACAAACTTTAACTTCAACGCTCCAAACATGACTCACCTCAAAGGCATCGCATGGAACCACACTCGTGGTTTTCTCCCGGTTGTTGCCACCGCCCAACGATTTGAAGAACAAAATCCCGGCATTACCATCTCTTGGGAAAAGCGCTCGCTTCAGGCATTTGCAGACGCACCCATGGAGCAACTCGCCGAGCAGTTCGACCTCATCGTGATGGATCACCCGCACACGGCGCTTGCCGCTACAGAAGGCTTGATCCTGCCATTCGAGGACTGGGTGTCGGCGGATTTCCTTGCGGAGCAGGCGGCCAATTCCGTGGGGCTTTCGCACGAGAGTTATTGCTTTGGCGGCAAGCAATGGACGCTTGCGACCGATGCGGCGACCCCGATCTCCACATGGCGGCCCGACTTGATGGAGCGCCACGGCCTGCAGCTTCCGCAAACATGGGAAGATGTGCTGGAAATGGCCCGCAATGGATTTGTGACGGTCGCGGCATTCCCCATCGATGTGCTCATGCACAGTTACATGTTCTGCGACGCACTTGGCCACACGCCCTTCGGCCCCGATGGCGAAATGGCTCCCGTCGCTGTCCTTGAAGGTGCTCTTGAGGAACTTCGGCGTCTCATCACCCTATGCGATCCCGCATGCCTCGAGCGCAATCCGATCCGCACCGGGGAATGGATGTCCTCCGTCGACGATGATCCGCGCGCCGCGTTCTGCCCCTTCGCTTACGGCTACTCCAACTACTCGCGCCCCGGCTATGTCCGACATGCGCTCAAGGCTGGCGGCTTGGTAAGCTTTGCCGGCAAACGCCTGCGCTCGACACTGGGTGGCGCGGGAGTGGCTGTCTCCGCAAAATCCAAGCACCCGCGCGCGGCCATGGATTACGCCGAGTTCACAGCCACACCATGGGTGCAACGGGGTGTTTATTTTGAATCCGGCGGTCAACCCGGCCATCGCTCGGCATGGACCGATGCCGCAGTCAATGCGGCAAGCAACGGTTTTTTTGCGGACACTCTTGAAACGCTCGATCAAGCCATTTGCAGGCCGAAAGCCACCGGCTACATGATGTTCCAGGACACCGCCACGCCGGTGGCGCATGATGCGATGACCGGCAAAAGAACGATCTCCGATGCCGCACGCGAAATCTTGAAACTCTGGAGGACTGCCAAATGAGACCGCTCGCCGACCTCCTCGTTCTCGATTTTTCCCAGTTTCTCGCAGGCCCATCAGCAGCCATGCGCCTTGCCGACCTCGGGGCCCGCGTCATTAAAATAGAGCGCCCGGAAGGTGGCGACATATGCCGCCAGCTCTACATTTCCAATCTGGGCATCGAAGGAGAGAGCACGCTGTTTCATTCCATCAACCGCAACAAAGATGGCTTTGCGGCCGATTTGAAAAATCCGGATGATCTGGCAACAGTACGCCAATTGATCGCACGTGCGGATGTGCTGATTGAAAACTTCCGTCCGGGAGTGATGAAAAAACTTGGACTCAATTGGGATGTGGTGCGCGAAATCAATCCTCGCTTGGTTTACGGTTCGGTCACCGGATACGGAACCACCGGCCCATGGATCGGCAAGCCCGGTCAAGACCTGCTCGCCCAATCGATGTCCGGCATCGCTTGGTTGAGCGGCAACGCAGATGATGGCCCCGTGCCCATGGGCTTGGCGGTCGCGGACCTGACGGCAAGCGCTCATTTGGTACAAGGCATCCTTGCATGCTTGGTGCGCAGAGGCATCACCGGGCAAGGCGGCCGCGTTGAAGTGAGCCTCATGGAATCCATCCTCGACCTCCAATTCGAGGTCATCACCACCCACCTCAATGACGGTGGAAAACTCCCTCGCAGAAGCGATCATAACAACGCCCACTCTTATCTTGGCGCTCCCTACGGCATCTATGCCACCCAAGACGGGTATCTTGCTTTGGCCATGGGTGCAGTGCCGCGCCTTGGCAAACTTCTCGATTGCCCGGCATTGCTTGAATTTCAAGAGCCACAAAGCTGGTTCGACCGCCGCGAAGAAATCAAAGCCATTCTACGCGGCCATTTGTCCAATCAATCCACCGCGCACTGGCTCGCGATTCTCGAACCTGCGGACATCTGGTGCGCGGAGGTGATGTCTTGGGAAAAACTTCGCACGACCGATGGCTATCGGGAACTCGACATGGAACAAGTGGTCAAATGCCCGCAAGGAACACCCCTTGCCACCCTTCGTTGCCCGATCCGCATCGACGGGGAAATCTTCAAATCCCCCATAGGCGCTCCCGCTATCGGCCAACACAATGCGGACATTCTTCATGAATTCGGAATCAAAACGGGCAAGCATCCATGATTCAGACCAAAACTCCGGGGCAAGCACTGGCCGCAACATTCAAATAATAAAATCAAACCAATGAACGAAAGCAACACCCCACCCCAATGGAAAAACCGCACCGCCGTCATCACGGGCGGTGCCGAAGGCCTCGGCTTCGCCGTGGCGCAACGCCTCAATTCTCTCGGAGTTCGCGTCGCGCTGCTCGACATGAATGCGGCCAAGCTCAACAAAGCCCGCGAGGTTCTCGGCAACGGCGCGCTCGGCCTCGTCGCCGATGTCGGCAATCAGCAAGCCGTCGAACAGGCGATCGCTGAAATCATGGCCGAAACCGGACGCATCGACATCCTCATCAACAGCGCCGGCATCACCGGCCAAACGAATCTCAAGAGCCATGAGGTCGACCCCGCGGACTTCGATCGCGTCATGCGCGTGAATGTAAACGGCTGCCTCAACACCTCGCGCGCCGTGCTCCCGCACATGCTGGCACAAGGCTTCGGCCGCGTCCTCCACTTCGCTTCGATCGCCGGCAAGGAAGGCAACGCGGGCATGCTTGCCTACTCAACCTCAAAGGCAGCCGTGATCGGCATGACCAAGGTCCAGGGCAAGGAATACGCCGGCACGGGCATCACCGTAAATGCGATCGCCCCAGCCGTGATCTTCACCGAACTCGTCGCCGCCATGCCCGAGGAGCAGGTGAAATACATGACCGACAAAATCCCGATGAAGCGCTGCGGCACCAAGGACGAGGTTGCGGCCATGGTGGAATTCATTGTTTCACCCGAGGCCTCGTTCACCACAGGATTCACCTACGACCTCACCGGAGGCCGTGCCACCTATTGATTTTCACACCCCAACTACTATGAACATCGTAAGATACCAAGACCCGCAGGGAGCCGTTCACTTCGGCTCACAAAAATCCGACAAGTCCACCGTGCGCTGTACGGGAGACCTCTATGCCGGACTCCAGGAAACCTTCGAGCCAGCCCAAATCGCCAAGCTGCTGGCACCATTCGAGCCGAGCCAGATTCTCTGCATTGGTCTCAATTATCGTCACCATGCCGAAGAATCCGGCATGAAGGCACCCGAGCGCCCCGTTCTTTTCACCAAGGGCATCAACACTGTACAGAACCCCGGCGATCCGATCGAGATTCCCGTGCGCGCTGCCAGCCAGGAAGTCGACTACGAGTGCGAACTCGCCGTCGTCATCGGCAAGCCGTGCAAAAATGTGAGCACCGCCGATGCCCTCTCCTATGTGCTCGGCTACACCTGCGCCAACGATGTCTCCGCCCGCGACTGGCAACTCAAGTGGGGCGGCGGACAATGGTGCAAGGGCAAGACCTTCGACACTTTCTCACCACTCGGCCCCTGCCTCGTCACCGCCGATGAAATCACCGATCCCCAATCGCTCGGCATCCGCACCATTCTCAACGGCGAAACCGTTCAAGACTGGAACACCGATGACATGATTTTCAGCGTTGCCCAAATCATCGAATTCCTCAGCGCCAGCAACACCCTGCCGCCCGGAACGGTGATCCTCACCGGCACACCGCACGGCGTCGGTATGGCAGCCACTCCCCCGCGCTGGCTCAAGGCAGGCGATCAAGTCACCATCGAAATCGATCGCATCGGCAAACTCACCAATTCGGTCATCCTCGAAAAGGTCTGAACCGGATTCTATTCGCCTGCGGGGTCGTTCCCGCCGCGATGGAATTTCCCGTTAAAAATACATGAACACCACGCCATCCACATCCAAGATTCGCTCCGTCTGGCACGGTCCGAAACATTACTTCGGACTCCACTACGATCTCCACGCCACGGGGAACGACACTGAACTTGGGCTGCGATGCTCTTCCAAGGAGCTTGTACCGATGCTGCG
>JBKDYW010000264.1:0-2590 GCA_046308575.1 Verrucomicrobiota bacterium
CTGGCCGTGGCATTGATCAATGCCAATGAACCTGCCAAAGCGCGCGCATTGCTTACGGGCCTTGCCGGCATCGGCGGCGAAACGGCTGCCTACGCGAACCATTTCCTTGCGCAGCTTTCGGAGAACGAAGGCAAGCCTGCCGAGGCCTTGGAGCAAATCCGTTGCTCCGTCAGCGAAGGCTATGCCGATACCCATCTCATCTCAACAGCCGATCAGATGCTCTCCCGCATGGGCCTGAATCAAGAGCGCAAAGTCCTCTGGCAAAATGCTTCGGCCGAGACTCGCGCCACCGACGACTGCCGCCTCGCGCAGGCCAACCTTGCCTTGCTTGATGGCGATTGGAAGTCTGTGCGCACCTTGCTCAAGGAGCCATTGCTGAGCATTGCCGAAGGAGCGAGCACCGCGTGGTTTCTTTACAAGGAATCATTCTTCGGCGAGTTCGCGGAGCTTTGCGGAAAAGGGAAGTTCAATGCAGCGCTCGACATCCTGGCGCGCGGATCGGAAGCCGCGCCGCAGTTTGGCATCGGCCGCCAGGAAGAGCGGCAGAATGTCGATTTCCTCTTCTACCGTTACCAACTTTGCAAACAACAGGGCTGGGACTACCTCGCCTCCGCCTTTGCCAACATGATCCTGCTCGAGCCCGAGTATCCCGGCTCGCCCGAGGCTCTCTATGTCCTGCGCGTGGCCTTGGCAGAAAACGATCCGACCGCCACTGCGCGCCGCGAAAAGATCGAGGCATGGAATCGCGATGCCGATCCCGAATGGGCGAAATACCAACCGCTGCGTTGGGCGCTGTCACACCATGTGCTCGACGGCTCGATGGATGGCTGGAAGAAACTGCAATCGCATCCGATTTTCGGCATCCGCGCGAAGTTTGAGGCATTGGCTTAGATCATTGTCTCTTTCACAAATCACTTCGCTCAAATCATGATGCCTTCCATCAAAAATCATCGCCTGAATCAATTGAGCACCGCAGCGCTCGCGGCCGCCCGCCACGCGAAACTCCTCGAAGTGCCTGCTGCCATTTCCGGCGGCCTCACCACCTACACCACCGACCCCGCTCCCATCGCAGCCCAGCGGCACGAACTGGCCAAAGCGATCGAGAGGCTGACAAACACTGGGCGCGAATGAGAAGATCGTGGATTGTGGATTGTGGATTGTGGATTGTAGATCGTAGGTGAATGAAGAATCCGCTTCTTCAGGCAGGGACCTTTCTCCGAAAGGTCCGTCGTATGATTCGTCGTTGAAGCGGTTTCTTTGACCCTCTTCGACTTCGATGTTCAATGTTCGATGTTGGATGTTCAATGTTCATCCCGCCGCTTCTTCATCGTAGCTGGGACATCCTGTCCCACGCCGTCCATGGAGCGTCCCGCTCCATGTTTTGCGCAGCGCATGAACCCGCCGCTTCTTCAGGCAGGGACCTTTCTCCGAAAGGTCCGTCGGATGATTCGTTTTTGAAGCCGCTTCTTCAGAAAGGGGGGGGGCACGGGCGGCCTGCCCGTGTCTTCAAGGGAGCGCGGGCATCCTGCCCGCTTGGGCGCCTGTGGCGATCATTACGGCGCCGCGAGGCCGCGTCGCCCTACCGGGTGGGATGGATCACGATGATTTGCGTAAGATGTAAAATCGCCTACAGCCACTTAGCTCCCAAATTTTGATCCGATCTGCCTGTAAACAAATTACAAAAATTAAGTTTGAGCTTTGCCACGCACCTCAGTTTATTTTGAGGTGTAAATATCACGAGAGTCTTTCAACCAAAAAATTCCCGTCGTCCAAAACCTACCAAGCTAAATCCCAAACAAAAAACACCGCCACCATGAAACTCCGCCGTTCACTCTTCCTCACCTGCAGCTGTTCCTTCGCTCTGGTATGCCTTGCCACCCCGCACGCCTCCGCGCAGACCAACGGCACTTGGACGGGCGCGGACGGTGCCACTTGGAACACTTCGAACACTTCCTGGAGCGGCGTTAGCGGCACGCCGTGGGATTCGACCAACGGCACAACCGCCAATGCCACCTTCAACGCGACCAGCGGCTCCGCCTCTGTCAGCGGCACGGTTTATGCCAACAGCATCACCTATAGACCCGTGGCTGGAAATTTCTCCATCGCCAATGGCAACATCACGCTGGCTGGCACCACGCCCACAATCAACAATTACAGCCCTACAGGGACTTTGACCCTTTCCAGCACGGTAGCTGGCAGCGCAGGTCTCGTTTCGAGGGGCGCAGGCACTTTGGCGCTCGCCGGCAACAATAGCTACACCGGCACCACGACGGTGCGTGGCGGTCAGCTGATTCTTGATTACAGTGGTCTCTCAAATACGGCCGATCCGCTCAGCACGGGTGCTGTCACGCTCGACATGGGCACGCTCACCCTCAAAGGCAAGAGCAGCGGCAGTACCACTGAGACGATCAGCACCTTGAACATGGGTGTCAACCTCGGCACGTCGAATACGCTGCGGCTCGATGCCAACGGCGGCTCGGGCATCGCGCTGACGGCTTCGACATTCGGCATGGCGACGACCGCCGCCAACACGCAAAACATCAACCTGATCGATCTTTCCAGCAGCGCTTCAAACTCGATCACGGTTGGC
>JBKDYW010000265.1:0-4783 GCA_046308575.1 Verrucomicrobiota bacterium
CCGGGCGTGAAACACTGATGCCATTCATCAAGCCATCCGAACAAGCCGATCAAGATCGCTGTGGCGGGGATGATGAAATCCCAGCGCGCCTTGCATCGCATGAGGGTGCGCGTGATGCTTGCGAGCAAGCCCGCCATGAGCATGCCGCCCACGGCAAAGCCAAGAAAATGCATGAGCTTGTCGATGTGCGGGATGAGCGGCGGACTACCGTCGCCCGGAATCGAAGAGAGATGCCAAACCAATCGCATCCACGCCAAAACGGCGATGAACCAAAGCAAAGGATGTTGCACCAAACGCAAGCGGCTCACTGTTTGCGGATCTCCTCTTCGAGTCTCTCGGCCAGCCATTGTTTCATCATCGACTGGTAGTTCAGAAATCTTGAACGCGCGATGCGCTTGATGCGTGAAAGCATTCGCGGATCGAAGCGCAGGGTGATGGTGGTCGAGTCGCGCGAATCCGCTTCAAGGATCGACGCTGCCATGAGTCTGCCGTCGAGCTCATGGTTTTCCCAAAACCGCGCCTCCGCCGCCTCATCGGCAAACTCCGGAATTTCTGACCAGTTGTTGATGGACTTCATGGCGGATGGCAATGGGTTTGATGGATCACTCAGCGGCAATCGGCATATTTCCGATCGTAAAATTTTCGTTCCGTCTCGGTCATTTCGCGTGCTGCCACCACGCGCGTCGTTTTACCATCGGTCCAAAATGCACAGAACAAATGACGATCGCAAACCGTGCGTCCGAGCGAATAGAATCGCGTTGCGCCATCCTGCCGTTCGCTGTCGGGCAGGAAACGGACCGCAAAGGGATCTTCCAGCGCTTCCTCAAGTTCGCGCGGCTTGACTTCGTGCAGGTCGAATTGCACATCGATCAGGTCAAGTTCCATGTCACCAATGTGGGGGCAAAGGGGTACCTAGTGCAACAAAGACTTTGCCTAACGCGCGGCTGGGCGCTGCGGCTAGAGCGCGTGCCCCATGCGCAGGCGCTTGGTTTCCAGGTACTTCTCGTTGTGCAGATTGGCCGGCAGCGAGAGCGGGATTTGCTCGGTGATTTCGAGGCCGTAGCCTTCGAGGCCGACGACTTTTTTCGGGTTGTTGGTAAGCAGGCGGATCTTGCGCACGCCGAGGTCACAAAGAATTTGCGCGCCCATGCCATATTCGCGCAGGTCGGCGGCGAAGCCGAGTTTTTCGTTGGCCTCGATCGTGTCCATTCCTTGCTCCTGCAGCTTGTAGGCGCGGATCTTTGCCGGCAGGCCGATTCCCCTGCCCTCCTGACGCAGGTAAAGCAGCACGCCGCCTTCTTTTGAAATGTGCTCGAGCGCCGCAGCCAATTGGCCGCCACAATCGCAGCGCTGCGAATGAAAAACATCGCCGGTGAGGCACTCGGAATGCACGCGCACCAGTGTCGGCACATCGGGATCGATCTCACCACGCGTGAGGGCGAGATGGTGACTCAAGTCGGTCGCAATGCGATAAAGGTGGCAGTCGAATTCACCGAAGTCGGTTGGCATCTTGATGCATTCCTCGCGCAGCACGAGTTTCTCCGAACGGCGACGGTACTCGATGAGCTGCGCAATCGTGCAGGCCTTGAGACCATGACGGCGTTGGAAGTCCCCGAGGTCACCCACGCGCGCCATCGTGCCATCGTCATTGATGATTTCACAAATCACCGCAGCTTCGGGCAGACCCGCCAAACGAGTGAGATCCACCGCCGCCTCGGTGTGACCCGCGCGACGCAACACGCCGCCGGGGCTTGCAAGCAATGGAAACACATGACCCGGACGCACGAAGGCATCGGCGCCCACCGACTGGTCGGCAAGCAGGCGGATCGTGTGAGCGCGATCTGCCGCCGAGATGCCGGTGCCCACGCCTTTCGCGGCATCGACACTGACGGTGAAAGCAGTCTTGTGCCCCTCGGTGTTGCGGCGGGTCATTTGCGGCAGATCCAATTCCTCGGTGCGCTCGGCGACCAATGGCGCGCAAATCAATCCGCGGCCATGCACGGCCATGAAGTTCACCATTTCCGCCGTGCACAGCGATGCGGCACCGATCAAATCGGCCTCGTTTTCGCGCGAGGGATCGTCGGCACAAATCACCAATCGGCCTGCCGCAATCTCGGCGATGATTTCATCAATCGGGCTGAACTGGATGGTGGTATCGGACATGGGAAAAATCGAAGTGTCGGGAGACGCCGAAGGGAAAGGCATGCAGACCAATCGGGCAATCACAGAATCCCGCGGCTCAATTCAAATACGGATCATCGGGCGCCTCGACGAGGATGCGATACAGCGGCGAAACATTTCCCAGCAGGCTTTGCCATAGTGCGATATCCTGCCCTGCCCCAAGGAATCCCCGCGTGGGCTCGGCGCTGATCCATGTTTGCTGCCTCATTTCGCCCTCAAGCTGGCCCGGGCTCCATCCGGCATGACCCAAATAAGCCCGAACGATGCGACCGGGGCGATGGGCGTGTTCGGTTGCTTCTTCGATCGAGATCCGCATCGCCCAGTGAAGCCCGCGCTTGGGCGTCCACCACATCGAGCAAAACATCAGCTGATCGCGCAAAACCGGCCCACCCTCATAGACCTCGATATTTTTCAAGGGCTCGAAGGCCTTGTCCTTCAAGAGCTCGCCGACGACCTTGCCGAGCGGACGGTTGAGGATCAGGCCACTTGCCCCATCGCCGGGCTCATGACCACAGATCAAGAGCACCGTGCGCCGAAACGACGGATCACGCAGGCCTGGCTCCGCGAGCAACAACTTGCCACGCAGTTGCATCTGGTGCGTTTGGAAATCGGATGACACGCCGCCAAATTAAACGCATCCCCCGAATCCGCCAACCGGGGAATTTCGGAAAAATGGAAATTTCCGATTTTCTCTGGCATCGGGCCCTCGACTCAGCATCTTTGGCGCATGGCGATGACCCGATTTCAGAAGCTGGCCACCGCGGCCTTGGTTTCGGTCCTTTTCCTCATTTTTGTCGGTGCCATTGTGCGCGTCACCGGGTCCGGCATGGGCTGCCCCGATTGGCCAACCTGCTGGGGCTGCCTGATCCCACCCACGAATGCCGACGAGGTGGATTTTGAAAAACTTCCGATCGAAAAATTCCAACGCAAGGCCGAGCGCATGGGTCGCGATCCATCAACGATCACCGCCGAAACCCTGCGTGCGGAGTTCAACCCGCGACATGTGTGGACCGAGTTCATCAACCGCCTCTGCAGCCTGCCGGTCGGGTTTTTCTCGCTCGCCACCTTCATCGCCGCATTCTGGCAACGATCGCGCAGACCCCTCGTATTTTTCATGGCCTTCGCTTCATTGGCGGTGGTGCTAATCAATGCGTGGATGGGTGCCAGGGTCGTGTACAGCGGTCTCAAGCCCGGCGTGCTCACCATTCATCTCGCACTGGCAATGTCCCTCACCGGCATGCTGGCCTACTGCGCATGGCGCGGCACGGATCAGCCGTGGAGGTTGCAGGTGAACGAACCCGCCAGGACCAAGCTGCGGCTGCTGCTCACCGTGCTTTTGGGATCCATCTTCTTCACCGGCATCATCGGCGCACAAGTCCGTGAGCTCACCGACGCGATGTCGAAATTCCATAACGACGCACCACGCTCGGAGTGGATCGGCGAACTCGAACAATCGTGGAAGTACTTGCTCCACCGAAGTTTCTCATGGTTCATCCTCGCACTCGGCATCTGGATTTGGATCCACTGCAAACGAAATGGTGGCATCGGCAAAGTCGGCTATGGGGTACTCCTCATCATTCTGACGCAAATGATCCTCGGCATCATCATGTCACAAGTCCACATCTACTCATGGGTGCAAGTCCTGCATGTCGGCCTCTCGGCCATCCTGCTGAGTCTCACATGGCTCTGGTGGTTCGCCAGCGGCAAGTCGCGCGAGAAGTGATTGCGAAAGATAGATAAAGCCTCTTCCTAAGGAGTCACGAAACTCCTGTCGCGCTGCCAATGAAACGATAAAGCGTGGCGTAAGATAGCATCGCACCCGCCGCACAAGGCATGATTCACAAGGGAAGCGCCCTTGTTTCGAAAGAACACAAATGAGAAAATCCATCGCGCTCTTGAACTTGACCTCACACCCGTATAGCTGTACTTATGGGTCATGAAGACCACCATCGAAATACCTGACGCGATTGTACACAGGGCAAAAGTCGTTGCCGCAGAGCGTCGCACAACACTACGCGAACTTGTAGTGCAAGGGCTGGAACATGTGCTGATCGAAAAACAGCTAAAGCCGCGCGAACGGGCCAAGTTGCTATTCGCCGAAATGGACCGCCTTCCCAAATTTGCAGCAAAAAACCGCCTCAGCCGCTCGGAAGCTAATGCCCGCTGAATTTTTCCTGGATACGAACATCCTGCTTTACGCTGCCTCGGGGGCCGTAAATGAAAAAGAGAAGCGGGCCATAGCCAGGGAGCTCCTGACTCGCGAGGGTGGCAGCATGTCCGTTCAAGTGCTTGCGGAGTTTTATGTCAACGCCACGGCCAAATTGAAGCTTCCGGAGGACAAGGTAGCCCGAATTCTCGAATCGCTCGAAAATTACCCCATACAACCAATCAGCGAGGCTGTTTTTTGGTCAGCAATCGCCATCAAGAAACGATATCAAATGTCGTACTGGGACAGCGCAATCATCGCCGCTGCAATCGAGCTCGGCTGCAAAACCGTTTATTCCGAAGACCTCAACAACGGCCAAGTCTACGCGGGAGTTCGAGTCATCAATCCTTTTGCCTAAAGTGATATCCTTTACGTTTCGCGTGTCCTTGAAAACTA
>JBKDYW010000266.1:0-13038 GCA_046308575.1 Verrucomicrobiota bacterium
TGTTTCCTATCCATGGAAAAAGAATATCACTAGCACGATCTTCTGGATCGGTGAGTTGCCGACCGAGAACAATCCGACGCCGAACACGAAGTCATCTTGGGACACGAATTGGGTCGAAAATTTTGGCGGATACGATGATCCTGATCCGGCCAACCGCATTGCGAATCATGCCACGGGTGAGTTCCGCCCGAGGGCATTTGTGCCGAAGCTTAATCCGTTTTACATCGCTTTGCCGTACAATGATGTGGTGAGTCATCGCGAGCACAAGCCCGAGGCGGCGAGGGTGATCCCGTGGTTTGTGCGATATCAGCCGGAGCCTGGAAAAACTGTATGCAAAGGCCGCTGGGTTCAAATTTTTCGCGGCGGAAAATCCTGCTTTGCGCAGTGGGAAGATTGCGGACCATGGGAAACCGAGGACTGGAATTATGTCTTCGGCAACAAGCCGCCAAGGACGACACAAAATGGAGGCGCGGGCATTGACCTCTCACCCGCGGTGCGCGATTACCTTGGACTCAAATCTGGCGACAAAGTCCATTGGCGCTTTGTCGAAAGCGGGCAAGTCCCTTACGGCCCATGGAAAAAATACGGCATGCAGAATCCTGCATCCGCCGATCCCGACATCGCCACCCAACAGCGCAACCTCGAGCGCCTCAGAAAGCTTCGCGATGAGGAGTTTTTGAAGAAGCCGATCAACCAAATGTGAGCCGAGGTTAATCGATATCGTTGCTCATGAGACGAGCATTGATACCTATTTATATCTATTCGAAAACTTTACGGGTCTCAGCGGCCGCTAATTCCAGTATTGGTATGATGTTTAGTGATGTTTCTTCAAGTAATTCTTTGAACTGTGCCAATGTCAGCAATGTCGATTCAGCTTGTTTGATGGAATTCTCGGACTGTGTAGGTTCGTTCTGAAGTAGATTTTTTGTCGCTGGCTCATGTGCCTGAGTTTGCTGTACAGGTATTACTATTTTTTTTCCGCACAATGGACAATCAGCCTCCATACCTGCTGCAGAGACATCTACCTTTAGTGAATTGATACAGTGAGGGCATTGGAATAAAAAATTGCTCATGATTGGTTTTTTTCAGTACTGATAGAAAACAACCCTTGAAATGAATTAGGGAGAAATACCTTGTCACTTGAACCCTTTGTGATTGTTTCAAAGCCCGCTAGATATTTCTGTGCAATCACAATTTGTGCTGCTTGAGCTTCCCCAACCTGCTCTTTGAGTCGCTTTAAATAGAATGATTCTGCCTCCGCAATTTTCGCCTTAGCTATCGCTTCGCCTTCAGACCTAAGGATCAATGCTTGTTTTTCGGCCTCTGCAACTTTGATTTTTGCTTCTGCCTGGCCCTCAGCTTCTGCAACGAGCGCCCTACGTCGTCGCTCTGCATCCATCTGCTTCACCATGGATTCAGCGACCTTTTGGTCTGTGGTAATTTCCTGAATCTCAATTCTAGTAAATATTATACCCCATTTCTTCGCGGTTTCCGATAGTTGACTAGCTATTCTCTCGTTCAGTTGCGCGCGTTCGGACAATACGGCATCTAGTTCAAGTGTCCCTATGTTTGAACGTAAAGCGTTAAGAGCTATGTCCGAAATGGAACTCGGAAGTATGTCTACTTCATATAGTGCTTTGCGCGGATCAATAATTCTCCAATACACACTGGCATTGGCTGTAACGGGAACGTTGTCTTTTGTATGACACTGGCGAGGGGGCGTATCTGTCTGTTGTTCTGATAATTCGATAAGAAATCCCCGTTTGTTTGCAGTCTCTCCCCATGTTGTATCCAATCTCCTAATGCGCTCAAGAATTGGAATTCGGAACTGTAGTCCTTGCTGTTGTATCCGAGCGAACTTTCCAAATCGCTCAAGAACTACGCAGTGAGATTGGGGTATAGTATAGATAAGTGACATATATTTAGTATTTTTTTATTTCTAATTCACCGTCATTCTGAGATATGACAATAATGCTGTCTCCATCTTCTAGAGTTTGAGCGTCGCGGCATGGCCATAGATCTCCTTTTACGCTGACCATCTTGTTGCCATCAATTTCGCGTATTGTGCCATGGCATCCAACAATTCCATCGATACTGGATCGATAGCGATCGGGCGCTATGATGTTGTTTGTGAATTTTTGTACTATTGCGCGCCAGACATAGTAGTGGAATGCGACGAGTGAAAACCATGTAAGCAAGGCAAAAATAATTTTAATTAAAAAATGTGCTTGTACATTAATTAGTACAAGCAAACAAATTAGAATGTAAGCTATATGTGTGGGTATGTCGCTAGGAATAAAAAAATCAATCACTATGAGTATGGCTGCGATCAATAAAATCGTTGGGGTTAAAGAAAGCCCCCAGATATCTGTTACTACTTGCATGGTCATTTTTATATATTCTTAGTGCAATCCAGCATGATCTGTATGCTGTAATGGTTTAGAAAACATGTGTAGTCACTTTTACCAAGCGCTTTCGGTCAAGAGTAAATTTAATTTTTTTCTTTGAATTTATCGCAGTCTACCCGTACCTGCGGCGGCGCGTGGTTGTCATTACTGCTTTGGGCTGGGTTGAACCTTGGGCTGGGTAAATGTTCCCATTCACGAAGTAGTGAGCAAATGAGATGATAACCACGACAGGAGTGTCGTGGCTCGTTGGGAAATCACCCAATTTTATTCCTTACGGCAAATTGGTAACGCCCATGAGGAAGCGGTCGCATTCGCGTGCTGCGCCGCGGCCTTCGTTGATGGCCCATACGACGAGTGATTGACCACGGCGCATGTCGCCGGCAGCGAAGACGCCGGGGATGTTGGTGGTGAATTGGCCGTGATCTGCCTTCACATTCGAGCGTGCGTCGGTTTCGAGGGCGAATTGTTTCACGATGTCCTGTTCGGGACCCATGAAGCCCATGGCGAGCAAGGCGAGTTGTGCGGGGATGATGCGGGCGCTGCCTTCTTTTTCCTTCGGGATGAAGCGACCGTTGTCGCTGACCCACTCGATGTCGCAAATTTCGAGGCCTGAGAGATTGCCGGCGTCGTCCTTGAGGAAACGCTTGGTTTGCACCAAGTACTGGCGCGGATCCTGGCCTTGGACGGCTGCGGCTTCTTCTTGGCCGTAGTCCATTTTGTAAACCTTGGGCCATTCGGGCCATGGGTTGTTCGCGGCGCGTTCCATCGGTGGTTGAGGCATGATTTCCAATTGGATCACGCTCTTGCAACCGTGGCGCAGGCTGGTGCCGACGCAGTCGGTGCCGGTGTCGCCACCGCCGATGACCACGACATCTTTGCCGGTGGCATTCAGGCCGGGGTTGCTGCCATCGAAATGGTGGTCGAGTTGGTAGCGGGTGTTGCTGGTGAGAAATTCCATCGCGAGGTGCACGCCTTTTGCGTCGCGATTTTCGATCGGTAGGTCGCGGCCGAGCGTGGCACCGCAGCAGAGCACGATTGCATCGAAATCCTTGCGGAGTTTTTCAGCGGTCCACTCCGTATCCTTGCCGATGTTGATGCCGGTTTTGAAAACGATGCCTTCGGCGGCGAGCAGGTTGACGCGGCGTTGCACGACCAGCTCCTTATCGAGCTTCATGTTGGGGATGCCGTACATCAGGAGTCCGCCGACGCGATCTTCGCGTTCGAAAACCGTGACGCTGTGGCCGGCCTGGTTGAGTTGGTCGGCGCAGGAGAGTCCGGCCGGGCCGGAGCCGATGACGGCGACTTTTTTGCCGGTGCGGGTTTCGGGGATGCGGGGGGTGACCCAGCCTTCTTCCCAGCCCTTGTCGATGATCGCGCACTCGTTGTTTTTGATCGTGACGGGTGGTTCGATCACGCCGAGCACGCAGGAGCCTTCGCAGGGAGCGGGGCAGACGCGGCCGGTGAATTCCGGGAAATTGTTGGTCTTGTGAAGGCGATCGAGCGCCTCTTTCCAGCGTCCACGGAAGATCAGGTCGTTCCACTCGGGGATGAGGTTGTTGATCGGGCAGCCGCTGGCCATGCCGGAAACGATGTGGCCGGTGTGGCAGAAGGGCGTGCCGCAATCCATGCAACGGGCGCCTTGAGCACGGCGTTCTTTGTCATCGCCATGAATTTTGAATTCGCGCCAGTTCTTGAGGCGTTCGACAGGAGCGATTTCGGAATCGGTCTTGCGAGCGATTTCCATGAATCCGGTAGGCTTGCCCATTGTGATGTGAGGTGTGTGTGTTGGAAGGAGTAATGATTTTTCGGCGACCGATGATCGCCTTTAGCTTGGTCAGTTGCCGCCGACGCGTGAGAGGTCTTTGAGGTTTTCCTCGAAGGCTGCCATAGCAGCTTCGTCGCCGGAGAGGCCTTGTTCTTCGACCTTGCGGAAGCATTCCAGCATGCGCTCGTAGTCACGCGGGAAGACCTTGAAGAACTTCGGCAGCTCGGCATCCCAGTTGGCGAGGATGTGTTTGCCACGCGGCGAGCCGGTGAGCTCGACATGCTTTTCGATTTCCGACTTCACATTGGCAATGTCCGCATCACCGCACTCGATGAGGCGGTAGAGGTTGACCATTTCCTTGTTGAGGCGTTTTTCGAAAAGTCCGTCGAGGTCGTAGACATAGGCCACGCCGCCGGACATGCCTGCAGCGAAGTTGCGTCCGGTCGCGCCGAGAACGATCACTTGTCCGCCTGTCATGTATTCGCAGCCGTGGTCGCCCACGCCTTCGACGACGGTTTTGACGCCCGAGTTGCGGACGCAGAAGCGTTCGCCTGCGATGCCGTTGATGTAGGCTTCGCCGGAAGTCGCGCCGTAGAAGGCGACATTGCCGATGAGGATGTTGTCTTCGGGTGCGAAGAGCGATCCGCGTGTCGGGTAGATCGCGATCTTTGCGCCGGAGAGGCCTTTGCCGACATAGTCGTTGGCGTCGCCCTCGAGGGTGAAGGTCATGCCTGGTGGGCAGAACGCGGCAAAGGACTGGCCGGCGCTGCCGTCGAACTTCAGTTGGATCGTATCTTCGGGCAGGCCTTTGCCACCGTGTTTGCGGGTCACTTCGCTGCCGGTGATTGTGCCGACCACGCGGTTGACGTTGGTGATCGGGAGTTCGGCACGGACTTTTTCGCCGCGTTCGATCGCCGGCTTGCAGAGCGCGAGCAGGTGGGTGTTGTCGAGGGCTTGCTTAAGGCCGTGGTCTTGCTCTTGTGAGCAGATGCCGAGGACCTCATCGCCGACATCCGGTTTGTGGAAGATCGTGGTGAGATCGACGCCAGCTGCCTTCCAGTGATCGGACGCTTCGCGGGTGTCGAGGCACTCCACATGGCCGACCATTTCATTGATCGTGCGGAAGCCGAGCTCGGCCATGATTTCGCGCAGCTCCATAGCGATGAAGGTCATGAAATTGACCACATGCTCGGGCTTGCCGGCGAAGTTTTTGCGGAGTTTCGGATCTTGTGTGGCAACGCCGACCGGGCAGGTGTTTTTCTGGCAGACGCGCATCATCAGGCAGCCGACCGAGACCAGTGGTGCGGTGGCGAAGCCGTATTCCTCGGCGCCGAGGAGAGCGGCGATTGCGACATCGCGACCGGTCTTGAGCTGACCGTCGGTTTCGAGTACCACGCGGCTGCGCAGGTCGTTGAGGAGGAGGATCTGGTTGGTTTCGGCAAGGCCCAGTTCCCATGGAGCGCCGGCATTGTAGATCGACGAAGATGGCGAAGCTCCAGTGCCGCCGTCATGACCGGAAATGAGGATCACGTCCGCGTGGGCCTTGGCGACGCCAGCGGCGATCGTGCCAACGCCGACTTCTGCAACCAACTTCACATTGATGCGGGCGCGCGGGTTGGCATTTTTCAAATCGTGGATCAGTTCGGCGAGGTCTTCGATCGAGTAGATGTCGTGGTGAGGTGGTGGCGAGACCAATCCCACGCCGGGGGTCGAGTGGCGTACCTTCGCGACCCATGGGTAGACCTTGGAGCCGGGGAGTTCGCCGCCTTCGCCGGGTTTTGCGCCTTGGGAAATCTTGATTTGGATTTCGTCGGCGTTGACCAGGTATTCGCTGGTGACCCCGAAGCGGCCGGAAGCGACTTGCTTGATCGCCGAGCGTTTGCTGTCGCCGTTTGGCAGTGGCTTGAAGCGCTCAGGATCTTCACCGCCTTCGCCGGTGTTGGATTTGCCGCCGATGCGGTTCATCGCGATCGCGAGCGTTTCGTGGGCTTCCTGCGAGATCGACCCGTAGGACATCGCGCCGGTTTTGAAGCGCTTGGTGATCATTTCGATCGGTTCCACTTCCTCGATCGGCACCGACTTGCGGTTGCCCTTGAACTTCATCAGGCCGCGCAGCGTCGAGAGGTTCTCGCTCTGGTTGTCGACCTTGGCGGCGTACTGCTTGAAGACCTCGTAGCTGCCGGTGCGCACCGCCTTTTGGAGGAGGTGAATCGTTTCCGGATTGAAGAGGTGGTATTCGCCGTCCTTGCGCCATTGGTACATGCCGCCGGATTCGAGCGCGCGTTCTTCGGTCTCGATGTGGCGGTCGGGGAATGCATGGCGGTGGCGGATGAGGCACTCCTCGGCGACTTGCTCGATGTCGGATCCTTCGCAACGGCTGGAGGCGCCGGTGAAGTACTTGTTCACGAGCTCGGTGTTGAGGCCGATCGTTTCGAAAATTTGTGCACCGCGATACGAAGCAACCGTCGAGATGCCCATCTTGGCCATGGTCTTGACCACGCCCTTGATCGAGCCTTTGAGGAAGTTGTAGACCGCCTTGTCGAAGTCGATGTCCATCATCTCGTCCTTGATCATCTGGTGGATCGAGTCGAAAGCCATGTAGGGATTGATCGCGTCGGCACCGAAGCCGATGAGCGTCGAGAAGTGGTGGACTTCGCGGGCTTCGCCGGTTTCGAGCACGATGGAAACTTTCGTGCGGGTGCCTGAGCGGACCAGATGGTGGTGGAGTCCGCCCATGACCAGCAGGGTGGGCATCGCTGCGTGGGTCGCGCTGAGGTTGCGGTCGGAAACGATGAGGATGTTGAAACCATCGGCGATCGCCTTGTCGGCTGCGGCGCAGAGTTCATCGAAACCTTTCTCGAGGCCTGCGCCGCCGTCTTTGGCGACGAAGAGCGCGTCGAGTGTGGTGGCCTTGAAGCCGCTAAGCGAAACTTCGCGGAGTTGTGCGAGTTGCTTGTTGTCGATGAGCGGATTGTCGAGGCGGATCAGGCGGCACGAGTGCGGGCCGGGATCGAGCAGGTTGCCTTCCGAGCCGATGAAGGTCTCGGTGGCGGTGACGAGTTCTTCGCGAATGCAATCGAGCGCCGGGTTTGTGACCTGGGCGAAGATCTGCTTGAAGTACTGGTAGAGGTGTTTCGGTTTGTCCGAAAGCACGGCGAGAGGCGTGTCGTTGCCCATCGATGCGATCGGTTGCACGCCGGTGGTGGCGGTGGGCCCGAGCAGCATGCGGAGATCTTCGTAGGTGTAACCGAAGGCGAGCTGACGCTCGAGCACGCGATCGCTCTCGACAGTTTTCGGAGCTTTCGGTGCGGGGAGGTCCTTGAGGAAAACGCGGTTTTCATCGAGCCACTTTTTGTAGGGCTTGGCCGAGTAGACGCGTTTTTTCACTTCCTCGTCGGGCACGATGCGTCCTTCGTCCATGTCGACGAGAAACATGCGGCCGGGTTGGAGTCGGCCTTTTTGCACGACGGTGAGCGGGTCGAGATCGGGGATGACGCCGACTTCCGAGGCCATGATGACGAGGTCGTCTTGCGTGACATAATAGCGGCTCGGGCGCAGACCATTGCGGTCGAGCACGGCGCCGATCTGGCGGCCATCGGAGAAAGTGATCGAGGCTGGGCCGTCCCATGGCTCCATCATGCAGGCGTGGAATTCGTAGAAGGCCTTCTTGTCCTCATCCATCATCGTGTGACGCTCCCATGGTTCGGGGATCATCATCATCATCGCGTGGACCAGGTCATAGCCGCCGAAGTGCATGAACTCGAGGGCGTTGTCGAAGCGTGCCGAGTCGGATCCGTCCTCGACGATCACCGGGAAGACGCGCGAGATGTCGCCTTCGAAAAGGTCGCTTTGGCAGAGTGCCTGGCGAGCCTTCATGAAGTTGGCGTTGCCCATCACCGTGTTGATTTCGCCGTTGTGGGCGATGAAGCGGTTTGGGTGAGCGCGCGACCAACTTGGGAAGGTGTTGGTCGAGAAACGGGTGTGCATCAGCGCGAGGGCCGACTCGAAATCCGTGTCGTGGAGATCGGGGAAATACTCGGCGAGTTGGCAGGGCGTGAGCATGCCCTTGTAGACCATCGTGCGGGCCGAGAGGTTGGTGACATAGTGGTAATCACCGCCGGGGAACGAGTTCGACTTGTTGCCGTGCACATCGCTGAACTTGTTCGGCATTTCGTTGTTGCGGATCCATGTAGCGACGCGTTTGCGGATCACATAGAGTTTGCGTTCGAAGTCGATGGCGCTGGTGATGTCCGCGCTTTTCTCGATGAAGACCTGCTTGATGAGCGGTTCGTAGCGGCCGGAGGTTTTGCCGAGGATTTCGCTGCGTGTGGGGACCGTGCGCCAGCCGAGGAGTTTTTGGCCTTCCTCATGGATGACATGTTCGAACACCTGCATGGCTGCTTCGCGCTCGCTGGGTTCGGGAGAAATGAAAACGAGACCCGAGCCGTAGGAACCTTCGGGTGGAAGCTCGATGCCCTTTTTGGCCATTTCCTTGCGCAGGAATTTGTCGGGCATCTGGACGAAAATGCCGGCGCCGTCACCGGTGGCCGGATCCGATCCGCTGGCACCGCGGTGGTCCATCTGCGCGTTCATCGTGAGTGTCTTGACGATGATGTCGTGAGAGCGCTTGCCTTTGAGGTGGGCGATGAATCCGACGCCGCAGCCATCCTTCTCTTGTGAAGGGTGCCAAAGTCCTTGTGGTTGGGGCCAGCCAAGCGGGGATTTGTGCGGGACGGACATGGGTCGTGGAGTCTTGGGGTGTGGGGTTGAGGGCTAGGTGGTTGGTTTTGCCGGTTTGGGCGGCCGTTTTTGCCAGTAAATCAAGCGTTTGGCATGCCATTTGAGCAAAAAACGGCATGTTGGCGCGAGGCTAGGGGCGAAACGGGCGGAAATCTGTTGTTGCAGGGGGTGCTTGTCAAGACTGTGCGCGACCGATTATTTGGCAAAATGAAATTCCCTGATCGCGTAGGCTTGGGGTTGGGATTTAGGTGGGTTTTTTGCATGATTGGTCGAGGACCATGAAGGCGGATCCGGCGCCGTGCTCGTCGATCAGAAATCGGTCGCTTTCGTCGCGCGGTTTGGCGTGGGATTGCAGGAAATCGGCGAAGCTGGACAGCTGCGATGCGCTGGTCCATGAGCGAGTCCAGTCGACTAGGTCGGTGAAATTCACATCGGCCGTGAGGTCGCGATGGCCCGGATGGCGGTAAATTTCTGGGCCTTCGATCACTTGCTGGAAATGATAGCCGCGGAGCGTGCCGGTCGGGCGGCGGTGGTAAATTTTTTCGGCGGTGTTGCCGTAATCGATCGTGAGCATGCGGCCGGCTTTCCATAGCGGCATCCACTCGGCGAGCCAGCGCTGGTAGGATTCGTGGACTTCGATCCACTGGCCGATGGGGTGGGGCTGGTGAAATGATGACGACGACGGCAGGGCGGAAATTTTCTCCAAAGACTCGATGGCGTCGCGGCCGCTTGGGATCTTGACCATCAGTTCCTGCCAGCCCTCGGCGGCATTTTGAAATCGGCGGACTGCGAAGGCATCGACGAGTTCGTTGGAAAAAATCACGGCGCGGCCGTGGCAGGCGTCGAGGGCCTCGGCGGGCGAGCGGTGCCAGCGTGCTTTATCGCCGAGGGTTTCGCGTTGGATGCGGGTGAGTGGCTCGGAGGTTTCGACGAGGTGGAGCTGGGTTTTCCAGCGGGTCGGCCACGGGAGTTGTTTCAGGACGGCGGCGGCGAGGGCGCCGTTGCCCGGGCCGATTTCGATCAGGTCGCGGCAGCAGGATTCGCGCATGGCGGCGGTGGCCCAGCGGGCGATCGCGCGGGCAGGCATCGAGGAGATGACAGGCGCCGTGGTGAAATCGCCGCGGCGGCCGATGCCATGGATGCGCTTGGCATAGTATCCATGATCCGGGTCGTGCAGGGCCCGGTGCATGAATTCCTCGAAGCGGATGGTGTTTTCCATGAAAAGCAAACAGCCGCGGTCCCGAAGGAGCGCGGCTGTTGGTGAAATCGATTTAACTGGTGGATCAAGCCTTGGCCGCGGTCCGCGCTTTGCGGATGATGCTGTTGACGGTTTCGGAGGGTTTGGCTCCGACCGAAAGCCATTTATCGGCGCTGGTGAGATCGATGGTGAAATTGGTGCCTTCCTTGAGCGGATCGTAGGTACCGATTTGTTCGATGTAGCGGCCATCGCGACGCTTGCGGCTGTCGACGGCTACGATTTTGTAATAAGGGCGGTCTTTGGTGCCCTTGCGGTTGAGGCGGAGAGATACGGCCATGGTCGGTTGCGGTTGCGTTGCCCGGGAGCGGGCGGGCGCGGAGATTGGAGAGTCTGGGGGGGCTTGCCAAGCGGAATCTTGACGGAAAGCGGAAATTTTTGTGGGGGCTGGGGTGAATTCAGCTGGTGGGGATGGCGGATTCCTGGGTTTCGGGCTTGGCGATGAGGGTCGAGACGCGTTGTTCGAGGAGCTGGAGGATGTGGGGGTCGTCGACTTTTCCGCCTTGGGCGGTGGTGATGTAGAGGGTGTCCATCGCGACGCCTTTTTCGGTGCAGATGCGGGCGTGGGCGGTGTTGAGGCCGTAGTGGTTGATCGTGTGGAAGAGGTCGTGGAGCAGGCCGATGCGGTCGAGTGCCTGGATCTCGAGCGTGGTGCAGATCGGGTGGAGTTCGTTGCTGATGAATGCGCGGACGGGGACCGGTATGTCTTGATCGGTGCGGTCCTTGAGGAAATTTGCGCGGCGGCGCAGGTAGCGTTCAGGTTCGTATTGGGTTGAGGCGAGAATGGTCTCGAAGGTTTCGAGGATGCGCTTGCGGGTGGCGGTGGAGGTAAGCGCTTCGAAGTTGGTGGTGCAGACGCGGAAGATGTTTACGACGATGCCATCGGTGCGCGTGAAGAGGTCGGCCGACAAAATATTGATTTGTTCCGAAGCGAGGGCGCAGCAGATTTTTTCCAGCAGAAGCGGGCGGTCGCGGGTGGCGAGCACGAGTTCCGAGTATCCCTGCTCGGTGTGGTCGATCCATTTGATGCACGAGGCGATGGCCGATGAAGTTTCGTCCTCGCGTTGCAGGAAATGGCGTACCGTGCGGATCTGGGTGACGATGTCGGATGCCTGGCGGAAGTGGAATGCGGATGCTGGCATGCGTTCGAAGTGGCGATTCACATCGGGCTGGTAGTCATCGCGCATGAGACCACTCACTTCTTTGCGCAGGGCGAGGCGGTCTTCATCGAGTTTGCGCGAATATTTTTCGCGGCCGTCCTCGAGGAAATTGCGTGTGGCAGTGTGGAGTTGCAGCATGAGGCTTTCCTTCCAGCCGGTCCATGCGTCGGGTGAGGTGCCGTTCGAGTCGGCGAAGGTGAAGAGGAAAAGCGCGTCGAGGTTGGACGGGTTTTTGACGATGGCGGCGAACTCGGCGATGACCTCGGGATCGTCGAGATTGCGAGTGGTGGCGAAGCGCCAGAAGGTCAGGTGGTTGTCGACCAGGAACATGATCAGCGAGCGGCGCGCGCCATGGATTTGCAGGCGGTTGCAGAGTCGCGATGCAAGCATGGCCGAACCGTCGATGTGTTCGCGGACATTTTCGGCGCGGCCGGTGTCGTGAAGAATGACGGCGAGGTAGAGCGCGTACGGATCGGCGATTTCGTGGAAGAGGCGGCGATAGATTCGGCGGCGCGGATTATCCTCGGCGATGAGTTGGTCGAGTTGTTCGACGCAGCGCAGCGTGTGTTCGTCGGCGGTGTAGCGGTGGAAAAATTCGTGTTGGACGAGGCAGTCGAGCGCGCCGAATTCCGGCAGGTAACGGCCGAGAAATCCGATGCGGTGCATGAGGCGCAGGACGCGCGCGACATCACCTTTGCGTTCGAGGATCGCTTGGAATGTTTCGCGGTTGGTTTTCGAGCAACGGAAGGGCCGGTCGATGTCGTCCCAGTGTTGCGCGATGAGGCGGCGGATCTGCGGGCTGAGCTTGAGGTTGCGAAGTTGGCAATGCTGGAAAAGCCGCATGAGCCGGTGTGGGTCCTCGCGAAAAATTTCGCCATGAGCGGGAAAAAGGCGACCATCACGGGCGACGAAGCCGTCGAATTCTTCTCGGCTTTTTTTGCGGAAGGTGAGGAACGAGCGAATGCCGGAATCCGCGCGCGAATCCTGTTCGAGTTGGAAGGCCTCCATCAGCGAGGTCGTGTGCTGATAGATGTGGCGCGTATGGCGGTAGTAATCCCGCATGAAGGCCTCAGTGCTGCGCAGGATGTTGCGTTGCGGGTAGTTGAAGGCGGTGGCTACGACGCCTTGGAGTTGGAGGGTGAGTTGATCGGTGGCTTTGCGGCAATGGTAGTGCAGCTCGTTGCGGACGCGGTGGATGAAGTCGTAGGCGGCCTCGAGCTCGCGGAACGCGGCGGCGGTGAGCAGCTTGCATTCCACGAGATCCTCTAGCCTGCTGCTGCCGCGCTTCACGCGAGCGACCCATTGGATGCTTTGGTAGTCGCGCAGTCCGCCGCAGCTTTCCTTCACATTAGGTTCCTGTAGGAAAACGGTGTGCGAGTATTTTTCATGACGGCTGCGCATGTCCTGGCGGCGCAGTTCGAAGAAGGCCTCTTGGCCTTTGTCGATGCATTCCTTGGCGAAGCGGGTTTGAAAATTTTCGAACAATTCGGTGTCGCCGCAGACGAGGCGCGCATCCATGAGCGAAGTTTTGTTTTCCTGATCGAGCCTTGCTTGCTCGATGCATTCGGAAATCGAGCGGCAGGCGTGGCCGACCTTGAAGCCCATGTCCCAGAGGAGGTAGAGGATGTCCTGCACGAGGTCCTGCAGCGCTTGCGGCAACTTGTTGGATGCGCGCGGCAGAAGGAAAAGGATGTCGATGTCCGAGCGCGG
>JBKDYW010000267.1:0-3590 GCA_046308575.1 Verrucomicrobiota bacterium
TCGTTGCTTCGTTGGATTTGGAATTCCAATCGCTCGAGCGCCAAAGATTTTCCGGCAGATGGCGAAACCTTGAATCCAAACCATGCGGCTTTGCTAAGCGCCTGTTCTTCGGACTCATGAAGCAGTGCAGCGGCGTTGAGAAAGAGCGACTGCGGAGGGGCTCCGTTGCCGCTGATCCCAAGATGCGCGTCGGCAATGCCGGGGCCGGTCAGCAACTTGGAGGATCGGCCCGAGACGAGCCTCACCAAGGGGCGCAGTTCCCTGGGGTTTGCGGCGGCATCGGCGGTGAAGTCGAATTGAATCAAGGTTCCGGGCTTGATCACTGTCGCGTTGCCGGGCGTGCTGCCTGGCAGGGTTTCTTTGTCGCCCAAGGCGAAAAGGTAGGTCTTGTAGGCATCGAGATCGAGCAAGTGATCCTTGGCATAAGCCTGCGAAGGCAGCGCGCCATTCACCTCCGAGAGTGCTGCTGGAGCTTTGAGCGAAATGAGGACATTGCCACTCAACTGTGGATGAACCATGAGAAATTTTTCGTTGGCAGCCACGACATATTGGATCGGAGCAACGCGCCATGCGTTTGCACGCTGGGCCAACGCGGCAATCGTGCTGCGACGCAACGAGTGAGTGCCCGCGAAGATCGAGGTCCAAGCATCATGCTTGCGCTCGGCAATGCCGCAAAGATTGCTTCCCGGATAGTTCGCAAGTCGGCGGGCCTTGGCATCCTGCACGACCAAGCCCAATTGTGCATCGAGCTTCAGCCCCTCGGTCTCGCCACGCAAAATACCTTGGTCAATTTCATCCCTGCCTTCGACCGCAAGTCGTATGCCCCTGCTGCCAGCCTTCACACGCACCGCGAGATGATTGACGCCCTTCTTGAGCTTGAGCGGGAAAACAAAGTTGTCGGAGGAAATGTTTGGAAACTCATTTCCGAATCCGGCGGTATCGAGCAGCTTCTCGCCATTGAGATACCAGGTCATCCACCAGTCGGCTCCCGCGCCGATGAGCACCTCGCATTCTTCGGCGGATTCAATGCGGGTGAAAGCCCACACCACTTCTTCTGCTGCGATCGCACCAAGAGGCGCGAAATCCAGAGTCCCCCGCTTGCGTTGGATCGGAGTAGCAACCTTTGCGATGCCACTGATTTCCATTTGTGCAGGGATATCCGCCGGTGCAGGCGTCTCCGTTGAGTTGGCAGAAAACGGCCCGAAAGCGGTCCACTCCACAGGCAGCGCGAAGCCGGGCGAAGTTTGATTCGGAAGCAGTGCTTCGCTTGAAACGGATGCGCCCGAAGGCTTGGCCACGGCTGCGGGTGCCACATCCATGCCGATGATTTGGCTCAGGCGAGTGGCATCCTTTTTCTGTAGGTTGAAGCCAGTGCCTTGCAGGAAGCAGAGCACATTGTTGTTTGCTTTGAGCTTCTCGATGGCAGCGGCAGTGGCATCGTCGATCTCGAGCAGGTTATTAAAAATGTAAAGCTTCGCAGCAGGCACTTTGCCGGCTTTGAAATCCTCCAAGTAATAATAACCGTAAGGCACACCAGAGAGATCGAGCTCCGATCTCTGACCGCTCGACCAAACAAAATGCAGGTCGCCAAGCGCGCCTTTCAGATAGTCAGTGGCGCGTTCGTCGTAGATAACAGCGACTTCAGCCCCGGTGGGATCACCTACCGCCGTGCGCGCCTGCGAGAGCGAGTTGCGCAAGACCGACATCTCGTGTTGGATGAGAGGATCCTGATGGGTTTGGGGCCCTTCGACGGGATCGACGAAAACACTGTGCCCGCCAAGCACGATACGCGATGTTTCGCGCAGCCAGGCACTGCGAAGTTCCTCCGGCGTGGAAGTGCGGCCGACCATCCGAGCACTCACATTGTAGCCGGGGCCGACATTGTGATTTTCGTAATTCCTGTTTTTCCATGTCCGATAATCGAGATCGAACAGGATGGGTTTGTTGTTAAGTCGAAAGGAATCGAAGACTGCAAGTGCACCGCCCGGGCTGGCGGGGGCCAAGCGCTGGTTGTAGCGCACCGGTCCATTCACGAAATCCAACTCCTTCGAGTTCATCAAGCGAACATTGGCGGTCATGTTTGCCCGCGCGCCATTGTCACTCGAGCTCGTTCCAATCAGAAGCGGCCGGGAGGCAGACTCACGGATCATGCGGGCGATGTCCTCGGCCAAGGTAACGCGTCCGTCGGCGATGAACTCCTTCCAGTTGCGCTGTTGCTCTTCACTTTCTGGATCGTGAAAGCGAGGAGTGCCGACCAAGGAATCGGCAGTCGGTGGCGCAGCTTGATCAAACGATGCGATCTTCTGATTCCACGCGGCAGAGAGGGCCTCGGTCGTGCCATATTTTTTCTTCAGCCACGCATGCCATGCCGCCACAGCCGGTTTGCTGTAATCACTCCACGCGCGGGCATCCTTGGCCTTGGCGGTGTTCGGTCCTTCCCACAGATAAAACTGCGCGTCCTGCGCACCGCCGATCAGGTAGCCGTCCACTTGATCTCCGCCGGGCGAACTTTCCACGGTCTTGACGAACTCCTTGATCGCCGGGCGCATGTCATCACGCAGCTTTTGCGAGTAGAACGACCAAGCAAGCACCTCGCGCTTGGCTGGGTCGGGGTCATTGCCGACCCGTTGAAAATGGAAGTTGACCACAAAGGGTTCACCACGGTCGTTGCGCAAGGCCTCGTCGGGATTTTCACTGATCCACTCGGGATAGGTATCAACCTGAAACCAAAATATGATCCGTGCGGTCGGGTGCTGCTGTTTGACGAGATTCAGAACCTCACGCACCGAGTCGCGGTCGTAAGAATCGCGACCATTCCAGAAAGTGCGAGTGGGATAGGGCTGACCCGCGATCTTTTGTGGGAGGTATCTGCGCATCGCTCCGTGCCAGCCAAAATTCATCCCCAGCACGACTGTGTCCATTCCGGCCTGCTTGAGAAGAGTGAGATCGAGTTTCTCTTTGGGTTGATTGATTGTTCCCCAGTCGCAGCCAACCACATTGGGAAGCATCGGTGACTGTGACGGCGCAGTGACTTTCGCCTCTGCAGCGGGCTCGGTTTTTTTTTCGGTGACGCTCTGTCGCGAGCAACCCATGGCAAGGCAGGACAGAAGCGCGATACAAGTTTGGAACTTACGGGGATGTATTTTGTTCATATGTGGTGGTTGTTGGTAGAATTCGAACTTTATTTCACATCGCTTTTTCCGATGAGGCTGATGTTGTCGATGCGCACATTGCCAGGGGCCTGGGGATTATCGACGCCACCAAAGAGGTAAATATGGAATGTGACGGGAGCGGAAAGATTTTTCAGCGCAGCGAGGGTGCTGAGGTCGACGCTGCAGGGATCGAAATCCTGACTCGCGTTGCCGCTGCGATTGCTCAGCGGGCCACCACCGATGCGCTCGGTGCGGCCACCCGATTCGGCGAAGATGGCATAATATTTCGCCGCGTTTTCGTTGCTTCGTTGGATTTGGAATTCCAATCGCTCGAGCGCCAAAGATTTTCCGGCAGATGGCGAAACCTTGAATCCAAACCATGCGGCTTTGCTAAGCGCCTGTTCTTCGGACTCATGAAGCAGTGCAGCGGCGTTGAGA
>JBKDYW010000268.1:0-5684 GCA_046308575.1 Verrucomicrobiota bacterium
GACCAACGCGACGGGTTCGTCAGCGACAACCTCGCGAAACAAAAATCGCTGCGCGAAAATTTCATCAGCGGACCGAAAAAAGAAACTCTCACAATCGAGCAAGCCCGCGCTGCGGCGCCGAAATACGACTGGGAAAACTACACTCCGCCCGTGCCGGAATTCATCGGCACGAGGACGCTTGAAATGCCGCTGCGAGACCTCGTCGATTACATCGACTGGACGCCATTCTTTCATGCGTGGGAGCTGCGCGGCGTGTGGGATCGCGAGCACAAGGTGCTCAAAACGAAGAATGCCGAAGGCGCGGCGGAAGCTGCAAAACTTCATCAGGACGCGCTCGGCTGGATCGATCGCATCATCGCGGAGAACAAATTTTCCGCGAGCGGCATCTACGGATTCTTCCCCGCAAACTCGGCCGGCGATGACATCATCGTCTGGACCGATGAAACACGCACAACCGAGCGCACACGATTCCACAGCCTGCGCCAACAGATCAAAAAGGACTCCAGCAAACCCAATGTCGCGTTAGCGGATTGGGTGAAGCCCTGTAGCACCGACCACATCGGTGGCTTTGTCGTGGGCATCCATGGTGCCGATGAATTCGCAGCAGAGCTCGAGAAAGACAACGACCCCTACGGCTCGATCATGGTCAAGGCGATTGCCGACCGCTTTGCTGAGGCCTTTGCCGAATGCCTGCATCACAGAGCGCGCATCGACTGGGGCTATGAGACCGAAGGTGAGCTGACGAATGATCAGCTCATTCATGAAAACTATCAGGGCATCCGCCCGGCGCCCGGTTATCCGGCGCAGCCGGACCATACGGAAAAGCCGCTGCTGTTCGACCTGCTCGGCGCGACCGATGCCACTGGCGTGTCACTCACTGAAAGCTGCGCGATGCACCCGGGCGCCGCGGTCTGCGGGCTTTATTTCTCGCATCCCGAGAGCCACTACTTTGCGATCTCCGAGCTGCAAAAGGATCAGGTCGAGGACTATGCGAAGCGCAAAGGCATGAGCCTTGCCGAGGCGGAGAAATGGCTTGGCCCGTGGCTGGGATACATTCCGTGATTTGCTTCTCGACGCCTGTGGCGGTGGCACTCAGTGTGCGCGGGAAACCATGAAAACATTCATCAAACTCTGCGTCGCAATGTTGGCGCTTCACACTTCGGGTCATGTGTTCGCCGGCGGCGAAGGCTGGCTTACCGACATCGATGCCGCGAAGAAATCCGCGAGCGAATCGAAAAAAGACCTGCTCATCGATTTCACCGGTTCCGACTGGTGCGGCTGGTGCATCAAGCTCAATGACGAAGTCTTCAAGCACGACGCATTCAAGACGGGCGTGAAGGACAGCTTTGTGTTGGTGGAAATCGACTTCCCGCGCGAGAAGGGCAAGTTGCCCGAAGATGCGCGCAAGCGGAACACCGAGCTTGGAGAAAAGTACGCCGTGCAAGGATACCCGACGATCCTGCTCTGTGATGCTGAAGGCAAACCTTACGCCGCGACCGGTTATCAAAAGGGCGGACCGGAAAATTATGTCAGCCACCTCAACGAGCTTCGCAAAAACAAGTCCAAGCGCGACGAGGCATTCGCCAAGGCCGAAAAGGCTAGCGGCGTCGAAAAAGCCAAAGTTTTGCTTACCGCGCTCGATGCGATGAAACTCGACGAAAAGGTTGTTGCGAATTTCTACGGCGACATCGCCGAGCAGATCCGCGCCGCGGACCCCAAGGACGAAACCGGCTTTGCGAAAAAGGCTGAAGCCAGCAAGCGCCTCGAAGCGTTCCAAAACTCGCTGCAAGAGTTCGGCGCCAAACGCGATCACGAGGGCGCGCTCGCATTGGTCGAAAAAACCCTCAAGGAAGGCGGATTCGATGAAGAAGCAACCCTGCAGATCATGATGACTCGCGCCGCGATTCTTGCCTCATCGGCAAAATTTGACGAAGCCCTCAAAGCTGTCGACGAAGCCAAGGCTTTTGCTCCGAAAAGCCCGATGGCGCCAATGATCGATCAGTTCCGCAAACGCATCGAACAGGGCAAGGAAGATGCGGCCAAGAAAGCCCCAGAAACGGGCGCAGAAAAGAAGGCCGAGTAACATCACTCATCGCACAGAACACACCGCATGCACATCGAGGTCATCAACACCGGCACCGAGCTGTTGCTTGGAAATACCATCAACACCCACGGCGCATGGTTTGGCCGCGAGCTATTCAAACTCGGTCTGCGCATCGCGCGGCAGACGACTGTGCCCGATGGAGCGGCGATCCGCGAGTCGATCGAGGAAGCGATCGGGCGCAGCGACGCGATCATCGTGACCGGTGGCCTCGGGCCGACCAGCGACGACCTCACGCGCGAGATCACTGCCGAGGTGCTTGGGCTTGAGCTCATCACCGACGAGGCTGCGCTGCGCTCGCTTGAGGCATTCTTCGCACATCGCAACAAGCCGATGGCGCAGGCCAACCTCAAGCAAGCCTTGGTGCCTGTCGGCGCCGATGTGCTGCCCAACCCGAATGGTACCGCACCCGGCGTCTATGTGCCACCGCGCCTCAACGATCAGGCAAATTGCGCGATCTTTCTGTTGCCCGGTCCGCCGCGCGAACTTTACCCAATGTTTCACAACGAGGTCGCGCCGCGACTCAAAGCGATGGCGGCAATCGATGAAGCTCATGGCAGTCGTGAACTGAAATTTACCGGCATCGGTGAAAGTGATTTTCACCAAGGCATCGACGCGCAACTGGCGACCATCCCCGATCTCGAGTTTGGCTACTGCGCGCACATCGGCGAAGTCGACCTGCGCTTGATCGGCCCACCCGAAGCGCTCGCGAGCGGAAGCGCCATCGCCTTGGAAAAGTTTGCCTCGTTTCTGATCAGCGACGATGGCTCATCGCTCGAGGCCACCGTGGTGCGCGTGTTGAAAGAACGCGGGCTGACGCTGGCGACGGCCGAGAGCTGCACCGGCGGGCTGATCGCAAATCGCATCACCAATGTGCCTGGCTCAAGCGCGGTGTTTGGTCATGGATTTGTGACCTACGCGAATGGCGCGAAGTCATCCTCGCTGAATGTTTCGGCCGACGACCTTGCGACCCACGGCGCGGTGAGCGAGGTGGTCGCCAAGCAAATGGCCGTGGGCGCACTGCAAGCATCCGGCGCCGACATTGCCGTCGCGGTCACTGGCATTGCCGGACCCGATGGCGGCACGCCGGAAAAACCCGTCGGCACGGCATGGATCGGTCTCGCATCGTCAAATCACGATGCGATCGCGTTCAAAGTCTTCCACCCGCGCAACCGCCGCGACTTCAAGCTCGCCGTCAGCCAAGCGGCGCTCGAAGCGGTGAGGCGGCGGGTCCTCGGGCTGGGCTGAGCCTCGCGTACGCACGCGCGGGCGCGCGCCTTGGGAAAATATTTTGACCCGCAAGTGGGGCATATTTCACCAAACCGCTTGCAAAACCGGCAGGGTTGGCACTAGTCCCTCAATCCACATTCGCAACACCGCTTGCAATCGCCATGGGAAAAATACTCATCATCGCCGAAAAACCCAGCGTCATGACCGACCTCAGCCGCGCGCTGGCCAAGCCACTCGGCAAATTTGAAAAGCATGGCGCCGCCCGCGATGCCTACTTCGAGAATGACAAGGCGGTCATCACCTCCGCCGTCGGTCACCTGGTCGAGCTCAAGATGCCCACTGGACCAAATGGCAAAAACCTGCCGTGGAATTTTGGCGTGCTGCCGGCGATCCCGAAAAATTTCGAGCTCGAAGCCAAGCCCGACACCGAGGCGCGACTCAAGCAGGTGCTCAAGCTCGCCAAGCGCAAGGACATCGACCTCTTGGTCAACGCCTGCGACGCCGGCCGTGAGGGCGAGTTGATTTTCCGCTACATCGTCGAGTACGGTGGCATTCAAAAACCCGTGAAGCGTTTGTGGATGCAGTCGATGACACAGAACGCGATCGCCGAAGCATGGGACAAACTGCGCGATGGAAAGCAAATGGAGTCCCTCGCCGATGCCGCAAAATGCCGCTCGGAATCCGACTGGCTCGTCGGCCTCAACGCCACCCGCGCGCTGACCTGTTTCAACTCGCGCCATGGCGGATTCAACATCACCGCCGCCGGCCGCGTGCAAACTCCAACGCTTGCGATCCTCGCCGCCCGCGAGGCCGAGATCCAAGCATTCAAGTCGAGCCCCTACTTCGAAGTCCACGCGACCTTCGGCGTGAAGGCCGGCGACTACCTTGGCAAATGGATCGACGAGAAGTGGAAAAAATCCGAAGCCAACCCGCACGGGAAGCCTGAGCGGATTTGGGATCAGGCAATTGCCGAGGCGATCAAGTCGCGCTGCGAAGGCAAGACCGGCAGCGTGAGCGAAGAGAAAAAAGCGCAGTCGCAAATCGCGCCGCAACTCTACGACCTCACCACCCTGCAACGCGAGGCGGGCTTCTCCGCCAAAGGCACGCTGAGCATCGCGCAGGCCCTGTACGAGAAGCACAAGGTCATCACTTACCCGCGTACCGATTCGCGCTATCTGCCCGAAGACTACCTTCCCAATGTGCGTGAGACGCTTGGACAAATTGCTGGCAGCGATCTCGACTCCGCGCGTTATGCCAAAGCAGTGCTCAATGGTGGTAATGAAAACGGACCGAAGCTCGCCAAGCTCAAGCGCGTGTTCGACGACAAAAAAGTTTCCGACCACTTTGCCATCATCCCGACCGGAAATTTTTCCAAGCTCAGCGACACCGAGCAAAAGGTTTACGACATGATCGTGAAGCGATTCATCGCGGTGTTTTACCCCTCCGCCGAGTTTGAGCAAACCACACGCCTCACGCGGATTTCGAATGGCGATGTGAAGGACACCTTCAAGACCGAAGGTCGCGTGCTGGTAAAGCCCGGCTGGCTCGAAGTCTATGGCAAACGCGCTGGCGTGGCATCGGGCAAGGACGAGCTCACCGCCGTGAGCGCCGGTGAAACGGCAAAGGTCGAATCGATCGAGGTCCTGCACGAGGAAACCAAACCACCCGCGCGCTTCACCGAATCGACCCTGCTCTCTGCGATGGAAGGCGCAGGCAAGCTCATCGACGATGAGGCACTGCGCGAAGCGATGTCCGAACGCGGCCTCGGCACACCCGCCACTCGTGCGGCAATCATCGAGGGACTCATTTCACAAAAGTACATCGCCCGCGAAGGACGCGATTTGCATGTCAGCAACAGCGGCATGCGGCTCATCGAGTTGGTGCGCGACATGAAGATCGAAGGGCTTTATTCGCCCAAGCTCACCGGCGATTGGGAGCACAAGCTGCACCTCATGGAGCAAGGCGAGCTCAAACGCGACGAGTTCATGCGCGAGATCAACGCCTACACCGAAGAAATCGTCGGTAAAGCGAAGGGCCGCGCCGAGGATGCCAAGAACCAATCGTTTCCTGACCTCAATGTCGATTGCCCAGTCTGCGGCGCGAAGGGCCTGCGCCAAACCGATGCCACCTACGAGTGCCGTCAGCCCGAGTGCAAATTCAAGGCGAAGAAACACATCGCCGGCCGCCTGCTCACCGAGGCCGAAGCGGCCGAGCTTTTCACCAAAAAATTTGTCGGTCCACTCACCGGATTCAAATCGAAGTTCAACAAACCCTTCGATGCCGGACTCGAACTCGATGCGAAGTTCAAGATCAACTTCGTCTTCGACAACGACGACAAGGACGCCGCCGCGGA
>JBKDYW010000269.1:0-19175 GCA_046308575.1 Verrucomicrobiota bacterium
TTTGTGTTCATCAGGCGGTCAATGCAGCGTGAAGTTTGGTGGCGAGCTCGACCGTGTCGTGATGGAACTCCGGCGTGGTGGGTCGCACCCATGCGCTCTCCATTGCCGGCATCGTGGATCGGAAAAAGTTGCCGGTCAGCAGATTCGGGAAGTCCGCCCTCCATGCGGCGGCATGCGCGGGTTGACCAGCGCAGACCGCATAGATGTGCGTTTGGCAATCCGCGCCGGTGATCCATTCCAGGAAGCGCAGCGCGACCTCGGGGTGCTTGCAGGCGGCCGAGACCGCAAGGCCTGCGCCGCCGAGCACAGCCCCGCCAGTAGGTGCGAACGGAGTCGGATGAAACGCCAAGGGACATGCGGCAAAGCCCGGGCGGGTGTAATTCGAATAGCCATAACAGGCCGGCACGAAAGCGATCTCTTCGCCCGATGCAGCCGCCTCCAAAACTTGGATGCTGCCGTGATTCAATCGTTTGGCACCACCCGTAAGTCGATAGAGTTGCCGCAGCGCTTCGATGGCGGCGGATTCGTCGAATCCTTGATGACGCAGCATGTAAAACATGGCGGTGGTGGTCATGCGCGAAAAACCTTGCGCGACACGACCTTCGGCAGCCAGTGCGAGCAACTCGTCCCAAGTGGTCGGCACGCAATTGAGCAGATCCGGACGGGAAGCCGAAACGATGCATGCGGCGTCGAGTGGCAGACCCCAAACTTTTCCGTCGAAGACATAGCTGTCATAGGACATGCCCACGCTGTTTTCACGACGGTCGGCAAGCACCTCGGCCGGGAGATGATCGTCGAGCGGTAAAAAGAGCCCCTCCTGCGCGGCGATGCCCGTCAGGGGATGATCGAAGCCGACGAGGTCGAAGTCTCGCGTCAACGCATCAAGCGGGCCTTCGCCAAACTGCGCGGCTGAATGAGGCACGACCTCGATGCGCACCCCGGGATTGCGATCGGAGAAAACCTGTGCGGCCGCAGCAAGAGGCGCGATGCCCCGCACATGATTCCAGTTGGTTGCTCTGAGCTCAATCATGGCTTGGTTTTCCATTGAGTGCATGGAGCAGCCCCCTGAGGTAACCTACGGTGTAAGCGCGCCCACGATAACCTCCCATGGGATGGTAATAGGGCGTGTTCTCGATCGATTCTCTCGTGCGCCAAGCTTCGTCCCCTTCCATTTCCGGAACATGGCCGGGGATCATCACACCTTTGAATCCCGCCTCGTTGAAGGCGCGAATGAGAGCCCATGCGTCGTAGTCCGCCTCATCGACGAAGGTTTCGTGGAAACGAGGCACGCGTCCGCGCACGGCTTGGAAGTGAACATAGATGAGCTTGTCCTGTTTTCCGTAATGACGGATGGCGTCGAAAACATCCTCGCCCATTTCGGTCCAGTTCCCGAGACAAAAGCAAAGGCCGTGGTTCTTGCTGGGGCGAATGGAAAGGGCCTTGTCGAAGTTGGCGCGGCTGCGCAACAGGCAGGGCACGCCGCCGAGCGATTCAACCGGCGGATCGTTGGGGTGAGCCGCCAAGGTGACGCCTTCATCTTCGGCCACCGGCAGCACCCGCTCAAGGAACCATGCGTAGTTGTCCCAGCACTCTTCTTCGGTGAAACGCCGACCGCGGATCAGCGGCGCGTTTTCCGCCTCGGCATAGGCAAAGCCGGTGCTGCTGGCACCACCGCGCAAAGGAGCACTCAGCGTGGTGCGCCAGACACCTTGCGGCATCCAATTGTAACCAAGCACAGGAATCCCCGCGCGGCCCGTGTTGCGAATCGTCTCGATGTAATGCTGAAGCTGCTGCTCGCGACCTTCCTCGCCGAAGATCAACTTGTCATAGGACTGAATGGGAAGGGTTTCCACGGCGAAGACGCGGAGCCCGTGCGCTTCGGCTTGATTGCGCAGTGAAAGCAATTCCTTGAAGGATACCGCACCGCCGCCCGGATTGCGGGGCGAGCGGAATGTGGTGCCCCAAAGGATGATGTCGGTCACACCCATTTGGCGGATGAAGCGCAGGCGCTCATCAGTCGGGGTCACAAAGGTCGCGGTGGCCACGCGCATCGGAAGGGAGCGCGCACGCTCGCGTAGGGTTTCAGGTGAAGTTCCGGGATCAGGTATGGGGCGTTGGTCGCTCATGATGGATGATGTGTTTTAGTTCGGTATGAAAAATTTTTCGGTTTCTTTATGTCGTTGCGTCGAGGATGCCCTTCAAGTAGCCGACAGCAAAAAGGCGTCCGAGCGCACCGTAACCGGGATGGTCGTTTGCTTCGCCTGCCATGGTCGGCACATGATCCACGCGAATCGGACCTTCGAAACCGATCTCGCGGTAAAGGCGGATCATCGCTGCCATGTCGGTCGGGCCATCATCGTGAAAGGTTTCGTGGAAGCATTCGGCGGTGCCACGGACATCGCGGAAGTGAACGAAATGAACGCGCTCGCGGAATTCGCGAAGCAGGGTGCGGTCGGCATCACCGAGCAGGGTGAAATTTGCTTGGCAATAAGTGAGCCCGTGGCTCGGGCTGTTGCTGTAGGAGAGCGCGCGGCGGAAGCCTTCCGTCGAACTCATGATGCGCGCGATGCCACGCAAGGATTCCACCGGCGGATCGTCCGGGTGGAGTCCCATTTTCACGCCCGCAGCCTCCGCGGCGGGCATCACTTGCTCGATGAACCACGCGTAATTTTCCCACAGGGCTTCTTTGTCGAGCGTGCCGAATTCCGTGAGCGTATCGGGCGTGGTGCGACGATCGAAGCTCGAACCCAAAGCACCACCACGAAGCGGAAACGCCGTGTCGTTGCGGTGCCAACCGATGCCGGCCATGAAGTTGTAGCAGAGCAGAGGAATGCCGAGACGCCCCATATTGGTGAGCATGTTTCGATAGCGTTCGACATCGGCTTCGCGCCCGGGCAGACCGAACTTGATGCGGTTCATGTCGAACTGATCTCCCTCCAAACCAGCCAGCTTGAATCCCCGCTCGGCAAAGCGCTCGTGGATGACACGCAGCGACTCGAAATCATCCGGAGCCTTGAGCCCGGTGAGATCCGGCGCGCACTTGCAGATGACGTGACTCACGCCGATCTGCGCGGAGAGGTCCCAGAGTTGATTCGGGATGGCGGGAAGAAATTCGGCGATTTTCATTTGGAGTAAAGTCGTTTGAGAGTCTCTGTCGCAGGTTTTCCATCGATGGTGAAACCCTGGTCGCCGGCGGGGTCGGTGTAGTAATGGGCCCTCTGTTCCACTTGGTGCTCATCCCACTTCCACCAGAACGATCCGCGATACCAAGGCTCGCCTTGGAAGGCGAGATGCAAGCCCTCCATGTAGCGGCACTGGATATCGGCGTCATAGACTCCGGGATGCGTGAAGTCGAACGCGTTGCCCTTCAATCCACGCGTGGAGCGCCTGCCCGTTTCGAGCAGAGCCAGCGGCAGTCCAAACTCGGCCGCCAGTTCCGCCGCTTCCTTTTTGCGGGATTCGAAACCTTTCGCAAATTCCTCGACAGTCGGGTTTTCTGCCGTGCTGTCACCGTAACAGCTGAATCCGAGGAAATCCAATTGGCTCCACCATGAGCCCAGCGCCGGCTTACTCGACTTCACTGGCCCGTCAGGTGTGAACTCATACCCCCGCATCGGAAGCCAGTGCGGCGTGAACTCATAAGTGAGGAGTCCGTGATAGCGTTTGCGGGCATCGGCAACGATCTCCTCCCACATGGCGGTGAATCCCGGCTTCTCCAGCTCCATGTATTCGGCACCAAGGCACAGGCAATCGACTGAGGCCTCCTGCGCAAGGTCTGCGTAATTGGAGAGGACGGCTTTGAAACTTTTCTTCCAGCGGCTGAAGTTGTCATAGGTCCCATGGTATTTGCCAAAGGTGGAAACGCCGTCGCCCGGAGGGCTAACCAGACCGCGCCAGACCCCATCGAGCGGCTCGAGAATCGGCTTGAGCATCACCTTCAACCCCGCCTCGCGGGCGGCACGCACCCAGCGGATGACCTCGGCATCGCCGGGAGTGAACACTGGGTCGAGATAGACCCTCGTGCTGGAATAGGTTTCCATCACATAGGTCACATGCGCTGCGACCCAATCGATGTTAAGCGCTTTCATTTTCGGAATCTGGGCGAGCGCCTCATCCGATCCATACCAACCGCGCGGAGCGGCGAAGCCAAAGTTCATGCCGCGCATGTAGGGGATGTTTTTCGTTGTCATGGTGATTGTTCTTTTGGTTTGTCGACGGGATTTGTGATTTGCGTGGATTCGTCGAAAGCCCGTTTCTTTATGAAGCGGCCTTCGCGCCTGCATACAGACGGCTCATCAATTCGGACGAAGGTTTGCCATCCACCGTGAAGGTTTGCGGACCGGCCGGATCGGTGAAGTAGTTCGCGCGGTGCTGGTGTTCGTCCCACTTCCACCAAGCCAGACCGCGCCACCACGGCTCCTTGCGGAATGCGGCAAAAACACCTTCAAGGAAGCGCCCTTGGATATGGCCATCGTAGGTGCCCTGGCCGTGGTAGCCGTAAGCCCCCGCGGGATCGAATGATGTCGAACGCATGCCGCATTCCGCGAATACCAGCGGCTTGGAGTAAGCGGCGCAAAGCTCGCGAAGTTCCAACACATGCGGTTGCAGGCTCTCGACGATTTCCTCCGTGGTGGCCTCCGCCTTGGGAAATGCCGGATAGAAACTCATGCTCAGGAAATCCAGCTCCTGCCACCATTGACCAACCTTTGGATCGAGCTTCCGTCGGTCCAGTGTGGGCTGGACAAAGTCGCTGGTCACCAGGCCTTGGAAGCGTTCGCGCACCGCCGCCACCGAGTCGCGCCATTCCGGGTTGAAGTGCTCGACTCCGTGGTATTCGTTGCCGATGCAGATCGACTCGACCCCACAGCGCTGCGCCAGATCCGCATAGTGCGAAAGCATGGCACGGAAGCTGGCCGCCCATTTTTCCCGGTAGTTGGAAACCACTCCGGCCGTGATCTCACTAGGCTCCACAGGCGTGAAACCTCCCTGCCAGACGCTATCCTTGAGCACAAGAAAGGGCTTGAGCATGACGCGGATGCCGACCTGGTGAAACCGCTCGATAATCCGCTGAACCTCTTCATCGGATGGTGTCTCGATGAAATCGCTGTAAATGGTCGTGCTGGCGCAATGGTCCATGTAAACCGACACGATCAAGGCGACTCGGTCGATGTTCAGAGCCGCCATGCGCTCCGGCTGGGCCATGCCCTCGGCGGAAGCAAAGTAGCCGCGCGGCGCCTTGAAGCCGAAGTTCATGCCGCAGTGAAACGGGATGGTTTTTGAGCTCATGGTGGTTTGGTTGATCCGCAAACTGCGATTCCTTAATTTTAGAAATACCCGCCTTTTTCGGTGATCTCGTTGACCGTCTGGCCTTCGGCGACCCAACCAAAAATCTTCTTCTCGTTCTCCTTGATTTCCTCGGCACGGAGAAGGACCTCGTAGGCAATGTCACGCGGCACAACGACCACTCCATCGATGTCACCGAGCACGACATCGCCGGGCTTGATGACGACATCGCCGATCTTGATCGGGATTTGATAGTGGGTGATGAGGCAGCGGCCGAGTGAGCCGTTCGGAATGCGGTGCTTGTAGAAGACAGGGAAATCCTTTTCGAGGATCTGGTGCGTGTCGCGGATGCCGCCGTCGATGATGGCTCCCTTGACGCCGAGGCCAACGGCCGTGGCGGTCATCACGCCGCCCCAGAGGGTCGCCTTCTCGTCGCCCGAGGTATCCCAGACCACCATCGTATCGGCGGGGAGTTCGGAAATCATCTGCGTGCGATAGGTCATTTCGCCGGTGATCTTCACATTCGGCGCGCTCTTCACAGTGAAGGCGAGTCCAGCGACCGTGCGCTCGGGGCGGAGCGGATGCAGATGACCCGGCAGCGCCTGATCCAGCAACGCGAACTCGCGCAGCACATCGCTGATCGCACCGGTGTAGAGTTGCTCATAGCGTTGAAGCAGTTCCTTGACGGGCACAGGAAGCTCCTTGGTCGAGATGCTCTCGCGCTCGGCGATGAGTTTCTCAAGTTTCATCATGCCCACTTCTTTTTTGTAGGCTTCAATATCGGCGTTCAGGTTATTGCTCATGGCAGTTGGTTGTTATTGTGTGTTTTGGAGATTCTCTGGCGTAAAATGATTGAGCGACTCCACTGCGGGAGATCGACTCCGCCGATGTCGGCGTCAGTGGATATCCAGCGCGGCGAGGATTCCCACGGGTTGAGGTAATCCCATTGGCCGCCTGGGAGCAGGTCTGGCGGCAGCCATTTTTCCGAACCCTGCAAGGGTGCGCTTTGGCCATCGCGCAGCTCGGCATTCCAATCAAAGGCGGCGTCACGCAGCCAGTAGAGACGAACGGATTTTCCGCGAAGTTCATAGGCCCTGAAGCGGGCGTTTTGGGAAAAATGTGGAACGAACCCCTCGGCTGCCGGATCGAGCCCGTCCACCATCGCCGCGAATGGTCGGAAGTGGTGCCAGAGCTTGTTTTTGTCGAGGTAGAAATCCCAATGCCAGCACTGGCCGCAACCCGCGCTTCCGGCGAAGAAAGGGGCGAACAGCACATCATGCAAAATCCCGCCAGCGGTATCCTTGGGGTAGTCCGAAAATGGTGCGCGATGCCCGGGGTCCACCGCCCCGGATTCGGCGAGGATCAATGCCCGCTCGGGAGCAATGGCGCGCATCTCACGCATGGACGAGGCCGCCAGAATGTCGGTCGGGCCGGAGCAGAGCGGAAAGAGCCCCGGAAGCTCGTCGATGTAGCGATGAACCTGCACGCATTCCAAGTCTGGCAGGCGGGCGAGCCATTCGTAAGTTGGGCTGATTTCCGGGCGATCGTGACTGCCCAAACTTTGCAGGCAAAGAAGATGAGGAAATCTTCGGCGAAGCTCAGGCAGCATGAACTCCGTCCATTCGGTCCAGTTTCCTGCTCCGACCGTGTTCATTTCATTCCACAGTTCCACCGCGAACAATGCGGGATGATTGCCGAAATGTCGGGCAAAGAAATCGAGCTTGGAGAGAAAGTGCCGACGACCGCTCTCCCCTCTCAGATAATCGGTCATGTTCTCCGCAACGCCGCCCACAGCGACATGGTATTTGGATCTGTCGAATTTCGCCGCACCCGGAAAAATCTCGGCCACAGGCTCGGGTTCGATGGAGCGGAAATGATCGAAGGTGACCTTGACCTTCACTCCGGACGCAGCGGCCATGTCGAGCACCTCACGAAGCGCCGTGGTGAGTTCGGGCTGGAAATCACCGCATCGTTCTCCTTCAAAATCGAAAAACGGATGACCTAAAAAGATGCGGAAGAAATTTCCTCCGTTGGCGCTTAACAGGTCGATCCAGCGGCGATAAATGGCCAAGCCTTCCTCGCGGGAGTTGATGAACCTCGGAAAACAAAGATTCACTCCAATCGGAATGAAGGTGCTGCCGTCGGACAGCTTGAGATAAGATACAGGGGCAATCATCGGATTTTAAACTTCCTGCATCACAGGCTCATTCCGCCATCGATGAAAAGGCTCTGGCCGGTGATGTAGCGCCCGGCATCGGAGCAGAGGAGAAGCGCGGCACCGGCGCAATCGGAAGGCTCGCCGATTGAACCTGCGGGAATCCACGAAAGGACGGTTTGCACATAAGCGGGATCGGTCAGACGCGCGCGGGAGCGGTCGGTATTGATCACGCCGGGAGCCAGATTGTTGACGGTCACCCCGCGTGGTGCGAATTGCTTGGCGAGGTTGCGCACCATGGAGGTCTGCGCGGCTTTGAGCGCGGCATAGACCACCATCTGCGGATGCGGTTTGGCTTCCTGCACCGAACCGACCGTCACGATGCGACCCCAACCGCGTTCGAGCATTCCCGGCGCGGCATGTTGGATGAGCTCAAAGGCGCTCTGCCAGTTGGTGCGAACCTGCGTATCGAAATGATCCGGCGTCACATTGTCCCATCCTTCGGCAAATTGGACGGCAACATTGGAAACAAGAATGTCGATGCCGCCGAGTGCTTCCTCAGTGGCGAGGAATAGACGCATCGCACTCTCCGGAGTGCCAAGGGTGGCCGGGATGCAAACGGCTTTCCGCCCGAGGGATTTGATTTGATCCAGCACCTTGCTCTCGCATGCACTCTCACTCGGGTGGTTGATCGCCACATCAGCCCCGGCTTCGGCCAAGGCGATTGCGATGGCCGCGCCGATGCCCTGCGTTGAGCCGGTGACCAGAGCACGGCGCCCGGTGAGATCAAAAGGATGGGTAGCAAAAGCGTGGGACTGCTTCGAGGCGTTCATTTGATGCACGAGAGTATTAAGTTTCAAAACGGCTGGGCGCACGCTCCAATTATGTTATTTGTTTACTTGACGCGTCGGCATGGAATCTTGGACAAGAAATGCAACCATGGATGCACGCCCGCCAAGCCTGAGAAATGTTGCCGAACTTGCGGGCGTCTCCCCCGCCACCGCATCGATGGCCTTGCGCGGTTTGGCCCGCGTTCCTGCCGCAACGAGAGCGGTGGTCGAACACGCAGCGGCAGAGCTGGGCTACATTCGTGATCCGGAGATCGGACATGTTTTGGCGCGCTCCCGACGCAAGTCAGTCACCGCCCGCGAGACCATCGTGTTTCTTTCCGAGATCCCCATTGGCACGAAACCCGATCCCCGTGCGCCGTGGCTTTTCGACATGCGCCGCGAAGCAGCAGCGGCAGCGCATTTGCTCGGATGCGAACTCGAGACTGAGGTGATCCCACCGAAACCCGCTGCCATGCGCGAGTTGGGGCGAAGGCTTTGGGGGCGCGGCATCCGTGGCATCCTCGTCGGTCCGATGACTCTTGCCGACGAAGCGCGCATCGAGATGGATTGGGGAAAATTTTCCGCAGTTGAAATTGGAACCACTCTCAAGCACCCGAGCTTGCACCGCGTCGAGCGACTCTTTTTCGAAGATTGCCGCGAACTCTACGAGCTTCTCAGATCCAAAGGCCGCCGCCGCATCGGCATCGCACTTGATGCCCGCCGCCGATTCATCATGCGCGACATTCCCGAGGCAACCATGCTGCTCCACCTTCAGCGCGATCCCAGCTCCGAGCATGTCGCCCCGCTGCCACCCGACGCATGGAACCGCGCAGGATTTCTTGCGTGGATGAAGAACGAAAAACCCGACTGCATCGTGGTCTATGATGACGACCCGATTCACTGGCTCAAATCAGCTCCGGCGAGTATGCGTGCCGATGTTGGCACGGCCTACCTCAGCGTTTCCAAACGAGAGCAAACCGGCCTCCTCGCGGATGTCCCCACCATGGTCCGCGAAAGCGTCGGCATGCTCCACTGGATGATCCAAACCGGAGAACGAGGCATCCCCTCGCGCTGCCGATCCCACGGCTTTCGCAACATCCTGCAAAAGGGAAAGACGGGGTGAGAAAGAGCATGAAGAAGTGGCTTCTTAAGGAGGCACGACACTCTTGTCGTGCTCTCCTGCAACGATGAAGTGGAAGAGTGTCGAAGGTCTCAATATCGAAAGTCGAAGAGCACGCGACTTCTTCTTTCGCTTCTCAAAACATGGAGCGGGACGCTCCATGGACGGCCTGGAGCAAGATGCTCCAGCTACGATGAAGAGCCGGCTTCTTCATTCAAAATTCAAAATTCAAAATTCAAAATCTAACATTCCACCTCTCCCCTCCGCGTCCATTCGTATTCATTCGCGGTTAACAATAATTTTGAAGAGCACGACAAGAGTGTCGTGCCTCCTTAGCAACTGGCTTCTTCTTCCTCTTTCCCAATGTCGAAGCTCCACTCAATCACTCTTCCCATGAATATATTTGACAAGAAAGGGCAGCCCCATAGCATCCCATTAAATCGATATCGACTAATATCAGCCCCATGGAAATCCAACCCATCACATATCTGCTTGCGGCAGGGCTTGTCGCCTCTGCCAGTGTGATTCAGGGCATCGCGGGCTTCGCATTCGGTCTTATCTGCGTTCCGTTCCTCTCCATCCTGTTTTCACCGCCCCAGGCCGTTAGCATCAATTTCATCATCGGCTCGGTCAATGTGTTGGTCATCCTGGCAATGCTGATCCGTAAATTCTCGCTGCGCCGCATGGCGAAATGGACAGCCCTAAGCATGCTTTGTGCGATTCCCAGCACTTTTTTGATCACCTCGATCGATCGTTCCACCGCCCTGTTCTTGATCGGCGCAAGCATCGTCTTGGTGGCGACATTGTCTATGAGCGTGCGGAGAAACCAATCTGCACTCTTTCGCCACCCTGTCACCGGCTATGGGGCTTCCATGCTTTCAGGCTTCATCATGGGGGCCTTTTCCCTTGCAGGCCCGCCGATGTTACTTTTCCTGAGCAATTCGAGCCTCTCCCAAGATGAGATCAAAGCCGACATGCAGTTTTATTTCCTGGCCCTCTCCTTGTTCATACTCCCCTTCTATCTCCATAGCGGAGTACTGACCTTCGAATCCGCACGGATCGGATTGGCCCTGAGTTCTGTGGTGGTGCCATTCACCGCCTTGGGAGTGATGCTTGGGCGCCGCATTCCCCGGCGACATTTCGTCCTGATCGTCGATCTCGGTCTCATCGTCTTGGGTATTTTCCTCGCCGTGAAGAATGCCACCTTTTTCTGAATTTTGCCATGCCACTTGAAGATCGCCGCCGACATCGCAAGCAGTCCAAGCACCATCGGATTTTGGATACTCTTCGTAAAGAGGGGGCGCTCTCCAAGATTCAGGTGAGGCGGGCCACCGGGTATTCGATGAGTACGGTGCTGGATGCGTTTGATTCGCTCACGCGTCGTCATCTCATCAAGCCCGTGCAAGTCCATGCGACGGAAAAAACCCATGGCCGCAAAGCCGCCCCCTACGCGCTGCGCGAGACCGCGCATCCCGGCATCGGCTTCACCTTCAACCGACTCGGCCTTTTCACGGTGATCACGGGATTGTCGGGTGCGGTTCTGGCCCGCATGACGACGCCGCTGCCGGCGACCCTGAACCGCGCGCGCTTTCTGAAAATCGTCACAGAGCATTGGCAGGCGCTTCGCGTCCAACACCCCGCGCTCTGCCGGAAACCGGCGTTCGTCGCTGCCGCGCTTCCGGGTGAAATTGACCCGCTTCGCGGGGTGCTATGCCATTATTCGCTCATGCCATCGCTCGGCGAAGTCGATTTCCGCTCGATCATTGAAGCCAACTTCCCGAATGCGCGCTTGGTTTTCGACTCGAATGTCACCGGATTTCTTCTTCACGCCATTTCTGACAAAGAGCTCTGCGGCAAGCATCGGCGCGTGATGCTCGTGTCCATGCGAGCGGGTCTTTCCATTGGCACCCTGGTGGATGGTGAGATCGACAACGTGCACGGCAGTCTGGATCACATCAAGGTCGGCCGGGAAGCCATTCGTTGCGCATGTGGTCGCACGGGTTGCTTGGGCACCCAGTTTTCCCATGAGGCCCTCGAGCAGCTGGTGCAACGCTTCGACGGAACGGCCGATCCCTTGAGTGCCGGTGAGATTTGCGCCCGTTACCGTAATGGCCCACCTAAATTGAAGACTCTTATCGATGCTCGTTTCGCACTGCTGGGAGAAGCCGTTCTAGATGCCATCAACCTGTGGGCCCCGAATCTCGTTGTGTTCACGGGGGAACTCTTCGCGTGCTATGACGATCCCGCCGCCAAGCTCAAAGCGCTCATCACCGCAGACAGCGGAGACCGGGATTTGAGCCCAAATCTTTCGCGCACCCGATTCGCTTATCTCGATTTCCCGACGGAAGCCGCCGCACTCGGCCTTTGTCATCGCGTGCTTCGCGACGATTTCCCCTACGCTGACGAATGAGTCGAATCAAACACCCAAAATCCAATGAGTTTTCAATCAACCAAGCCGAACCGCGCCAGTCTGTCACCTTGGCTCATGGGCATCTTACCCTGTTAAAGCCCAGCAACACATCACATCAACAAACACAAACATCATAACGCATCATGCATACACCAAGCGACCACAGCAACAAGACGGGCCACTATCGACTCGCCTGCCAGAATATCATTTGGGATGAGCAACGAATCGAGAAACGCGACTACACCGTGCAGGCCGTTTCCGAGGCGGGATACGAGGGAATCGAAATCGGGGCGCGTTTCCTCGATCTCGATCACCCGAATGAATTCAAGGCCGTCCTCGACGCGCACCGCGTTCATCTCGTGTCGATCCATATCGGCTGGAACCCCTTTCTCGATTCCAAGCCCGGCACGGAACGCCCCCCGGTCACCGAGGAAGTCGAACGCGTGATTCAATTCGCAAAGGTCACAGGAACGAAGTTCGTGAACATCAGTGGCAAGGACGATGACGCACAATTGAAATCCGGAATCGCCAGCCTCAATCAGATTGGCAAGACATGCCACGATAACGGGATGGTTCTCTGCTACCACAACCATGGTTGGGAGATCAGGGATGACGCCCGGATTTTAAGGGAAATTATCGACCAGACGGACCCCTCCTTGGTGAGTTTCTGCCCGGATCTCGGGTGGGTTCGGAAGCTGACCTCGGATTTCGACGGGATCCTCAAATTGTTGTCTCCGAGGGTACGCCTGGTGCACTTCAAGGATTATGTCGCCGATGGACTCGACTGCCTCGACAACGAAACGGAGTTCGGCCAAGGCATTCTTGATTTCGATGCGGCCTTCCAGGCACTGCGAGACCACGTGTGCCCCGACCTGTGGGTCATCGCAGAGCAGTGGAAATCAACGGTCAATCACCTGAGCCCTGAGGAAGCCATTCGGCGCAACTATCAGTTCCTTAAGAACTATTGCGATGCGAATCGCTAGAACGGATCCCCCACTCCGCTCCGCATCATTTCATCAGCAACATCATTGGTTTCTAAGTAAGAAAAGATTAAAGACATGAAGAATAACAAACCACTGGGAATCGCAATCATCGGCACCGGAAAAATCGCCGATAGCTACGCCCAAAGTCTTCTTGAAGAGCCGACAAAGGTATGTCTGTTGGCGGTCCACGACATCGTCACGGAGCGGGCGGATGCGTTCGCCGCACGCTTCGGATGCAAAGCATACCGCGATCTCGACAGTCTCCTAAGTGATCCCGAAGTGGACATCGTGCTGAACCTGACGATTCAACAGGTTCATGCCCAAATCACGGAACAAGCGCTTAAGGCCGGCAAACATGTCCATTCTGAAAAGCCACTCGCAGGCACGCTTCAAGAAGCCTTGACCCTCTTGGAAGTCGCGGAGGACCGTGGTTTAAGGCTCTCCTGCGCGCCCTTCACCTTTATGGGCGAAGCCCAGCAAACTTTCCTGAAAAACCACCGCGAAGGCTCGCTGGGAAAAATTCTGGTGGCATACGGAGAGGCGAATTGGGGACCCATCGAGCTCTGGAATCCTCGTCCTATTCCTTTCCTGCAAAAAGGCGGCGGCCCACTCCTTGATGTCGGAGTCTACCCCATCACGCTCATGACGGCCGCGCTCGGTCCGGTGAAAAGAGTCATGGGACTTGGCAAGATCGTCCAACCGCAGCGGCAAATCGCCACCGGTGATGAACAAGGTCAAATCTTCACGGTCGAGACCCCCGACCAGATCATCGCGGGACTCGAATTCGAGAATGGAACCATCGGACGACTGACCGCTGGCTTTTGCAGCGTGAAATCCAAATTGGATAACGGCGTGGAATTCCACTACGAGAAGGGAAGTCTATCCATCGCTTCGCACATGTTTTTCAATCCCGCGGTCGAGAGATTCGATTGGGACTCGAGGGAGTGGCAGACCATCCCCCCCGTAAAAACGCCGTATGAGGGAATCCAATGGGGTCGCGCGGTCTTCGATCTGGTCGATTCACTTCAAAACGGCACCACGCAACACTGCACGGGCCGTCACGCATATCATGTCTTGGATATCTGTCTGGGGATTATTGAGTCCGCTGAGCTGGGGAGAAAAGTGGAAATCAAAAGCCGCTTCGATGTGCCACCAATCATGCCATGGGCCTGATCATTCATTCCGAGATTTGTTGAGCATCAAGCCACCCGAGAAGATGAAGATTATTTTTTCGAAATCAAAGAAAGGAGCGGTCCGCCTCACATGATCGCATCGAGTTCCATTCGCGGTGTTGAACCGGGGTCCGAGCGCTATGCGTGGGCTGAGCATCTGCATTGGATGGAGGGCGGAATGGAGGCGGCACCGCAGGCGAAGCCGAAGGATCCGCGGAAAAAGCTCTGGCCGGGGTTTTTGCTGGCGGTGGGAATCGGGTCGGGCGCTTTCGCTCTGTCATCATCCGGCTTGCTGAGCGGAATCCGGGTGAACGGTCAGCAGGTTTTGGACCCGGTGATGCTCGCCATCGTGACCGGGATTCTGGTGGGAAACCTCTTTCGCCTGCCCGCGGCTTTGGGGGATGGCGTGAAATGTGCAATCAAAATCCTGCTGCCACTGGGGGTGATTTTACTTGGGGCGCGGCTCAATCTGCACGATTTGTTAAAGCTTGGTGTAGGTGGCTTGGGCTTGAGTGTGTCGGGAGTCGGCGTCGCACTGGTGTTTTCCTTCATGGCGGGGAGACTCCTGAAACTTTCCGTCGAGGAGCAGATTTTGATTGGTGTGGGAACGGCGATCTGCGGGGGAACGGCGATTATTGCGATGGCACCGATTATTGCGGCTCGTGAGGGCACGGTGGCATTGACCGTGACAACCGTCACCGTGCTCGGGCTGGTGGCCATGCTGGTGATGCCCGTGCTGGGCGCGATGTTCGGCCTCAGCCAGATCGTTTATGGCGCATGGGCCGGCTTGGCGATCCACCAGACTCCGCAGGTCATTGCCGCTGGCTTCGCCTTTGGTCCCGAGGCGGGCGAGACCGCGACGGTGGTGAAGTTGATGCGTGTGTGCCTACTGGTTCCGGTCGCCATCGGTTTGGGCATCTGGGCCTCGCGCTTGAACTCCGCGGGTGTCAGCCGACCCCTGTTGCGATTGATCCCTCCTTTTCTTTACGGATTTCTGCTGCTCGTGTTGGCAAATACGGCCGAATTGCTCCCCGGAGTGCAACTGCATTGGAAAGCACTGCCACTTCTTGGGCAAACCGGATGGGAGGGTTCCTTCTCCGGGTTGATGACGCTGATCTCCTCGATCCTGCTCACCATCAGCATGGCCGGTGTGGGACTCGAAACCCGGCTCCGTGACCTCCCGCGAACTAGCGGACGAATCCTCCTTGCGGGCACTATTGCGTCCCTCGCCGTAGCCGTCGCCGCATTTTTTGGTGCGCACCTGATTTTCTAACCAACCAATGAACCAACCAAACACCCATGACTACACCCCTCATCATTCGATCCCCCGAACGCAACATCGAAGTCTCATGGTTCTCTGCACTCTGCAGTGATGACTACGAATATCTTGGCGTGCCCGATGGTGCCCTGCGCAGCAGCTTTGCTCACTGTGCGGACATCTTCCAAACCGCAGACCGGCTGGGTTATCAGAACATCCTGCTGCCGTCCTCGTTTCAACCTGGCCAAGAGCCTCTGGTTTTTGCCGGCGCGATGGCGGTCATGACCGAGCAGATCAACCAACTCGTGGCTGTTCGCATGGGGGAAATCCACCCGCCCATGCTGGCCCGACACCTCGCCACCCTGGACCACATCCTGCGCGGCCGGCTCACGGTCAACATCATCTCCTCGGATCTGCCGGGCCATACCGAAAGCTCGGCGGATCGCTATGCCCGCTCCGACGAGGTCATCCAAATCCTCAAACAGGCATGGACCCAGGACCGGATCGATTTTGAAGGCCGGTTCTACAACATTCACCTGCCCAACACCGACCCCGTGAAGCCCTATCAACAAAACGGCGGACCGCTCCTCTATTTTGGCGGCATCTCGCCGGATGCCGTCGAGCTCTGCGCCAAGCACTGCGATGTGTTCCTCATGTGGCCCGAGACCAGCGAGAATCTTGCGGCCACCATGGCCAGAGTGAGTTCGCTGGCCCAAGGACACGGCCGCACGCTGGATTTTGGGTTGCGCATTCACATGATCGTGCGCGAGACCGAGGCCGAGGCCAGGGCCCACGCGCAGAAACTGGTTTCCCAGCTTGATGATGCCCGCGGCGCGGAAATCAAGGCACGGGCGCAAGACAGCCAATCGGCCGGGGTGCTCCGTCAGGATGCTCTCCGGGCGGCCAGTCAGGACGACTACATCGAGGATCTCGTCTGGTCGGGAATTGGTCGTGCACGGTCCGGTTGCGGAAGCGCGCTGGTCGGCGACCCCGATCAGATCGTGGCCAAGATCAATCACTACATCGACCTCGGCATTCGCGCGTTTATTTTTTCCGGGTATCCCCACAAGGAGGAATGCGAGCTCTTCGCCCGTCATGTCCTGCCTCGCCTGAAAACCTGCAAGTTCAACGAAGCACAAAACCGCCGGCCCGCCGGCACCCCCGTCACCCCACTCACCACCGCACCACGCAAATGAACTCACATCGCATTGCACTCTCACCCAACGGCCCGAATTTCTCACGCCTCGCCTACGGCATCTGGAGGCTCGCCGAGGATCCCCGCGGCACTTCACCGTCCGTAATCCGCGAGAAGGTGGATGCCTGCCTCGAAAAAGGAATTACCACCTTCGATCACGCAGACATCTACGGCCTCTACACCTGCGAGGAATTGTTTGGAAACATGCTCCGTGAATCGCCGAGTCTTCGTGACCGCATGGAGATTGTCACCAAGAGCGGGATCAATGTCGATTGCCCACAGCGACCGGGGCCAAGGGTCAAACATTACAATGCCACCGCCGAAGCCCTCGTGCGTTGCCTGGAAGACTCCCTGCGGAAGCTGGGCACCGACCATGTGGACCTACTCCTCGTTCACCGTCCGGACTGGCTGACCAGCGTCGACGACACCGCCGCCGGGCTCAACCGCCTCCTCCGCGATGGCAAAATCCGCGCGGCCGGAGTTTCCAACTACAATGTCCACCAGTTCGCCCTGCTGAATGCACGGATGGACCAACCGCTCGCGACCAATCAGGTGGAATTCAATCCCTTCCGTTTGCAACCGATCGAGGACGGGGTCTTCGATCAATGCCAAGGACTCGGAATTTCCCCCATGGTCTGGTCGCCAACCGCCGGCGGACGGGTTTTTGATTCAAGCGATCCCGATGCCATCCGCCTCCGCTCCAAGCTCGCAGACCTTTCGCAAAAATACGACGGAGCCACCCCAGACCAGCTCCTCTACGCATGGGTTCTGGCCCTCCCCTGCCGCCCGGTCTGCATCCTCGGAACCAACCGGATCGACCGCATTCAATCGGCTGCCGCCGCATCGGACATCGCCCTCGCACGCGAAGACTGGTATGCCATTTGGGAAGCCGCCAACGGACGCGAGGTGCCGTAACTATCGCCGCAGGCGCTAAAGCGGGCAGGAGGACGAACATTGAACATCCAACATCGAACATTGAACATCGAAGTGGAAGAGGGTCGAAGGTCTTAAAGTCGAAGGTCAAAAGTCGAAGAGCATGCCGCTTCTTCACTGTGGCTGGATCATCTTGATCCAGGCCGTCCTTGGAGCGTCCCGCTCCAAGTTTCGCCCCGGTAGGGCGACGCGGCCTCGCGGCGCCGTAATGATCGCCGCAGGCGCCCACGCAGGCAGGAGGACGAACATTGAACATCCAACATCGAACATTGAACATCGAAGTGGAAGAGGGCGAAAAGGCGGCTTGCTAAGGAGGCACGACACTCTTGTCGTGCTCTTCTGCAACGATGAAGTGGAAGAGCGTCGAAGGTCTCAATGTCGGAAATCGAAAGTCGAAAGTCGAATACGAAGAGCACGCGATTTCTTCTTTCTCTTCACAAAACATGGAGCGGGACGCTCCATGGACGGCCTGGAGCAAGATGCTCCAGCTACATGAAGAGCCAGCCTCTTCTTTATCCCCAATATCCCATCACAAAAATCCAATCACTCTTCCTCTTCGCGGTTAAAAATCCGGCAAAAGGAAAAGACCATGCCGAAAAATTTATCGGACCGGCGCAAGAGCCAGCTCGGACTCCGCCATGACTTCAGCGGCGCTGAGCGGCTTCTGGAAAATTTTGACTTCGTCCATGAGCCCGCCGAAGGCCGGACACTCGGAATGACGAAAGCTGGCGATGCCGGCGTGGTTGCAAATCACCATCGGGGTGGCGGCCATGCGGATCGGACCCGCAAAGGGCGCGCTTGCCACTTCGACACCATTGAGATGAAGGCGGAGCGTTGTGGCATCGGCGACGGCGGCAATGTGCACCCATACTTTTGCGGGCATGCTATCCTTGGGCGAGGCTAGTGTTTGCAGCTTACCCGCCGAATCGACTGCTCTGAAAATGGCCCGACCGTATGAGTAGCAAAGCGTCCACCCTCCCTTGGGATTCGGCAGATCCTCGGCACAGGAAAAAATGTTCATGAGCGCAGACCTGCCCTTGATCTTCACCCACGCCGCTGCGGTCATGCCTTGATTGAAATCGAAAGGCTTCGTCGCGGTGACATTCAAAAATCCCTGTTGATCACGCACCAGAGCGAGCGCGCCTCCCTTCAAGCCCGGTTCGTTGGCGGGTTTGAAGTCGGGCAGAAATCCGCCGAACTTGGCATCCTTCTTGCCGACGAGCTCCGGGATTTTTGCCGCGTAAAGGCCTGCCTCATCGGGCAGCGCACCATCGATGATGCGATCCATGGTCCAATAAACTTCCGCCGCAGGTGGCGGCAGAATCGGCATGGGCCGGATCTCAACGGTTTCAGTCTGTTCCGGCTCGAGTACCTTGACCGGGGATTCTTTTTTACACGATGGCAACAAGGAGATTGCGACTGCGGCAAGAAACACACATCGCGCGCGGCGACGGCGAATGTTATTTTTCATAGGCTTCGATTTCCCAGATGCCGGTGGTCTTGATTCCCTCGCGCAGACGTGAAACATGAATGCGCAAGTGCTTGGTTTCGGTCGGCTCAAAGGTGAGCTCGATCGGGTTGCTTGTAGAGGCCTTTGCCGAAGCAAGACTGCGCCACTCGGGTTTCGCCTCGTTGCCAACAGCAACCTGCACTTCGCAATCGGCAATGGCATTGGTGTAGATTGCCACGCGTCCAATTTTCTGCGGCTTGGGCCAGCTGAGTTCGACCCAGCTCGCGCTTTCGAAGGGCTTGGCTCTCCAAGGGCGTCCATCGCGCACGCCGTCGAGCATCCAGTATGGCCCTGGTTGGTAAGCCCCCGTCGAGGAAGAGCGGATC
>JBKDYW010000270.1:0-3243 GCA_046308575.1 Verrucomicrobiota bacterium
CATCGCCCCACGCGCCGACACCAACCATTGGCGTACCCGCCACCTTGCCGCGCGCATTCGCTTCTTACCAACACCTCACGCGATTCAATGGAAAGGCTTGCCGAAAACCCCAAGCATCGCCGCCAAGAAACCGCAGGTGCAAACGCGCCAGGACCGCATCAACCGCAGCAAACAAACGATGATTTCGCAGCAAACATGCAAAGCACGCTGGGCAAACGGCCGATCATGCGAATGCGAAGTATCGCATCAGCGCATTGATTGTTCCCGCAATGCCATGCAAGCGGATCAACTCAATCGCCGGACTTCGCCGCTGGAGCGGAGGCACCGCCACCATCGGCCTTGGCTCCGGCTTGGTACGACGACGAACGGTAATCGGTCTGATAAAATCCCGATCCCTTAAAAATGATGCCGCCACCGGTGCCGAGTAAACGCTTCAACTCGCCGCCGCATCCATCGACGCGACAGAGGGAAAGTTTGGCGTCGTTCATGCTTTGAAACACCTCAAAGCGGTCGCCGCATTTCTGGCATTCGTAATCGTAGTTCGGCATGGCTCGGCGGCTATGTAGCATTTTTCACCGGACGCGCAACCCCTTCTCCAGTGATAACCCCCATTCATCGCCTATCGGATTGCCCCGGAATTTTTCGTGCCGCAGCGGCCCGACTGTGCTTGCATGGATCCGATGCCAGCACGCCCCAAGACAGTCTCCTCGATTTCAGCGGGTAAATTTTTCGAAAGCCACGCCAAGGCTCTCGACCTCGAGTTGCAGGGCGAACGCGTCGGCTTCGACCGCCCGATCAGCGAGCCCGCCATGAACCGCCCCGGGCTCGCGCTCGCCGGATTCTTTTCCTACTTCGCCAAAAAACGCGTCCAGGTGCTCGGCAACTCGGAGCTCTCCTACCTGCGCAAACTCCCCGATGAGGTCCGCATCGAACGCTTCGAGCACATGTGCGAACGCGACATCCCGTGCATCGTGACCTCCCGTGGGGCAAGCCTCGACGAACCGCTCATGGCCGTGGCCCGCAAGCACTCGATCCCAGTTTTCCGCACCTCGCAGGTCACAATGAAGTTCCTCAACGCGGCAACCATCCTGCTCGAACATGACTTTGCTCCAAGCATCACCCTCCACGGCTGCATGGTCGACATGCGCGGCGTCGGCGTGCTCATCATCGGCAAAAGCGGTTCGGGAAAATCGGAAACCGCCATCGGCCTGCTGGAACGCGGCGCCTCACTCGTCGCCGACGACATGGTGCGCGTCAAACTCGTCGGCGGCGAACTCGTCGCCACCTCGCCCGACCTCTCTCGCGGCTACATGGAAATCCGCGGCATCGGCATCATCAATGTTGCGAACCTCTACGGCCTCGCATCGATCAGGCCGGACAAACGCCTCGACCTCGTCGTCACCCTCAAACCCCACGCCGACCTCAACGAAGTCGATCGCCTCGGCCTGCGCCAAAAAACCTACGAAATCCTCGGTCAGCATGTCACGCATGTGGAAATCCCCGTCGCACCCGGCCGCGATACCGCACGCATGGTCACCATCGCCGCACTCGACCAACAACTGCGCCGCCTCGGCTACAACATGGCCGATGAATTCAACCAACGCCTGCTCGACCACATGGCCGAGCAGTGAGAAAACTCACGCCGAAAGCCGCGTTTCGTCACGCTCGGGACGGATGAACTGACCCCAACTTTCGTCGGCGAGGCCATTTTCCTGAAGCCCGAAGAGAGGTCTCCAGCGCGGCGCAAACGGCTTGTTGCGCGGATGCATGCCCACCTCATGCGGCAACTTGTTGGCCTTGCGCGTGTTGCAGCGGAAGCACGATGTCACGATGTTGTCCCAACTCGTGCGTCCACCCTTGTCGCGTGGCGTGACATGATCAAGGTTGAGCTGGCTCTCCGGAAAAACCCTCGTGCAATACTGACAAGTGAACTTGTCGCGCAAAAACACATTGCGTCGGCTAAAGCGCACCTCCAAGCGTGGCACCCGCTCATACATCGAGAGCACCACGATCTTCGGAACCATCAGCGCAATCCTCGCCCCACGAATCATTGGCGCACCGGCCGCCATCGCCGAATGCCGGATCCACCCAGCAAGGTCGTGGGTCTTGAATTTCTCCTCGCCATCGACCTGCACCACCTGCGCATGGCCGATGCACAAAAGGTGCAAGGACCGCCTCACCGAACAGGTATGAACCGGTTGCCAGAACCGGTTCAAAACAAGTACAGGAGCTTCAAGCACGGAATTCATCTCATTTCCCAAATAATACGGACACCCTAGCGAATCGCCCATTCAGGGCAATGGAAAAAGCTCCGCCACCACCGCTTCAGCCTTCTAGGTTGCAAAGGCGCGGGATTCCCGATATCCACACCTCCCACCCATTGGGCCGCCATGAAAATCCTTCGCTCACACTTCCGCTCTGTTGCTGTCCTGATCGCTCTGCTTTTGGCAAGTTGCGCGAATCAAAAAACCATCGGCCCGGTCACCAGCAGCAAACCGGTGAATCCACACCCGCCCGGCACCTACGAGCATTTCAAAGCCGAGCCGTCGTACCCGAAAACCCACAATGTTTGGAAAAATGACGAGCTGCTGGCGCAAACCCACGAAGGCAACTCGCACATCAAAATCAACCTCGCGACTCAACGCGGGATGCTCATGAACAACGGCGAGTTGGTCATGGACTACCCGATCTGCTCGGGCGTCAAAAGCCGCCCCACCCCCACCGGCACATTCTACATCCTCGAGAAAATCGTCGATAAAAGCTCCAACCGCTACGGCAAAATTTACGATGCCTCGGGCAGCGTGATCAACAGCGATGCCGATGCAATAAACGACACCATTCCCGAAGGCGGACGCTTCGTGGGTGCGCCGATGAAATACTGGATGCGCCTCACCAATGATGGCGTTGGCCACCACATCGGCCCGGTGAAGCGCTATCCAGCATCACACGCCTGCATTCGCGGACCACGCGCAGTCATGCCCATCGTCTACTCGAAGGTGAAACTTGGCACCCGCTTCGACATCGAGTGAGCTTCACCGCTCAGTCTTCGATAAATTTCTGGTGACCCGTTTTCTTGATGGCTTTGAGGTTCTCAATCAGCCCCTCGATCTGGTCGATCTTGCCAGCGAGAAACGCCTGCTCGATCTCGCAGAAAACCACATAGCTTTGACCCATCAGCTTGCGGTATTCCGCAGCAGCCGCAGCCTTGGCGGGACCATCCGGCATCTTCTTGAGCATCTCGGG
>JBKDYW010000271.1:0-3506 GCA_046308575.1 Verrucomicrobiota bacterium
CACCGTGTTGCCCGACCTCGGCATGGCGGTAATGCTGCGCTGTCGCGTGCGGTATTTTACCGATGGGGCGGTGATTGGCAGCAAGGCATTTGTCAACGAAGCCTTCGCCGGCGCAAGGGAGCGCTTCAGCGCGAAGCGCAAAGATGGCGCGCGGAAGTTGCGAGGCCATGCCAGCCCTGCAGCAGCCGTACTATGGAGCGCACGGGACTTACGATTACGCATTTGAGGGTTATCGGGATTGAAAGTGGAAAGTTGTATATGCTTTGTTTTCTTATAGCTATTTGATGTTTTGATCTGATTCGTTTGCCGCCCTCCGTTTGACAAGCGGGTGCTATGAGTTAGCTTGAACGCATGTTTCGAGATGTGAGGCAAAAGTTTTTTGCCGCTCTGATTGCTTCCATTTTTTCCGTTCTTATGACGGATGGAGTACTTTTTGCGAGGGTTGTTGAGTATGAACTGCAGGTTACCGAGGCGCGTTGGTCGCCGGAGCCGGGAATTAAGCCGTCGCGGGCCTTGATGCTCAATGGTGGCATTCCGGGGCCGACATTGCGATTTCGCGAAGGCGACACGGCACGCATACACGTAAAAAATTTGCTCAAGCGTGAAGAGACGTCGATCCACTGGCATGGCTTGTTGGTGCCGAATTCGCAGGATGGCGTGCCATACGTCACCACGCCGCCGATCCAAGCGGGCGAGACACGGGTCTTTGAATTTCCTCTCAGGCAGGCCGGTACCTATTGGTATCACAGTCACACCGACTTGCAGGAACAGAGTGGCGTGTATGGATCAATCGTGATCGAACCCAAAGGTGGCGAACGCGTGAAAACCTCGCGCGACCATGTCGTGGTCTTGTCCGATTGGACGCGAGAAAATCCTCATGAGGTCATGCGTTCGCTGATGCGTGGAAGCGATTGGTATGCCTTTCGCAAAGGTGCGACGCAAAGTGTGCTGGGTGCTGCCAAGGCCGGATCTTTGGCGGACTTTTGGGATCGTGAGCGATCACGCATGCCGGCAATGGATGTCTCGGATGTCGCCTACGATGCATTTTTGGCGAACGGCCAAAGATCGATCGATCTCAAGGGCAAGCCTGGTGAGCGGGTTAGGTTGCGTTTCATCAACGCCGGTGCGGCGACTTATTTTTACCTGCAATCGGCGACGGGACCGATGACGCTCGTCGCGTCCGATGGCAAGGATGTGAAGCCATTTCAAATCAAGCGTCTGCTAATCGGCATGGCTGAAACCTACGATGTCGTGGTGACGGTGCCGAAAAGTGGAAGGTGGGAAATTCGTGCGACTTCGCAGGATGGCACGGGTCATGCCTCAATGTGGATTGGCAGTGGCGAATCTTATACCGCGACGGATGTACCAAAGCCAGAGCTTTATAATATGGACGCGCATCTGATGGCGGCGATGGACGAGGAGGAAGCGACTGGCGATGAGGAGCGCCCACTTTCGCCTTATCGACGGATGCGTGCGGTCGATTCGACCGCCTTTGCTGCTTCATTGCCGCGACGCACGATCGAGCTTCGGCTCAGCGGCGACATGACGCGCTATGTTTGGTCATTCAATGGCAAGACCATGGCTGAGGATGGGGTTATCAAGATCAAGCGCGGCGAGGTGTTGCGGCTTGAGCTTATCAACGACTCAATGATGCATCATCCTCTGCACCTGCATGGCCACTTTTTCCGGGTGGTCGATGGTCAGGGAAATGATGCGCCGCTCAAGCACACGGTCGATGTGCCGCCGATGGGCAGGAGAACGATCGAGTTTGAAGCTGATGAACAAGGCGATTGGCTGTTTCATTGCCATTTGCTGTATCACATGCATTCCGGCATGGCGCGGGTGTTTTCGTATGAGGTGCAGGGTGTGGCTCATCGCCCGAATCTCGGCGAGCATGCCCGCGATCCGTTCTTTTTTATGGTCGATGGTTCGGTTCAAAACCACATGAGCATGGGCATGCTGACACTGATGAATGCCCATAATGATTTCTATGGCAGTTGGGATATCGGCATTCATCACCATGATGATGACGAGCATGAGCATGAATTTGATTACGAGGCTGATGTGGCTTGGCGGCGTGTGATCAATCCCGATTTGGCGACGCTGCTCGGTTGGCGCTTCACCGATCGAGAGGATGAGGAAGACCGGGCCTTTGGAGGCATCGAATACCGCTTACCTTATCTCGTGCACAGTTCGGTTCAGATCGATAGTGAGGGCGATGTGCGGGTCGGCCTCGAAAAGTCGCTGCAGCTCACCGACCGCATTTCATGGTTTGTTGGGGTGCAATATGACAGCGGTAGTTTGTGGGAATGGACTACCGGGGCCGAATACTTGCTCAGCAAACGGTTTTCACTCATCACCCAGTACCATTCCGAGCATGGCTTTGGCGCGGGTCTTGGGTTCCGTTTCTGATTGATGCTAAGCAAAAACGCGCGAACTCAATAGGGGATCTTGCTGTAATGCTTTGAGCTGGAAAAAACTGTTTTAACGAGTATTTTATTTTGAAAGGTAAAAAACATCATGAAAACGAAAATCACCACATTTATCATTGCTGCGCTTGCCACATGCGCGGCATCCGCTGCCGAAGTGAAGCCTTATCCGTCCGATGTTTGCATCGTCAGCGGCAACAAGCTCGGATCCATGGGTACACCGGTCACCATCATACACAATGGGCAAGAAGTGAAATTTTGCTGCAAGCCTTGTGTAGCGAAGTTCAATAGGAATCCCGAGAAATACCTCAAGAAAATCGCACCCAAGGAAGAAGCTCCAAAGAATGTCGCTCCAAAAAAAGAGGAGACTAAGGAGGAACCAAAGAAATAAGAAGGAGCAGGTTTCAGTTTTTCACTTAGAAAACGAGAGGCCTTTTAACCATTTCACTTCAGCAGTGAATCGATTGGTTCGGAATCGGGAGTCCAGTATCGGATAGCGGCGACCTTATCGCCGTCGAGGGTGAGCACAGTGACTTTGCCCTTTTGTTCGGGGAAGCGGGTGATCAATTCCGCGTCATCACCGAGGATGATGCGGTGGCAGTATTTGCGCATTTTTGGAAGTGCGAAGGCGCGTCCGATGCCAGGCATGCCGTAGATGTTGGCAAGATAAGCCGCGCGCTTGCTTGGTAAGTAGTCAGCGCCAGCGGCGTGCAGAGCGGCATTGGCGCGTTTGCCGGTGTCCATGTCGTGGCTCACCAAGAGATAACGAAGAGCGCCGGATTTGAATTCAAAGGCCTGATCGTGTTGATCTTTCGCAGAGAATGGAGCGAGGGCTTTGCCGAGCTCACAAGGTGCGGCGAATGCCGAAATGCCGAGTGCAAGGATCAAGCTGGAAACGTGTCCTATGAGGTGGCGCGAGCTGAATTTCATGATGTTGGGATTCTTTGTTCGCAATTGAGTTGCCCATTTCCAAGATTATTTGAGTGTTTCCAAAGAGTACCGCCAACGATCTTGGCGTAAAAATGGTAACTGCCCCCCATGTAGGGTGTCGAATAGGCGAGGGGGGTAAAGACTCAC
>JBKDYW010000272.1:0-2324 GCA_046308575.1 Verrucomicrobiota bacterium
CGACCGAGCTTGATTCCATCAGCTGAAATTTTTTGCTTGGAGTGGTTTCCGGCATCAGCGGGATCGTTTGCGGGCGCGTTTTTTGAGCATGCGATGAAGCCCGAGCAGGGTGTCGTGGCGGGTATCGAGTGTGGCTGAGTCGATCGCGTATTTTTTGAAGCAGTTCTCGATGCCTTCGTTTTGTCGTTGCGTGAGTTTTTCGTAGCCCATGCGCAGGTTCGGGTTGTTGGTGTTGACGAGTGACTGCAGGCCTGTTTCGGGATCGATCAGCACGACCTTGCCGGCGCGTGGGAGTTTTGATTCGAGCGGGTCGGTGATGCGGAGAGCGATGGTTTCGTGTTTGCGTGAAAGTTTGCCGAGCGGTCGGTCGAGTTCCGGCGCGATGAAGTCGGAGATCAGGAAAACGAGCGACTTGCGGCGCAGCGTGCGGACGAGGAAATCCGAAGCGGCAGCGATCGATGTGGCGGTGTGTTGCGGATCGGCGACGAGGATTTCGCGGATCATGCGCAGCAGGTGGCGAGTGCCCTTTTCCGGCGGGATGAAGATGATCGGTTCTTCCGCAAAGATCAGCAGGCCGACCTTGTCGCCATTGTTGAGCGCGCTAAAGCCGATCGTCGCGGCCGCTTCGGCAGCGATCTCGCGTTTGCTCATTGATTCGCTGCCGTAGACCGTCGAGCCCGAGACATCGACCGCGAGGATCACGCTGAGCTCGCGCTCTTCGCGAAATTTCCGCACGAAGGGTTGGTTCATGCGGGCGGTGACATTCCAGTCGATGAAGCGAACTTCATCGCCGTGCTGGTACTCGCGGAAGTCATCGAAATCGAGTCCTTGGCCGCGGAATGACGATAGGTATTCGCCGGAAAACGACTCGCGCACGAGCCGTCGCGCCTTGAGTTCGAGACGGCGCACGCGCGCCATCATTTCCTCGATCTGTTGCTCGGTCAGCATGGTGATCAGGGCACCGGCACCTTGGACATGATGCGTTCGATGATCGAGTCGGCACTGACCTCTTCGGCCTCGGCCTCGTAGCTGAGGAGAATGCGGTGGCGAAGCACATCAGCTGCCATGTCCTTCACATCCTGCGGCGTGACGAAGCCCCGTCCGTTCATGAAGGCGAGGGCGCGAGCGGTGAGGGCGAGGTTGATCGTGCCGCGTGGTGAGGCACCGGCGCGGACGAGGTTTTTGAGACCTGCGTCGACGAGTGAGGGGAAGCGTGTTGTGTGGATGATTTGCACGATGTACTTGCGAATCGCCGGGTCGATGTGGATGTGATTGACCGTGTCTCGTGCGGCGGCGATTTGCGCCGGTGTGGCGACCGGTTGGGTTTCGTAGGGCTTGGTCGAGGTCGCCATGCGTTCGAGGATCGCGAGTTCCTCGTCCTTGGTTGGATAACCGACAGTCACCTTGAGTAAGAAGCGGTCGAGTTGCGCTTCAGGGAGTTGATAGGTTCCTTCCTGGTCGATCGGGTTTTGGGTTGCGAGCACGAGAAATGGCTCGGGCAGCGGGTAGGATTTGTCGCCGAGGGTGACTTGGCGTTCCTGCATGGCTTCGAGCAGAGCGGACTGCACTTTGGCCGGAGCACGGTTGATTTCATCCGCGAGGATGAGGTTGTTGAAGATCGGGCCGAGCTTCGGTTCGAACTTCGTGATTTGTGGGTGATAGACCATCGTGCCGACGAGGTCGGCGGGGAGGAGGTCGGGCGTGAACTGGAAGCGCGAGAAGGTGGTCGAGAGCGAGCCGGAGAGTGCTTTCACCGCGAGCGTTTTAGCCAAGCCGGGAACGCCTTCGAGCAGGATGTGGCCGTTGCAAAGCAGGCCGATCAGTAGGCGGTCGACAAGCTGGCTTTGGCCGACAAGGACCTGTGCCATTTCATCGCGGACCGACTGAATCCACGGGCTGGTTTCCTGAATTTGTTTTTGTAGATCTTCTGGAGTCATGAGTGATGGTGCCATGAGTGTGCCATGCCGGGTGGTTCCCGCAACCTGCAAAGCGATGGGATAGGAAAACTTTGCGCAAAAAACTTGGGTTGCGCGAGAGGCGGCGGCTCGAGCTCAGGATGTGATCGCCGCGACACAGGCGAGGATGTCCTCGATGGCGGCCAGCCGTCCGATGCCTTCATAGCCGCAGGCGAGCTCGCCTTCGGCGGGATCGATGAAGTGGCATCCATCCTTTTTCAACTGCGCGACATTCCGTTGGGTCGCAGGGTGCTGCCACATTTTGCCGTTCATCGCGGGGGCGATCAGCACCGGAGTGCTGCGCGGCAAGGCGAGGTAGACCGAGGTGAGCGGATCGGGCGCAAGTCCGTTGGCGAGTTGGCCGAGCAG
>JBKDYW010000273.1:0-14564 GCA_046308575.1 Verrucomicrobiota bacterium
TGACTCAATGGGCTACTTTCGCACTCGCGCAACAATCGGATCACTTCTTCTGGTGTGTGTCTTTTTTGCTTCATGATTTCGGATTCGTTTTAATTCAAATCCTCTCACTCAGCTTGGACCAGTTTTTTAGGCGGCGGCCACTGGCGTTGTGTGTAATATGATGAGCGGTAAAAAAACAAACGAGGTAATCAGGGTTGCCGTTATTGCTGCTGGAGTTCGCGGAGGCCACCTCGCACAGCAATTGGCCTACTGTATGCAGCCGGCTCAGGTCGTGGCGGTGGCGGAGCCCGATGACAAACGAAGAAGATGTTTCGCGCAGGCCCACGACCTGCCTAACGGAGCGCAGTTCACCTCATGGGAGGATCTGTGTAACAGCGATTTGGTGTTTGACGCCGCAATCATAGCGACACTGGATAACCTCCATACGGCTCCCGTGCTTGCCTGCTTGCGTCGCGGGTGCCACGTTTTGGTCGAGAAGCCACTGGCCAACACATTACAGGATTGCCTCCTTATTGAGGAAGCGCAACGGCAGGCAGGTGTAATTGTTTCCGTCTGTCACACGCTCAGATATATGGAGGCTTTTCGTCGAATTAAACAGATCGTGCAGGACGGTCTCATTGGACGGCTCATCCATGTCGAGCATATGGAGGCAATTGGCCACATGAGGTTCACGCACAACTATGTGCGTGGGCGCTGGGCTAAGGAGGCGAACAACACATCTCTTCTCCTTCACAAGTGTATCCATGACATAGATTTTGTGGCTTGGCTGGTTAATGAGCCGTGCTCTCGCGTTTCTTCTTTTGGTTCCCTTGGCTACTTCAAACCATCTCAGGCACCGAAGGGCAGCGGAAAACGCTGTCTAGACGACTGCCTGATTCTTAACACCTGTCCTTATTCGGCCCTACGACTCTACGTCGATGGGGATTTAACAGATCGCATACAGGATCTCGGAGATACATACACCAGAGAGGATCGTCTCGAAGTGGTTAGACGCGGGCCATTTGGTGCCTGCGTCTGGCAAGCAGACAATGATGTTGTGGATCACCAGATTGTGTCGATGGAGTTTGCAAGCGGAACTACCGCAACATGCACGATGACCGGGTATTCCGCTACCCATGGAAGAAGAACCCGACTGCAAGGCAGCGAAGGTGAACTCCTCTTCGACGAGGCATTGGGGAGCGTCACGATCAGGAAATTTTCAAATCCCAAACCAGAAATCATCCGTATTCAGCCGACTGATTCCTACCACCCTGAAGACAGGGAGATTGTGGCAAACTGGCTTTCCGCCATACACGACTCATCCAATGGCGTCATTGTGAACGCACAGGAAGCAACAAAAACACACGCTATTGTATTCGCCGCTGAACGATCCAGAATAGAGAAGAGGACAATAGAAATGTCGGAACATATGAAGCCGATCACAGAATGAAAGCAACTGAGCCGAATCAGGCCCTACAGCGAATAGCCGCGCTTGTCACGGAGTATGCTCCGAGCACAGTCATCGCTGAGCTTTAGAGCATTTTGCTCAAATCTGTAGCCGGTGGTTGGGGTTAGGTGTGGAAAATTTGCGGCTTCGCCGAGTCTTCAAAAAGAGCGGAAGATTTTGTCCATGGCTGCGTTGTCGTTCCGCCGTCGCTCTGCGAGCTATGGCGGACAAGTCAGTCGTGGATGTCTATCCACTTCATCGCAACGCCTTGCCCTGGCCAAAATCTTCTCGCTCCACCGGCTACACCTTTTAGCAAACTGCTCTAAATAACGATGAGATGGGCGGTCGTGGCTTTCGGCACGGCACGGAGGGGGATGTGCTGGTCGAAGGTAACCAGGCAGCCGTCGTTTTCGACCGCCGTTCAATTTCCCAGACAAAATGAAAGCGAAATGATTTAAGGTGCTAGCAGTTTGGCGATTTTCGATCAAAATGGGAATTTTGGATAGAATGAGCGGCAAAAAACACTCCCAAAGGACCGCTCGAGTAAGCGCACAACCATGCCCGAGTGACTTTCTGATAAAAGGTCTGTCCCTTTATTTTGTGGCGGCGATCACCGGTCGCCGCTCTTCCACTCATTCATTCACGCGGCGACCACTCACTGATCGCCGCCACAATTCATTCCAAAGCCACCTCGGAAAACCGGGCGGCTTTTTTGATGCCGGGGAGATTCATTGCATGAACGGACCTTTGGGGACAAAGGTCCCTGTCAATGAAGAAGCGGCTTGTTCTTTCAGCCTTTCAGCTTTTTCCAATTACCCTATCCCCAAACGCAACAAGGGCCACCCTCACGGATGACCCTTGTTTGAAAAACATTAGCCCCTTGATGAAGCCAAACGGGAGGCTTATGCCCTGCGGCGGCGCAGCAGGAGCAGCGCACCAAGACCACCAAGCGTCACAACCGTGGGCTCGGGAACAGCCGTCAGCGTCACAAACTTCGAAAGGGTCTGCTCCGAGCTATAGTTGGAACCACCGGTCGTATCATTGTAGTTGATCCTCCAGCCCTTGCCATCCGCGATGATGATGTTGGAGTCATCCTCCAGAACATCGCCATTCCACACGAAGAGCCCGCCATTCCAGGTGCCGCTGTAATTGATCATGGTAAACTTGGTGTCATTCACCCAGTTCCATGATCCAGCGAGATCGGTAAGCGTCAATGCGACGGCTTCGTTGGCAATGTTGAGATTTCCGTTCACGACCACGAGGTCGGCCTGAGTGCCCACTGTCGCACTGCTATCCACCTCTTGAATGAAGTTAGCGCCCGACTGAAGGGTCAGCGTGCCCATCGCAAGACTTTCGATGCTGTTACCTGCGCTGAGTGTGCCCGCGGAGGTGATCGTCACAGAGCCGCCAATGCTGCCGCTGCCTTGAAGTGTCGCATTGCTGCCCACCGACACAGCGGTGTTGCCAAGCGACCCGTTGACCGCCAGGGAGCCATCGTTGACTGCGGTGGCGCCGGTGTAGGTGTTGTTGCCGGAAATGATCAGCTTGCCGGCGCCAGTTTTCGTTAATGATCCGCTGCCGACCATGTTGCCGGAGTAGGTTCCTAAGCTGGTCTGCGCAAATTCCAACGCGGAATTGTTTGCAATCGCGCCTTGGAGGCTGGAGCTCGTGCCGATCAAACGCCCTGCCGAAATGGTGGTGCCACCGGTGTAGCTGTTGGCACCGTTCAGCACGAGCGTCCCGGTACCGGCCTTGGTCAGGCCCGCGCCGTCCCGCCAGATGGCGCCGTTGATGACGAGGTCGCCCGAGGTGTTGGTGCCGTTGACCGTGATGGTCGCGTTGACCGCGTCGCTAGTGTTGCTCAGTTGAACGTTGGATGCGATGATTGCCTGTTTCGAGGCCGAGCTGCCGTTGTAGGTCAGGCTGCCGTTGGCCAAGCCGATGTAACCGCTGGAGCTGGTGATGCTCGCGTTGTCGTTGAGGATCAGCGTGCCGATGAATTGGTCGTACGCGCCCCTGGCGAGGGTGCCGCCGTCGTTGATGGTCAGCGAGTTTTGAGTGCCCGCGGCGTAGCCGAACTGGTGGTGATTCAGCGCCTGGAGGGTGGCCCCGTTGACGGTGATGGCGCCGGTGCCCAGCATGCTGGTGCCCCAGGTCGGGGCGACGCCCACCTGCAGCGTGCCGCCGTTGACGGTGGTCCCGCCGGAGTGGGTGGCGGCGGCGGCGATCGTGAGGGTGCCTGGGCCGTTGTAAGTCAGGTTGCCGCTGCCGGAGATGACTCCGGTCAGGGTCGTTTTCAGCCGCGTATCCAGGTTCAGGCCGGAAAGGTTCAGGGCGTTGGTTCCGGTGCTGGTGAAGGTGTGAAGCGTGTAGCCGGCAGCCGAACCCGAACCTGCTGAAATTGTGCCGCCGGTGCCGGCTTGCGATCCTGCGTAGCGAACCACCACGAGACCCGAACCACCCGCCCCCCCGGATTTGGCGGCTCCGCTGCTGGTACCGCCGCCACCACCACCTCCGTTGCCGGTGTTGGCTGCCCCGGTCGCGCCGACCACGTTGGATGAATTTCCAGTCCCACCGGCACCGCCGACGCCATAAGTCTGCGAGCTTCCCGTCAAGGAATCCGTGGTCCCAGTGCCCCCGACCCCGCCCGTCGAGCCCGAAGCGGCTCCGCCTACTCCAAAAGAGCCAGCCCCGCCACCACCCCCGCCACCAACAGAGCTGGATTTAGCTCCTCCGCTGTTGGAGCGGTTCCAAGCTCCCCATCCACCCGTTCCATCCGACCAGGTGGTGGAAGTGTCCATTGCAGCTCCCCAAGCACCTGATCCGCCGGCCGAGGTGACGCCGAAGGCGGAAGAGCTGGATCCATATGCCCCAAAGTCACCATTCCACCAGCTTCCCTCCTGTCCTCCCCCACCGCCTAAACCGCCCGCGCCGACTACAATGTTGTAGCTTCCGGAGGTAATTGAACTAGATCCAGCGCTCACCACTCCGGCCTCTCCACCGCCGCCGCCACCGGCAAGGCCCCCTCCATTGTAACCACCGCCACCCCCACCGCCACCCCCGCCCACGATGAGATACTCGGCGAAAAATTCCTGGCTCAGGGTGATGCCGCTCCCGCTGGTTCCGGTGGAAAAATTGCTACTATTCGTCGCGTTACCGCTCGTCCCGTTCAGAACCGTGGTCTGGGCAAAACCCGTTCCCGCCACCAAAATAAAGACTGCCTTAATGCTAGCAATTTGCTTTTTCATGCAGGACGTAGCGTAACTTGAAGTGCCGAACCGCGCAAAGGAAAAATGTAACCGTGTCGGCGACCGAGCAAATAACCAGGGTCAGTCCTTGGATTTCAAGATCGATAGCGCCATCTTGGCCCTTTGAGCTAGGCCCCGAAAATCGGGTCAGTGGTTAAGCTATGATTGTGGCGTGTAAGTGCGGACTTTGAACCGTACGGGACCACAGAAATTTTGGCAGGTGCTGGAGCGTCAAACATTCTCTGCGCGATGCGCGATTCGTCGATCAGCGCAGCAGCGCGAGGATCGGTTGCGGCCAGAAGCCGAAGACGAGGGTCGCGACGGTGAGTGTGGCGACGCAGAGTTTGCTGATGGCGGGAAGCGTGACCGGAGTGGTGTTGGTGGCATCGGTCCACCACATCGCCTTGATGGTGTTGAAGTAGTAATAGAAACCGGCGGCGGCGCCGATCGCGGCAGCGGCCACGCCCCACCAGAGTCCGGCGTTGATGGCGAGGGAGAACACCATGAATTTGCCGATGAAGCCGGCGGTGAGCGGGATGCCGGCGAGTGCGGCGAGCAGGATCGTGAGCGCGGTGGCGAGCAGTGGATTGGATTTTCCGAGTCCGGCAAAATCGTGGATGCGTTCGCCGTCGCGTTGGATGCGAACTTGCGCGAGGATGAAGAAGACGCCGAGCGTCATGATCAGGTAGGTCGCGAGGTAGAATGAGACCACGGTGATCGCGCCGGGTGCGTCGGCCGTTTCGGCTTGGCCAGTCGCGAGGGCGAGCAGCAGGAATCCGGCGTGTGCGATCGATGAGTAGCCGAGGAGGCGTTTGAAATTCGTTTGGGGGATGGCGGCGAGGTTGCCGAAGATCAGTGTTGCGATCGCGAGGATGAAAAGCAGCTTGAGGATGGGGCCGCTGGTGGCGGGGTTGGCGAGAAGTGGCTCGAGGAAACGAATCGTGAGGATGAAGCCTGCGGCTTTGGAGCCGACCGAGAGGAAGGCGGTGGTGGGGGTGGGTGCGCCTTGATAGACATCGGGGATCCAGACCTGCATGGGGACCGCGCCGATTTTGAAGCAGAGGCCGAGCATGATGAGCGCGATGCCGAAGAGAAGAGGCGTGGTGGATTGGAGGTTGGCGATTGAGGATGGAAGGGCCGCGAGGCTCATCGTGCCGGTGGCGCCGTAGACCCATGCGATGCCATAGACGAGGAAGCCGGTGCTGAGCGCGCCGAGGATCAGGTATTTTACGCCGGCTTCGAGCGAGCCAATGTTGCGGCGCATGTAGGCAACGAGGATGTAGAAAGTGACCGTGACCAGTTCGAGTGAAACGAAGGCGCCGGCGAGGTCTTTGGCCGAGGCCAGCATCATCATGCCGACGCAGGCGAAGACCGATAGCGCGTAGTATTCGCCGGTGCCGTTTTCAGAGCCCGGATGATCGGTGAAGCGGGCGAGGATGCTGCGGTAGTCGATGCTCAAAAGCACGACCAGCAATGTGCAGACGAGGGCGAAGCTTTTGTAAAAGATGGCGAGCGAGTCGAACTGATAGAAATTCCACAGCGGCCATTTTGCCCATGCGGCATCGGGCTTTGCCTCGGGTCCGATCGCGATCGTCGTGAGGCCGAGGATGGCGGCGAGCCCGAGAGCGGCGAGGATGCCGACCCATGCTTTGGACTTTGAAGGCACGAAGGCCTCGGCCATGAGCAGGATGAGGCCGAGCGTGATGGTGAGGGCTTCCAAGTAGTAGGCGGGCATGGGTGGAATTTGTAAGATCGGTCGGATTGGACAGACGGGGCGGATCGGTCGGATCTGTTAGCGAAGAAGATTCAGCAGAAGATTTGGATATAGACCAACAGCGAGCAGGGAAAGGATGAGCAAGAGCGCGGGGATGCGATCGGCGATGGTGAGATCGGCGGCAGACTCGGTGGCCTTGACGCTGGGGCCGTGGAAGACGCTGCGGTAGGCGCGGAGCATGTAAACGGCGGAGATCACCACGCCCCAGATCGCGAGGATGCAGGTGATTTGCACGGGGTTGAGGCCTGCGGTGCCGTTGTAGTTTTGGAAGGTGGAGAGGAAGACCAGCACTTCGCCGGCGAAGTTGGCGAGGCCTGGCAGGCCGATCGATGCCATCGCGCCGATGCCGAAGAGGAAGGCCAGCGATGGGGCGGATTTGGCGAGTCCGCCGAGGTCGGTGAAGTCGAGCGAGCCGGTGCTGCGTTCGATGCGGTCGGCGAGGCCGAAGAGCAAGGCGATGGAGATGCCGTGGGCAAACATCAGCAAGACCGCGGCGGGTTTTGCCAGCGGGTTGGAAGGCATGGCGATGAGTGCGGCGATTGCGAGGAAGATGTAGCCCATGTGCATCACCGATGAGTTGCCGAGCATGCCATCGAGGCGTTTTTGCGAAATGGTGACGAGGCCGACCCAGAGGATGTTGCCGAGCAGCAGGACGAGCAATGGCGTGAGCCATGCCTGGAGGCCATCGGGCAGGAGCGGGATGGCGAGGCGGAGCAGGCCATAGAGGCCGAATTTTTTCAACACACCGGCGTGCAGCATTGCAACGGGTGCGGGCGCGCTTGCGTAGGCTGGCGCGGCCCACGAGTGGAAAGGAAAGAGCGAGACGAGAGTGCCGAAGCCGATGAGAAGGAGTGCAGCGATGCCCTTTTGCGCGGAGGGGTCGATCGTGCCGGCGGCGGCGATCATCTTGTTCATGTCGAGGGTGCCGGTGAGGCTCGAGAGCCAGAGCAGACCCGCGAGGAGAACGATCGATCCGACGCCGAGGTAGATGGTGATTTTCCATGCCGCTTCACGACGGTCGCCACGACCGAAGAGTCCGATCATGATGAAGGTCGGGATCAACGCGAGTTCGTGGAAGGCGTAGAAAAAGAACAGGTCGGTTGAAGCAAAGGCACCGAGCGCGCCGGCGGAAATGAGCAATGAGGATCCGTAGTGGAGTCGCTCGCTGCCGGCGGGGGCCTTGGTGGTGAGAACGGCGGCGAGGGTGACAATCACCGAGAGCAGGATCATCACGGCGCTCATGCCATCGGGCATGCCGAAGGCGAGGTTGAGTGCGGGCTTTTCGAGAACGGGCAGTGAAAAATTCCAGCATTCGTTTTGCCATGTCGCGGCGGCCCAGATGCCCAGTGCGAGGTTGGCCACGGATGTGGCGATGGCGGTGAAGCGTGCCGGTGCGCGAAGGAGGATCGCGATGAAGGCCGCGATCGGCAGGAAGACAAGGATGGGAAGCATGGGGGTGGGTGAACGGGTTGCCTTGGATCAGAAGAAGACCGTGAAGTAGACCACGAGGGCGGCGCCGATGCCGATGGCGAAGGCGTAGCCTTGGAGTTGGCCGGATTGCACTTTGCGGAAAAGGTTGCCGACGCTCACCGCGCCGCGGCTGATGCCACCGACGAGCAGGCCGTTGATGATGAGTTCATCGAAGAAGTGCACGATCGCGGCGAGGCCGTCTTGGAAATAGCGGACGATGAAGTTGTCGTAGAGGCCATCGATGTAGAAACGGTTTTTCAAAACAGGGACTGAGAGTGGGTCCTTGTCCTTGCCGGTGTAGAGAAGCAGCGCGAATCCGGCGCCGACGACGAGTGCGGTGACCGACACCCAGAAGAGGAAGTTCACATGAAACTCGCCGGCGTGTTCGGGGACGGCGGGGGCGAGTTTGTGGGCAAAGCCGTAGCCGGCACCAACCGCGAGGACGGAGAGCAGGATGAGCGGCAGCAGCATCAGCGGGCCAACTTCGTGGGCGTGATCGGAATTTTCCGAGCGTGGCTTGCCGAGGAAGGCGACGATGAAGAGTCGCGTCATGTAAAATGGCGTGAGCACCGCGACGATGGCGGCGATCCAGAACAGGGCCGCTTGTTTTTCGTGCGCCGCATGAAGGATCAATTCTTTCGAGAAGAATCCCGAAGTGAAGGGCACGGCGATGAGCGCGGCAAATCCGAGGAAAAAGGTGATCCCGGTGAGCGGCATTTTTTTCAGCAGTCCGCCCATTTTCCAGATGTTTTGTTCGTGGTGGCAGGCGTGGATGACCGCTCCGGAGCCGAGGAAGAGCAGGGCCTTGAACCATGCGTGTGTGAAGAGGTGGAACATGCCCGCTTCGCCGGAAACGAGGCCGACCGCCATGACCATGTAGCCGAGCTGCGAGAGCGTCGAGTAAGCGAGCACGCGTTTGATGTCATCCTGCTGCACGGCCATCAGTGCGGCGACGAGTGCGGTGATGCCGCCGGTCCATGCGATGACGGCGCTGGCTTGCAGTCCTTCGAAGACTTCGAAGCCGAGTGAAAGTTGCAGGCGGAAGAGCATGTAGACGCCGGCGGCGACCATCGTCGCGGCGTGGATGAGTGCCGACACCGGAGTGGGGCCTTCCATTGCATCGGGCAGCCAGACATGGAGTGGCAGCTGGGCCGATTTGCCGACCGCGCCGCAGAAGATGCAGAGGACCGCGGCAGAGAGCACGCCGGCGGAAATTTCCGCAGGGACTTTCATTTCATCGAATGCCAGCGTGCCGGTGATGCCCCAGAGCATCAGGATTCCGATCATGAATCCGAAGTCGCCCACGCGGTTGCAGAGGAAGGCCTTCTTCGCGGCATCGGCGGCCGAGTCCTTGTGGTACCAGTGTCCGATCAGCAGGTAGGAGCTGAGGCCGACCAGTTCCCAGAAGATGAAGGTCATGATGAAATTTGACGACAGCACGATGCCGGTCATCGAAAACATGAAGAGCGAGAGTCCGGTGAAGTAGCGGTTTTTCGCCGCGTCGTCCTTCATGTAGGAGAGCGAGAAAATGTGAACCAACGCGCCGACGCCGGTGACGACCGTCATCATGCCGGTCGAGAGTTGATCGAGCTTGATGCCGATTTGCAGGTGAAGGTCACCGATGGTGGCCCAGTCGAAGTTGAAGGTGCCGGACTGACCGAGCAGGCGCAGTGAGATGACGAGTGTGGCGATCGCCGAAGCGGTCGAGAGCCACGGCGCGATCGGCCCGCGGCGCAGCGCGAGTTGGTTGATCACCGCCACCGCGAGTGGAAGGAAAAGAAGTAGCCAATGCAGGTTCATGGGAAAGGAAATGTGATCTAGGAAGGGCTTCTGCTGAAAATGGGCTATTTGAATTTTCTTCCTTCGATGTTCAATGTTGGGTGTTCAATGTTCGATGTTCTTCAGCCTTTCAGGCTTGTGAGTTCATCGGTGTGGATGGTTTGGCGTGCGCGATAGAGAGCGACGATGATGGCGAGGCCGACGGCGACTTCGGCGGCGGCGACGGTGATCACGAAGAAGACGAGCATCTGTGCGTTGTAGTCGGGCAGGCCGTTGATGGTGTTGAAGCGTGAGAACGCGACGAGGCTGAGGTTGGCCGCGCTAAGCATCAGCTCGAGGCACATGAAGACGATGATGATGTTGCGGCGCAGCACCACGCCCGCGAGGCCTATGGCAAAAAGCAGGCCGGAGACGAGGAGGTAGTCGTTGAGGGTGGGCATGGGTGGTTAAAAGTTATTGGGTTATTGGTTAAAAGTTATTGGGGAAGAATTGGCAGAGGAATGTGGTGCGGTATTTTTGCCATTAACGAATAACTCTTAACGTTTAACTTCAGTCTGCCTGGCGCTTCGAGAGGGTGACCACGCCGATGGTGGCGACGAGAAGGAGGACGCCGAGGAGTTGGAGCGGAAGGTTGTATTGGGTGAAGAGCGTGTGACCGATGAGGTGGATGTCGGGCAGGCGACCGTCGGTGAGGGCTTCGGCGATTTTGCTGTCCTTGGGAAATTGGGCAGCGGCATTGGTGAGGGTTTGCTTGTCGAGATCGGGCGCGGTTTTGTCAGCCGATTGCGAGAGGATGCCGACGAGTTGGACGACAAATGCAACTACCAGCGCGAGGCCTGCGGCGAGTGGGGCGAGTCCGCGGGCGCGCTTTTCCTCATCCTTGAGGTCGAGCAGCATGATGATGAACAGGAAGAGCACCATCACCGCGCCGGTGTAGACGAGGATTTGGATGATCCCAACAAAGAAGGCGCTGAGGCCGATGAAAAGCCCTGCAAGGCCTACGAAGCAGGTGACCATTGAGAGCGCGCTTGAGACCGGGTTGCGAAACGCGATCACCGCCGCACCACCGATGAGCATGATGGTGGAAAAAAGCCAAAAAATATAGGAAGGCATTGGATTAAGCTCTAAATCTTAAATTCTAAATTCGAAACGAAGATGTCCCTTATTTCAACTCATTCCATTTGTTGACGAGGCCGGTGCGGATGCCGCCGATTTCGTAGAGTTTCTTTTTGTCGTGAAGCATGTCGGCGCGTTTGAGGCCGGTGATGAGGTAGTCCTTGCGCAGGTAGATCGCCTGTTCGGGGCAGACTTCTTCGCACATGCCACAGTAGATGCAGCGGATCATGTCGATCTCGAATTCCTTTGGGCGCTTTTCAACTTTGGCCCATGGGTCGTCGGAGGGGATTTCGCCGGGGGTGATGCGAATCGCTTTGGGTGGGCAGATGAATTCGCAGAGTTGGCACGAGACGCAGCGTTCGCGGCCTTGCTCGTCGGTGACGAGTGCAGGCGCGCCGCGGTAGTAATCGGGCAGGTGCGAATCCCAGCGTTGCTCGGGGAACTGCATGGTCACGCCGAGGCCGGATGATTCGAGGTCTTTGGCGCCCACCGATTTTCCGCGCAGCGAGCGGATCGCGTGGCCGAGGGTGAGGATGAAGCCTTTGACGAGTGCTCCGAAGTAGATCTTCTCACCGAGCTTGAGTTGAGGGCGTTGGAGTTTGACGACGGCCATGGAATTGCGTGGTGAGGATTGGATAAAGGGCTTAGGCGCGCAGCGGTTTGGGTTGGTCTTCGGAAACTTTTGCGACCCAGATGATGGCGCCGGTGACGACGGCCAGAAGGATCGCGCCGGCGGCGATGATCGGGGTGGAGAGCGAGGGTGCTGCAATGATCAGCGCGGCGAGGAAGACATTGATGAGTGCCGCTTCGAAGAAGATCACCCAACCGAGTTTCATGAGTTGATCGTAGCGGAAGCGCGGCACGGTCCAGCGTACGAGGATGAAGAAGAGGATGAAGGCGAGCAGCTTGGTGAGGAAGCAGCCCATGTGGATGAGTCCGCCGAAGTGGAAGGATCCGATGTGGAGTTGGCTGATGTATTGATCGAGCCCGAAGCCGACCGACCAACCACCGAGGAAGAGCGTGATGATGAGCGCCGAGCCGATCGCCATCGCGGCGTATTCACCCATGAAAAACAGAGCGAACTTCATCGACGAGTATTCCGTGTGATAGCCACCGACGAGTTCGGTCTCGCACTCGGGGAGGTCGAAGGGCATGCGGTTGGTTTCGGCGAAGATCGAAACGGTGAAGATCAGGAATGCGATGAAGGCAGGGATCCAGAACATCGCGGTTTGTAGATCGGGCAGGCCGATTTTTCCGTCCTTCCAGAATGGCATGAGAAGCCAGCCGTTGTCGGCTTGGTGCTGGACGATTTTTGAAAGATTCAAATCACCGAAGGAGAGCAGGACCGGGATGATCGAGAGGCCGAGCGAAATTTCGTAGGAGATCATCTGGGCGGTCGAGCGAACGCCACCGATGAATGGGAACTTGGAATTCGACGACCATCCGGCGAGGGTGATGCCGTAGACCGTGAGTGATGAAATCGCGAAAACAAACAGCGGGCCGGCATCGATGTCGGCGATCACGAGTTTTTCCGCGTGACCGAGAATCGAGATCGGCGAACCGAAGGGCACGACGCAGACGGTGATGAGCGCGGGAATGACGGTGAGCGCCGGAGCAAGCCAGTAGAATGCCTTGCGCACATGGGCGGGCGTGAAGTCTTCCTTGAGGAAAAGTTTCAGTCCGTCGGCCATCGGTTGGACGAGACCGAACATGTGAAAGTCCTTCTTGAATCCCAGCAGCGAGAGCGGGATGCCGACGCGGTTCGGGCCGACGCGGTCCTGGATGATCGCAGAAAAGCGGCGTTCGAAATACACCGAAAGTGGCACCAGCGGCAGCACCACGATGAAGGTGAGCGTGACGATCTTGGTGAGGATGATCGCGAGTTGGAAGAGAATGTCCGGCATGGTGTGTGGTGCGAGATTAGCCGTTGATTTGGCCCGCCGCCTTGCGGGCGCGTTCGTTTTCTAGAAGAGGAATTTTGTGGCCGGTCTCGGTGATTTGAGTCCCTTGATGGCCGATTTTGGAGAGGGTGAGATTTTGGAAAGCCTGGATATTTTCCGCAATCGACTTGAAGACATCCTCGATGTGATGGATCTCGTGTTTGTCGCCGGTGATGACGCAGATCAGGTCGCGGATCGCTTCCCAATCGTCGCGGCATTGGCCGGTCGGCTCGACCGCGCGGTTGAGGCGTTGGAGGCGGCCGGAGAGGTTCACCATCGAGCCGCGTTTTTCGGCGAAAGCGGCGGTGGGCAGCACGAAATGTGCACGCGATGCGGTCGGGTTGGCGAGCGTGTGAAGCTGCACGAGAAGGCCGAGCTTTGAAAGGTCATCGCCGCTGAATCCTGCATCGGTGACGAGGTCTTCGCCGAGCACGATGAGGGCCTTGATGTCGCCCGAGCCGACGGCGCTGCGGATCGAATCGAGCTTGAAGCTTGGGTCGCTGTTTTCCCAAACCAGCTTGGCGCCGGTGGTGTTTGGGTTGCGATCGGCGGCGATGAGCAAGTGGTCGGCTTCGCCGGTTCTTGGGACGATCGAGAGGTGCTGGGTGCCGATGTTTTCCGCAAGCGCGCGGGCGAGGAAGAGCTCCTCATTGGTCATGCGACCGGAGGCGATGACGGCGATTTGATCGGGCGAAAAGCTCTTGATTGACGAGGCGGCGCTTGCGAGTGCGGCGCTCCATGTCGTCGGCTCGTGAAGGCCGGAGGCATTTTTTGCGAGCGGCTGCGATAGGCGATTTTCGCCATCGATGTAGTGGAAATTGAGGCGGTGTGAATCCGGCATCCAGCAGGAATTCACCTCGTCGTTTTGGCGCGGGGTGATGCGGTGGATTTTGTTGCCGCGGGTCCAGATGGTGATGTTGGTGCCGGTGCCGCAATTGACATCGATGCTTGGTGTTTCCTTGAGGAACCACACGCGCATTTGGAAACGGAAATCATTCGATGTGAGCGCGCCGACCGGGCAGATATCGGCGGTGTTGAGCGAGTAGTTCGAGTCGAGCAGGCGGCCGGGGTGGACGGTGAGGGTCGTGTGGGTGCCGCGTTGGGTGAAACCGAGGACTGGGTCGCCGGCGACTTCATCCATGAAGCGGATGCAGCGGCTGCACATGATGCAGCGTTCGTCGTCGAGACGGATGCGGGGGCCGATATCGACATTTTTCGGTTTTTTCACCTTCATGTCGATGAAGCGCGAGACGCCGCGGCCGTGGCCGACCGAGTGTTCCTGGAGTCGGCATTCGCCGGCTTGGTCGCAGATCGGGCAGTCGAGCGGGTGGTTGATGAGGAGAAATTCCATCACGCCCTCGCGGCATTTTTCCACCAGCTCGCCGGAGGTGCGGATGCCCATGTTTTCGGCGACCGTGTTGGCGCAGGCGATGACGGGCCGCGGCATCCAGCCGATCGGCTCGTAGCCGTTTTCATCGCGCTGGGGTTCTTGGCCGGGTGCGGGGCGCGGCGGCATGCCGGTTTGCACAAGGCACATGCGGCAGTTGCCGGGCGCAGTGAGCTTCGGGTGATAACAGTAGTGGGGCACGATGCTGCCGACGCTGCGGCATGCCTCAATGATCCGTGTGCCTTTGGGAAACTGGCGCCAAACGCCGTCGATCTGTACATTGACCATGCCTTTTTCGGCAGCAAGGTCCTTTGGCAATTTCAGTTCCGCAGTCGCAGAGGGTGTGTCGCTCATGGCATCGAAGTTAAACCGGGCGCGGTATGCCAAATCGCCCGGCCCGCACGCGCGGGACTATGTCGGGCCG
>JBKDYW010000274.1:0-3927 GCA_046308575.1 Verrucomicrobiota bacterium
GCCCTTGATCACGGTTTTTACACCCGAGGGCGGTGAGGGGGCGGCGATGAAAACGCTGCGGGGTGCGATTGAGGATGCCATCCAGGATTTGCCGGAGGCTGTGCAGCAAGGAGTATTTACTTTGTTGGATCGTGCCGAAGAGCCGGGCTTGATGACCGACATCGTGAGTCAGCAGTTCGTGAATGATCCTGATTTGCGTCAGCAGCTTCTCGAGATGCCTTCGGCCGGTGCGAGAATTCCGTTGATCTGCGAGTATCTGCGCAAAGCGAGAGAAGGAGCGTGATTCTTGTGGGGCTATGTGACGGAATTGTCACATGAACAAAAGTGATGAGGCACGGGTGGGTGGCTGATGGTGTTCAAGCGAAACAAAGAAATGTTTCTGCGACACCATGAGAATCGAATTTTTGACCGACACCTTCACGCCCGACATCAATGGCGTGGCGATGACTTTGGGGCGTTTGCGGGATGGGCTTCGGCAAAAAGGGCATCGGGTGCATGTCGTACATACCGGGCTCAACGCCGGGCGCGGGGAGAGTCAGGCCGTGGCAGTGCCGCTGCCGGGGTATCCGGCGGTGCGGGTGGGTTTGCCCAAGCCCTTTGAATTTCGCACGAGGTGGATGGCGCGGCGGCCGGATGTGATTTACATCGCGACGGAGAGCCTGATGGGAAAATCGGCGATGAAGGCTGCCAACGCGCTTGGCATTCCGGTGGTGAGTGGGTTTCACACCCATTTTCACGATTACATGGATCGTTATCGTGTCGGTGTGTTGCGGCCCTTGGCGATGTCGTATCTCAAGCGGTTTCACCAGCGGGCCGACCGCACGGTGGTGCCATCGCGCGAGGTGGCGGACCGCCTCATGGCCGAGGGTGTGGCGCGGGTGCATGTTTTAGGGCGCGGGGTCGACACCGCATTGTTTTCGCCGGGCATGAGGTGTGAGGCCTTGAGGCGTGCGTGGGGGGCTGATCCGGATGTGCCGGTGGTGGTGATGGTGGGTCGCGTCGCTGCGGAGAAAAACTTTGATCTCGCGATGGCGGCTTTTGAAAGGATGAGGGTCGAGGTGCCGGAGCTGCGTGGTGTGGTGGTGGGCGATGGTCCATTGCGGCCGAAGCTTGAGGTGGCATTGCCGTGGGTGCATTTTGCGGGAGTGCAAGCCGGCGAGGAACTCGCGCGACATTATGCTTCATGCGATGTGTTGTTGTTTCCGAGTGAAACCGAAACTTTTGGAAATGTGTTGCTGGAAGGCATGGCCAGCGGCTTGGCATGTGTGGGATATGATTATGCCGCCGCGCGTTCACATGTGGAGCATGGCATCAATGGGCTCAAGGTCGCAAAGGGCGATGGTGAGGCTTTCATCGCTGAAGCCGTGCGTGCGCTGCGGATGGGGCCATCGCATGAGTTGCGGATGGCAGCGCAGCGAAGTGTCGAGTCGCTTGGCTGGGATCGAATAGTAGGCGGGCTAGAGGGCATTTTTCAAGAGGTGGCCGCGAGTTCGGTTGCACGAGCGAAAATCAAACGCCCGGCGAAGCGTGAAAAACTTTCATGCCGCACGGTGTTTCTCTCCGACATCCACCTTGGCACACGCGACAGCAAGGCTGATGAGGTTGTCGCTTTCCTCAAGCACATCGAGTGCCGTAAGCTCGTGCTCAATGGTGACATCATCGATGGCTGGGCGTTGCGGCGCGGTGGCCAGTGGACCTCGCGTCACAGTCGCGTGATCCGCAAGATCCTCAAAATGACCGAACGCGATCACACCGAGGTCATTTATCTGCGCGGCAATCACGATGAGATTCTCGAGCGGTTTATGCCACTGGTGTTTGGCAGCGTGAGCCTGATGAAGGAGCACATCCACACTACGCCGGATGGCAGGCGCTATTTGGTGATTCATGGCGATGGCTTCGATAGCGTTTCCACCAATCACAAGTGGCTCGCGGTGCTAGGTGCGGTTGGTTACGACCTGCTTCTTGGCATCAACCGCGTTTACAACCAATGGCGCGCATGGCGTGGCAAGGAGTACTATTCGATCAGCAAGCAGGTGAAGGCCAAGGTCAAGTCGGCCGTGTGTTTCGTTGATCGCTACGAAGAGTTGTTGCGCAACCTTGCCCGCAGGAAAAATTGCGATGGCATCATCTGCGGGCACATCCACGCGCCGGAGGATCGCAATGAGGGTGGCGTTCACTATCTCAACTCCGGTGACTGGGTCGAGAGCCTCACGGCGATCATCGAGCACCACGATGGCCGCATGGAACTCGTGCGGTACGATGAGTTCATCGCCAGCCGCGGTGCATCGCAACATGAAGAATCAGATCAACCCGAGCTTGCGGTTGAAGTGTGTGCCGCCTGATGCCGCTCAGTTTTTTGCTTCGATCGCCTTGAGCACATCGGCCGCCTGTTGCTCGGTCGAGGCTGAGAGGTCGACCCACACGAGCGCACCATCCTTGAAGAGGAAGGCCTGGCGTTTGGCGAAGCCCATTGTGGTCGGCACGCTGAAGGCTTTGACGATCGTCGAGTCTTCATCGGCGAGCAGATCGAAGGGCAGTTGGTATTTTTCCCGGAAGGCTTTTTGGGACTTTGGCGAATCGTTGCTGACGCCGAGGACCTTTACGCCTTTTTCGGTGAGTGTCGCAAAGGCATCGCGCAGGCTGCAGGCTTGTTTTGTACAGCCGGGCGTATCGGCCTTCGGGTAAAAGTAAACGAGGAGCCACCCGCTGGCGCCATGTTCGGCGAGCGCGATGTTGATGCCTTCCTGGTTTTTCTGCGAAACCTGTGGGAGCTTGGCGCCGATGGCGAGAGGTTCGGCGGCGTTGGCAGCGAAGAGGCCGGTGCCGATGGCGGAGAGGGCTTTGACGAGTGAGGACATGGATGGAAGATCCGCTTTGGCGTGCGGCCGCGCAAGCCCATCCTTCGCGTGTGATTGGATCGGGCAATTTGCGTCTTGATCGCGGCGCGGTGGGCAAGCAATTTGGCTTCACCCGATGGATGACCCGAACGAGAAAATCGAGACCGTTTACGAGGGGATTCCTGCGTCCCCGGGCATCGCGATTGCTCCCTTGCATGTCATCGCCCGCGGGTTTTCGGCACCGGAGGTGTATGAAATCGCCGAGTCCGAGGTGGAGCACGAACAGGCGCGCTTCAACGATGCATTGGAGACCACCAAGCGTCAGCTCGTCGAGTTGCAGGGTCGGCTTGAGGACCTTTCGGGTGACAATGAAAGCGGAATTTTCGAGGCCCATGTGATGATGCTTGAGGATCGCTCGCTGGTCGAGCGGGTCTTGGCGGCGATCGCAAGTCGCAAGCAAAATGCCGAGTACGCGTTTTATGCGGTGATGCAAAATTTCCTCGAGGCGATGCGGCGCATTCCCGATCCGTTTTTGCGCGAGCGCACGGCCGACCTTGAGGATGTCGCGCAACGCCTGCTGCGGAATTTTTCGGCCGATGGCGAGAGCCGCCATGGTGGGCCCGACGGTCGCCACATTTTGGTCGCTTACGATTTGGCGCCATCCGACACCGCATCGATGAACCGCGGTCAGGTGCTGGGCTTTGCCACCGAGCAGGGCAGTGTGAATTCCCACACGGCGATTCTTGCCCGTGCTTTTGGTGTGCCGGCGATCGTTGGTCTTGAGGGCGCGGTGATCGACATGACTGCCCTCGCGCCGGCGATTCTTGATGGTTACACCGGCAAGCTGATTCTTTATCCGACTGAAGAAACGCTGGCGCGGTACCGCAAATTGAATGACGAAAAGGCGCGGGTTCGCAGCCTGGTGGATGCCAAGCGTGGCGATGCCACCGAGACGATCGACGGCCGACCGCTCACTGTTTCCGCCAACATCGAAATCGTCGAAGAATTGCCTTTGGTCAAACGCAGCGGAGCCAAGGGCGTGGGGCTTTACCGCACGGAATTTCTGCTGCTAGGCAGCGAGGAAATTCCT
>JBKDYW010000275.1:0-11696 GCA_046308575.1 Verrucomicrobiota bacterium
GCGGCCATCGCTTTGGGTCGAGCCTCTCGAAGCATGGGGCAAAGGTCAGATCCAACTCGTCGAAATCCCAAGCCCCGATGAGACCTTCGACAACACCGTCGCATTTTGGAACCCGGAAGAAGCTTTCACCCCCGGCCAAGAACGGCGATTCCGCTATCGCTTGCATTGGGGCGACCGCATACCGGTCTCATCACCAATGGCCCATGTGGTTTCCACACGCATCGGTGCCGGCGGTATTCCGGGTCAGAAAAACCGACCCGCATCATCGCGCAAGTTTGTGCTCGATTTCAAAGGTGGTCGTTTCGAAAACCTTCCATGGGAAACTCCGGTCGAGCCGGTGCTCACTACCTCGCGCGGCGAAATTCAACACCCGGCCGTGCGCCCGGTGGTCGATGGCGACACCTGGCGCTGCAACTTCGACCTTCTCGTCGATGGCAAAGACCCGGTCGACCTGCGACTCTACCTCAAGGATGCCCAAGGCGCGCTGACCGAAACATGGATCTACCAGTACACGCCAACATGAGGCGCTCGAACCCGCGCTCCATGCAACTCATGCATCGGTAACATCAGCGCTCGGCGATGGATTTCTAACAGCCAGCACCTTGTCGACGCGGATGCTGTCCATGTCGATGACCTCAAAGGTCCACTCGCCGGCGTTCACCCGATCGGCCTCGACCGGAATGCGCCCAAGCTCTTTGACCAACCATCCGGAGACCGTCTGAAATTCATCCCCACCACCTTCCGGCAGCACAAATCCCTCAAGCCGCTCGGGCAATTTTTCAATTTCGAAAAGCCCGTCAATCAACCAACTGCCATCCTCGCGTTGCCGCACCGGCATGGCCATCTGCTCTTCCATCGATGGCACATCACCGACGATGGTCTCCATCAGGTCGATGAGCGTCACCATTCCCATGACGCTACCAAACTCATCCAACACCAGTGCCGCGCGTTGACCGGTCTTGCGAAAAGTCTCCAGCAACACACTCGCCTTCTGGGTCTCGGGCACCAGCAGCGGCGCTTTCATGATCGATGCGAAATCCACGGTTTTTTGCGCGGCAAGCTGACCGTAAATGTCCTTGATCGATACCATCCCCACGAGGTTTTCGCGCCGCCCCTGATACACCGGGAAAACTCCCTGCGTACTGCGCATGATCGCCGGCCATACTTCCTCATGCCTGGCGTCCTTTTCGATCCAAATAATTTTCGGCCGCGGAATCATGATGTCATACGCGACCAGTTTTTCGAATCCGATCACGCCCTCGATCATCCTCGATTCCATTCGGTTGATCGAACCGGTCGTCATGCCCTGCCTCACCAGCACCGTGAGCTCCTCACGCGAAATCCCGCTATCCTCAGTTTCACGCACCCGGAAAAATTTCAGCAAGGCCCCCGTCGACCACGAGAGCAAACTCACCACCGGCGATGCCACATTCGATAACGCCGCCATCGGGCCCGACATCGCGCTGGCAATGGCCTCGGGATACTTCATGGCCAAGCGCTTCGGCACGAGTTCGCCAATGACCAAGGAAAGGTAGGTCAGCACACCAATCACGAAGACCAATGAGATCGGCTTGGCATATTCGCCGATCAGCGGAATCACACAGAGAAATTCCGCAAGCTTGCTAGCCACCGTACCGCTGCCGAGCGCACCGGCGACGATGCCTACCAGCGTGATGCCGATTTGCACGGTGGAAAGAAACCGATTGGGCGAATCCGCCAGTTTCAGCGCTCGCGCGGCACCACTGTTGCCCTTCTCCGCCATCGACTGCAGCAAGCCCTTGCGGGATGAAACAATGGCGATCTCCGTCATCGCAAAAACGCCATTGGCTAACAGCAGCACCAGAACGATGGAAATTTCTAACAGGGCGGAATTCATGAAGCAAAGTGGCGCGGATGTGTGGACAATCTGCCGAGATCCGTGGGCGTGTCAAAGACTGCCTCAACGCAAAGTCATCCAAATCACAAATGCCGCTGTTAGAAAAACCAGCAGCACAAAACCCCATTGCAAAACCAACTCCGGCAAACGACCTGCAATTTTCCCTCCAAGCAAAACCCCACCCACGGCAATCAACGAGAAAACCATCGCCAACCTCCACGGCACGGATGCACTGCCCAAATGACCGAAAAATCCGGCTGCCGAGTTGGCGGCAATGATGGCCAGTGAGGTTCCGGTGGCCACACGGGTCGGCACGCGGGCAAATTTCACCAATGCTGGCAGCAACAAAAATCCCCCACCCACACCCAGAAATCCGGTGAGAACCCCAACACCCGCACCCGCCATCAAGCAACGCATCGGGCGGCACTCGATCTCCGGTTGAACCGAAGGCCTGCGCATCAACATCATCCTCACGCCCAACGCGATCATCACACCCGCAAAGGCTAGCATCAACGCATCGGGTGAAACGAAATGCGTCAATTTCGCTCCCAGCGTCGCACCAAGCATGCCGGAAACGGCAAACATGAGAACGGCCTTATAGTAAACTTCCCCCACCCGCGCCCGCTGCAACGCACCGGCCAGCGCAGCGGCACCCACGATGATCAAACTCAGGCCCACCGCCTCACGAGGTTCAATGCCCGCAAGATAAACCAACACCGGCAATGTCAGAATACTGCCGCCAGACCCCGTCAAACCAAGGACAAGCCCGATGCCGACCGCCCCAAACAAGGCCAATGCGTTCATGACCTCAAGCTTGACGGAATTTCCGCAAAGGAACCATCGATATGCACGACCTCACGACCTTGGCTGGCCAGATAGGCAGTCGCGATCGCGGCCCGCAAACCACTCGCGCAATGAACAAACAAAGGCGAAGCACTCGACACTTCATCAAGCCGCGCCGCAACCCGCGTATAGGCGATATTCTTCGCGCCGACCACATGACCGGCCGAAAACTCATCAGCGCCTCGCACATCAAGCACCTGCTGACCCACCTGAAGCTCACGCGTGTAAATCCTGGAATATGAACCGACCAGAGCAGCGACGGACAATGCCTCGTCAGCTGGGATCCATGCCTCCACACGATCAAGCCCGATGCGGATCAATTGCCTCACCGCCTCATCCAGTTGAGACTCGTTTTCCAACACCAACAAAATTCGCGCGGCCTCATCAACATAAGACCCCGCAGCCACCGACAACTTTCCGCCCGGCAGCGGCGCAAACAGCGATCCACGCACATGCCTTGCTGCAAAGCCAACACGGTCCGACCTCAGATCAAGAATCACCCGATCATTTTGCCCGACCCACGATCCAAGCTGATCGGCATGGATCCGCGCCGGTTGCGGCAATCTTCCCTCCGGCAAAAGCGCAGGCCCCATCCGGTTGTCGCGTTTCATTCGCGCGAAATATCGCGGTGGCTCGGGCTGACCCTGCAAAATGTCGCTGACGAACCTTTCCTCGCTGTCGGTCAAGGCCTGGCGAAAGGCCGGATTGAATTTTCGTTCATACTCAAGAACGCTGTTGGCAATCGCGCCAAGAGCCTTGCCGCAAGCGCTTCCCGCACCATGTGCCGGAAGGATTTGCAAATGCCCTGGCAAATCCGCTGTCGATCGAAGGCTGGCATAAAGTGTACGAGCGCTGGGCTCCATCACCCCAGCCTGGCCCGCGGCGCTTTCCAACAAATCCGGACGCCCGACATCGCCGACAAAAATGAAATCCCCAGTCAGAAACGCGATGGGCTCATCCGCACCACCACCGATGTCAGTGATGAGATAACTCATGTGCTCCGGCGTGTGACCGGGAGTGAGCAAGGCCTTGAACTCGATATTCCCCACGCGAAACACATCGCCATGCTTGAGAAATCTGGCATTGGCGTGACCCTTCGCCCATTCAAATTGCCAATCAGGCCCACCCTCTTCCGATAGATAAGCGAGCGCCCCATGCCGCTCCATCAACTCTCGCGCACCACTCAAATAATCGGCATGAATGTGCGTCTCGGCGACTGCGGTGATGCGAAGTCCATTTTCCTCCGCCACTTTGAAATAGCGGTCGAGGTCCCGCTCGGGGTCGATGACGATCGCCTCACCACTACGCTGACAGCCGATGATGTATGCATTTTGAGCGAGGGATGAATCGGTGATCTGTCGAAGAAACATGACGGTGAAAGTTTAAGATCAAATGGAGCACGAATTGCCGGCGCACTTGGTGCCGGACCTTTGATTCCATGGCATATTCGCCAGCACCATCGCCATGCCACACCAGTCGGTGATGCCTGCAAATACCAAACCCGCACCAACAAACGCGCTCAACCCATAAAACGCGGGATGCACCCAAGTTCCAAGAATCACGCCCAAAAGCACCAGCATTCCCGCCGCAATTCGCACCTGACGCTCGAGCGACACCGCCTTTGCCCCACGCACCACCGGCAAGCCTGCGCTCTCCCACGCGATCACGCCACCATCGAGCACCTCCAAGTTTTCACACCCCGCCGCCTGCAACTTCTGATACGCCTGCTCCGCACGCTTGCCGCTGCGGCACACCAACACACAACGATCGGCCCCGCTCGCAGCCGACCTCACCGCCCCTGCGTCCAGCCGATCCAGCGGCATCAGATGCGATCCTTCAATATGCACCTCCCCATGCTCCGCAGGCGTACGCACATCAATCAGGGAAACGCGTTTGCCGGAAGCGATTTCAGCATTCAGTTGTTTGGCTTGAATCATCGTGACGGGAATAAACGCCAAAAAGCTGAATCACTCAAATGCTGAAATAAGGAATTTGAACCGCGAAGAGGAAGACGTCATTGGTCAATAGTCAGTGGTCATTGAGGAAGAAAAATGAAGAAGCCGCTTCTTCTCCGCGTTCCTTTGCGACCTTCGCGGCTTTGCGATAAATATTTCTTAAACAAAAAATCCCGACTCTTACGAAGTCGGGATTCCTTGATTCTTAAAAAGTGGTGCTCGAAAGAGGACTCGAACCTCCACGGGTCTCCCCACTAGATCCTTAGTCTATTATTATATTGTTTTCTTCTGTTTTAATTTGTTCCATCTTGACGCGATAAAACAAGATTTATCCTTGATTTAAAGCCATATTTTGCTAATAGTCCCTCAGCAAGAAAACTCATGACAGAACAGGACACAGCAAAAAAAGTGGCTAAGAAGTGGCCAAGTGATCACGTAAATCACTGGAAAGATAAAGTCGACTTTCAGAAGTGGACTAAAGACGGAAGAACTGAGGCCACCGCGAACCTTTATGTCCGAATTCAGCTTCACGGGAAGCGCCAGGCATTCAATCTAGGGACCAGCAATCGCGAGGAGGCCGCCAAGAAGGCACGTGACCTCTACGTCAAAATCAAAGCGCGCGGCTGGGACGCCGTTAAACCGCAAAAGCCCAGCCCGTCGATCAAGCCCCCCACTGTCGGCGATGTGATTCAGATCTTGGAATCTCGCGCCACCCACCTTGCGCCCAATTCATTGGCCCAATACGCCATCGCTCTCAGGCAACTGGCTTCACAGATAGAGGGCATAAGCGCGTCATCAACAGGACGTAAATTTTGGCGGGTGGCCGTGGATAGGCTACCTCTCACAGTCATTAACGCTCAAAGCGTCCGAGAATGGCGTACTGCGAAGCAGAAAAAAATCGAGAAAGACCGACTCGGAACAACAAAGGCCATCAATTCAATTAACTCGATACTCAGAAATGCACGGGCATGCTTTTCTGGGCTAATGCAGCCACACTTTCGTGACGCGGGGTTTGGGGAAATTCAGTGTCCGTTTAAAGGCGTAAAATTCGAGCGGGGCAAACAAAGCAGAGCTTATCGTTCAAATATTGATGCTCAAGCGCTCATAAATTCCATCAATAACCATCCAGATTTCAAGATCCGCATCACCCTGCTACTGGCTCTTACATTCGGTCTTAGGCGATCAGAAATAGATCGATTGCGTTGGGATCATATTGATTTGGATGCCGGAGAGATTTCAATCCAGACAACCGAAGAAGGCTCTGTCAAATCTGTCCATTCTGAACGAGTTCTTGGAATTCCCGATTGGTTTGTCGACATTTTAGCGCAAATCAAACCTGCCAATAACAGCAAGCAGCACATTATCACTGGCACGAAAGCACCAAGTTCAAGATATCGCGCCGAAAACGTTTTTAAATCAGCCATTCAATGGCTTCGCTCCAGGGGTATTTCAGGTACTCATCCTCTCCATACGTTACGTAAAGAGTTTGGAAGTCACATCGCAACCACCCACGGACTTCACGCGGCCGCCAAACTTCTAGGCCATGCTGACTTTAGTAACGTGACGGCTCTGTATGTCGATGCGAAGGGTGCTTTGATCAGCACCTTGAGGCCATCTGCATAAGCCGCGGCGATGGCAAGCGCATGATCCTGGGCGTGAGCTGCGCATTATCTGCAGCCGATGTACACTGGCGCGGGTTCCTCATAGCCACCCAGATCGCCGCCAGCTTCAACGTCGAGCTCCGCCCACATGCCGGAGAACGGCTGCGCGTTTTCATTCAAGACTGGCGCGACAAGCAACCCAAGCTTGTTGCTTGAGCCTAGGAAAACATTCCCGAAGGCTTTGCCGTCTTTGATCTGCCCGAGGCGTATCGTTGAAAATTGAGAAGCTCCAATGCCTACGAAACCTCAACAGACTTGGCAAATATCAGATAGAGACGAAAAAACACTCACATATCCCCCAGGAACTACATTTACACTTTATGGCCAAAATACTTTGCGTGAGTGAATGTCTGAATATCTGTCATCCGAATGAACCGCGGGTTTGAGGGGGAGAATGGGAAATATTCAACATATTGAATGAATGCGTTATTCTGTCAATAAAATTACTAATTAGTATGCAAAAAATAAAAATGTCTGTATATATAAATATATTTGACTTCTGCATGTGAATGTGTTCTCTTAATGGCCTTGAAGCTAACTGAGCTGCTATGCGGCTCGACCAGAGTGGCACGGAATTGATCCCCGTGATTATGGATGCTCAAGATAGCCGGAGATCCAAGCCCTTTCGCGGGACCAGTATTAATGACGGTTGGCATCGTCATTTGCAGTAGTGGTGTAAGTCCAGCCCAAACAGTAGCTCAGCCCCCGGAACCAACGATATCCACAGCGGATATTGTACCCGGCTTTGCTGACGCTTCATAGCTGGTTGGTGTTTATGGCGTCACAAAACTTAAATCAAAATTATATGGAAAGTAAAAACACGTCAGAACTTCTGACCATATCACAAATCGCCCAGCGCTGGAAGGTTTCTACCGAAACCGTTAAGCGCCGGATTCGGAGCGGCCAACTTCCAGCATTAAAGCTGGGTCGTTGCGTCCGCATAAACTCCATTTGCTTAATGCAATACGAAAACAAACGTCAACTTACAGCAACCATATGAGAACATTAGAATTAACGCCGCCAAAGTTCAATTTGCCTAAAGACAGCGGGCTCCACACTTACCTTTACCGCTATGCGTGTATGTGTGCTAATTTGGAAATCAACCCCAATGTGGTAATTGAGCACATGAAGGATTGCGTTGAATCGTTATCTTATCATCGTGAAGTACCTGATCGAGAAATAGAATCAGCTGTTGAACATGCTTACAAGGCGGTAATGGAAGGAACTTCATACGCGAAGAAAATAGTGATGGAATACAATCCTGTATATTCAAGGAATGTAGCAAAAAAATACCAAACAACTATTGATGACCTGAAGAAAAATTCCCCAATGAGCATTCCGAGCTCTGAAAATGATGCTCTAAAATGTTTATTTCTGAAAAATGAATTGGTATGTCTGGGAAAGAATACAAACCGAGCGAAAACGCTTCCTCTAGATGTTTGGATTGAACACAATATAGACACGAAAGGTTACCAGTATGTTGTTCCTAACCCAATGACATCTAAAATGGGTGTGACAAAAGACGGGAAAATGAGCTCCAGAGCTTTCTCAAATACTGGAAAAAGACGAAGGATCGTTTGTGATTTTGATAAACCCGATGGAAAAATACAACCAAGCCTGATTGTCCACCTAAGTATATTCTGCGGAGAGGATCCCGAGCTGGTTCTATTCAGTGGAAACAAATCTCTGCACGCATGGTGGAGGATAGACGATTGGCCCGTTCAAGACATTGAGACGTTTGAAGAAGAAGCAGCAAAAGTAGGAGCAGATTCCGCAGTTCTTGGTGAAGCTAGAAAGAATCAGTTTTTTCGTCTTCCTGGCGGTTTACGAAACAACGGAAACCTCCAAGAAATTTATTACTGGAACCCTAAACCAATAAATCTATGACCACTCTAATAGAAGATAAACCAACAAAACTATCTGAGTTTAAAGCCATTAAAGATCAAGATAAAACTGATTTGGAAGAATTCATTGAGCAGCAATTCACGGATGTCTGGTTTGATGCGAGAAATGGTGTTCATCTTGTGAAAAAAGGTGATCAGATCGTCCCAGATAAAGGGTATCTGAAAGGATTAGAATATCCAATCAGTAAATTCATGGATGATAACATTGAAAAATCACTCATTCGTAAGTTAGATGCCCGTATTAAGAGCCAAAAATCAATACAGTATCACGGCCCCATAGCGGGGCGTAAAACTGGAGATATCGTGCAATGCAACGGAATTGATTGGCTCGTCACTAGTTCCCCCAAATTAATCGAACCTATTGACGGAACATGGCCCCATTTGAAACGCCTAATTGAGACACTACTTCCTGAAGGCGAAGCACAGCTGGCTACCTATTCATGGCTCAAGATACAAGTTCAGGCCATCAGATCCGGTAATCATTCCAAGTGCCCCATGCTGATTCTTGCAGGTGACGCCAATGACGGGAAAAGCTTCTTTCTACGCCTTATCACCATTCTGAGAGGCGGCAGGGAAATCAACCCCATGAAGGCATGGAACGGTGAGGGCGCAGTCTGGACCGATCACTTAATAGGCGCGGAGTGCCTGAACATCGACGATTCTGCTGCGCAGAAGGATTATCGTTCACGGGAAAATCTCTCCGCCAAGTTCAAGGAAGCCATCTATGCCGATTCTGTCACCATCGACAAACGGCATACATCGACCTTCACGCTCAGCCCTCGACCCGTTTGGGGCGTTTCCATGGCAGTGAATGCCAACGGGCATGCGATTAAGGTCGTTCCTGCTCTGGACGGCGCCGACATGAAAGACAAAGCCATCGTTCTTCGAACTCAACATGCGGAGATTCTAAATCGCGATGGCGGAGATGAATTTGCAGCTAAACGAATGCAGATCTACTTAGATGAGCTTCCTGCTTTCCTCTATTGGATCCTACATTTCAAACTGCCTGAAACACTTCCCCAAGGTTGCGGGGGGTCGAGATCAGGGGCTGTCATTTACCGTGACCCGAAAGCGATGAAAATGCTTCACCGCGCATCCCCGGCGGGGCTTCTGGAAGAGGCATTGTTGGAATATCGAGAAAAGAAACTCGAAGAGCCCAATGGAAAGCAGTGGGACGGCGAGACTAATACCGCAGCTGGGTGGATGAATAGGCTAAGATATAGTGGAATGGGATTGGCGGCAGATCGTCGAGTTCCAGAAAACGCTAACACAATGGGAATCTATCTCAAACAGATCGCCGATCGTCTCGGCAGCTGCATCGAAGAAGGCCTTACAAACCGAAATGGCTCGAAGCTGTGGCGTCTCAAACCACTAGATCCCCCCACCACATCCTGATTCCCGATTCCAGTATCAGGCAACACGAAGCCGGACTCCTTTGCGGGGGTCCGGCTTCAATGCTTTAGTGGCCAGGGGGGATAGAAGCGCTGAGCGTGTCTGGGGCGTGCTGAGCGTGCTGAGCGGGGGGGCTAGGAAAACTGTCCACCACGTACCCCTTTATATATTCTTTTTCCAAAACACCCTTGGAGTGAATGTGGTGGAAAGTTTTTTAGAGACCACCGGGTGTCAGTTTCGCGTTACCCCTGCTCGCTTGCGGGGGGTGCGGGGGGTAATTCGGGATTTTGGCTAAACTTTTTTCGTTCATTATACCCCCTGTTTATAAAAAAAAATTCTTCTAAGGTAGGAATTAACCCCCGCAATCCCCGCACTGGCAAGAAGGCACAAATGAAACCTGATCCCACACCACTGCAACCCCCGCAACTTACAAACCAACGTGCCCGCAGTTGCAGCGCAGCCAGCTCATCGATTTTCCACTACAGCAACACACCAGATAAATTTAAACCAATTTAGGCAGCAAAAGCCCCCCCTCCCCCATGCTCACCCGTGCATGGGACGGCATGAATTAAAATACAGATTTTACCCTCAGGCAGCGAGTCATGCTTTGCCTTACCCCATTCATGCAGCCTGTATCCGGATTCTGGCTTCCTGTTTCACGAAACATTGAGATTCCACCACCCACGCTCCGGCCTGTCACCTTTATGACAACCGCCCTTCCGGAATCCCGTTGACGCCCCTACCCCAGCTGTTAATTTCCCCCCGACATCAAGAGAGTCCTGCAGCCATGCAGGACCAGCTACCTGGCGGGGACGCTAAGGTGCTTCCGCGGTCCAAATAGGGTCGCGGGATGTGGGAGTGGGACCAGACAGACCCACCCAACAAAAAATCCAACCGGAATTTTCCGACGCCTGCTCTGATGTCATTCGGGGCAGGCGTCTTCTTTTTTCCGGGGCTCTTGGTGTCGTGAATCCAAACCATGACCAAACCAATGAGCACCACCATCCCCACCCTATCACGCCGTCAAAAGACCGACGGCTCCAACCACCACCTTTGGAACAACCACGGCACCTGGTGGTTCCACGGCACCGTCCACAAACCCGATGGCACCGCCGAGCGTGTACGCGTGAACCTCGGAACCCGTGACGAAGCACAAGCACGCCGCAAACGCGACATCATTATCTCACGCTTCAGCAAACCCTGATCCAACACAACAACCCCAATACATTACGACCATGAGCAACATTAGTTATCCATTCACCAGTGAATCCGTCTCCGAAGGCCATCCCGACAAAGTGGCCGATCAAATCTCCGACGCTATCCTCGACGCCTATCTCGAGCGTGATCCCGAATCCAAGGTGGCATGCGAATGCCTCATCACCTCCGGCCAGCTCATCATTGCTGGCGAGGTGACATCCAATGCCTGTATCAATGTCGACAAGATCGCCCGCAAGGTCATCGCCGACATTGGTTACACTTCCGAGGACTTGGGCTTCGACGCGGAAAAAGCGACCATCCACAACCTCCTCCACGAGCAAAGCCGCGAAATCAACGAAAGCGTTGCCGACGGTGGGGCGGGCGATCAGGGCCTTGTCTTTGGCTACGCCACGGACGAGTCCCCCGAACTCCTGCCTCTACCGATCCTGATATCCCACCGCCTCGTGGAAGCTCAGGCAAAATACCGCAAGGACGGCAGCATTTCATGGCTCAGGCCCGATGCCAAAAGCCAGGTCACCATCCGCTATGAGGACGGGATACCGATCTCTGTGGAAAAAGTTGTGCTCTCCACCCAGCACGACCCAGGCGTCGACCAGCAGGAAATCAGGCAGACGGTCATTGAAAAAATCATCCAAACCGTGCTCGACCAGTACTTCCCCGGAAGCGCCCCCGAATTCCTTGTCAACCCCTCCGGCAGCTTCATCGTCGGTGGTCCGCACGGTGACACCGGCCTCACCGGCCGCAAGATCATCGTCGACACCTATGGTGGCAGTAGCCCGCATGGGGGCGGTGCCTTCTCGGGCAAGGATCCTACCAAAGTCGACCGCTCGGGTGCCTATGCCGCGCG
>JBKDYW010000276.1:0-13251 GCA_046308575.1 Verrucomicrobiota bacterium
GCGTCGGAGCTTGCTCCACCCGCTGAGCGGATACGGATGATGGTGGCGCGGCATGGAGCGTGAAGCTTGCAGCGAACTGCGTAAGTGCAACGAGGAAGACGAGGCGGCGTTTATTCATAAGGATATGTGTGTGCGAAGTTATGTGATGTTAAAAAATTTTTCTATGTCCACTGGCGGCCGATGCCACACTGCGTTGCGGAGAGTCGCTTGCGCTCGGTACATGGACGAAGATGGAAGATCTGAGGGGGATGGTCGATGATCATGTTCGATGAGATAACGGACGGTGGTTATGTTATGAACCTGCTCTGTACAATGTCGTTTTTTCTGACCCGCGTTAGACGACTGAACTCTCCACGAAGAGGCAGATCTCAGTTAAATCTGCTCATTATTTGAAGGGCGCTGGCTCGTCAACCAGCGCCCTAGGAGTTTTATGGCGGCGGTTTTTTTGTTTGGGATTTACCTTGGTAGGATTTGGACGGCGGAATTTCTTGGTTGGTAGTGTCTTGTGATATTTGCGCCTCCAGAATTGACCAAAGTCCGTAGCAAAGCTCAAAGTTCATTTTTGTGATTTGTTTACAGTCAGATCAGATCAAAATCTGGGAATCAAGTGAGAGGTAAAATCGCCTACAGCCACAAAACATGGAGCGGGACGCTCCATGGACGGCCTGGGACAGGATGTCCCAGCTACGATAAAGAAGCGGCGGAATGAACATTGAACATCCAACATCGAAAATTGAACATCGAAGTGGAACAGGGTCGAGGAAACAGCTTCAACGACGACGATTCATTCGGCGGACCTTTGGGGACAAAGGTCCCTGCCTGAAGAAGCTGCTTCTTCATCCACCTGCAATCCACGATCCACGATCTACAATCCACAATCCACGATCTTCTCATCCGCGGCCAAAAAAAATCCCCCGACTCGAATCCGAGTCGGGGGTTTTTGCATGAAACACGAACACCAACGAAAATCAGCTTTCCTCCGACTCTTCGCCTGCCTCGACCGAAATGGTGAGGATGGCGGCCACTTGCGGGTGCAGGCGGATGCTCACATCGCTCTTGCCGGACTTCTTGATCGGCTTTTCGAGGTCGATGGCGTGACGATCGATAACGATGCCATTGGCTTCGAGCTCCTTGTGGATGTCGATGCTGGTCACCGAACCGAAGGCCTTGCCGCCCTGACCCGTGGACAGGGTGAACTTCGGGGAAAGTTTGGAAATCTTGGTCGCGATCTCTTGGAAGGCCAGGATTTCTTCGGCTTCGCGGCGGGCGCGGGCAGCCTTGAGGGCCTCGACATGGCGAAGGTTGGAGCGGCTTGCCTCGTAGGCTTTGCCTTGCGGAATGAGGAAGTTCCGGGCGTAACCAGCGCGTACTTTGACGACATCTGCTTCGGCACCAAGGCCTTCGATTTTTTCTTTGAGAATGACTTGTGCGTTGGCCATGAGGGTCGGATTGAGTGGGGGCGGAGGTTCTAGGTCTCCGAGGAAATGGTGTCAAGAAGAATGCGGAAAAATCCCGCCGATTGGGTCAAATTTTCGCCTGCGAGCCGCCGAAATCGGGTCATCCGGCCCCGGATCGGGCGGAAAATCCCCGTTTCGGCGTGGTGCCCTCAGCGTGCCGCGCGGTACTTGCGGACGATCGCCTGCAGGGCCTCATCGGCAGCCTCGATGCGATCGACCAGGCGCAGCTGGTTGCGCGCGCGCTCGAGATTGTGCCCGGGGTGCTTGATCTTGAAGTAAATGTCGCCCTGCAAGTGGTCGGTGAGGAAGCGGATGCCGACCTCATAGGTCATGAGCTTGCCGGCAAACACGAGGTTATCCCACTCGGCATCGGTGAGGATGTTTCCGGCGCCGGCGACATAACCTTCGACGATCGCCTCGAAGACCGGCAGTGAAACATCGATCTTCGCCGGATCGGTCTCGTCCTCGGCGGCGGTGTTGGTGCCGAAGCGCACGAGGTCGCCGAAGTCGTAAAGCGAAAGACCTGGCATCACGGTGTCGAGGTCGATCACGCAGATCCCCTCGCCCGTTTTGTCGTCGAGCATGACATTATTGAGCTTGGTGTCGTTGTGCGTCACGCGCTCGGGGATCTCTCCCTTGGCAACGAGATCGAGCAGCCTTGAAACTTCTGGCTCACGCTTGAAGGCAAACTCCAGCTCCGCGAGCACTTCATGTTTGCGACCCGCGACATCTTCCTCGGCCGCCTTGCGAAGGTTTTCAAAACGCTTCGGCGTGTCGTGGAAGTGCGGAATCGTCTCGTGCAAACGGCCGCCGGGAAGATCGGCAAGCGCCTGCTGAAACAAGCCGAACGCGCGCGCGGCTTCGTAGGCTTGGCGCGGGTGCTCCACGGCATCGTAGGTGCGGGCGCCTTCGACAAAAAGATAGACCCGCCAGAAATCACCCTCCGGCGTCTGATGGTATGGCAAACCATCAACCGTCTTGCGCAAGGTCAGCGCACGGCGGCTGTCGTTGGAGTTGTTTTTCGATTCCACATGCGAAGTGACGCGGATGATGTTTTCCATCAACTCCGGCACATTTTTGAAAATGTGGTGGTTCACGCGTTGCAGGATGTAGCGCACGCGGGTGCCGGCCTGATCATAATTCGCGACAAAGGTGTCGTTGATGTGGCCGCTGCCATAGCGTTCGGCATCGAGCAGGATGCCGGGCAGGGAAAACGGAGCGACGACCTTGCGGAAGTCTTCGAGGGATGGAGTTACAGATCGGTTTGCCATGATGGTTTGTTTTTATAGACCCATTGATAATAGTCGGCGCGTTGCAGCAGGGATGCTGATTCGGCGTCGAGGAGAACTTTGGTGCGCGGGTGAAACTGCAGCAGCGAGCCCGGAACATTTGCCGTGACCGGGCCTTCGACACTGGCGGCGACCGCTTCGGCCTTCGCTTTGCCAAATGCAAGCAGCAGGCACATGCGGCTTTCCATGATCGTGCCGAGGCCCATCGTGATGACATGATGCGGCACTTGTTCCTCGGCGGTGAAGAAACGCGCGTTGTCGCTGCGCGTGCGTTCGGTGAGGGTCTTGATGCGCGTGCGCGAGGCAAGCGAGGAACCGGGTTCGTTGAAGCCCAGGTGCCCGTCGGAACCAAGCCCGAGGATTTGCAAATCAATGCCACCCGCATCGGCGATCGCCTTTTCGTATGCCGCGCAGTGAGCGGGCACATCGGTGGCAAGGCCATCGGGAATGTGGATCCGCTCACGCGGAATGTTCACATGCGAGAAAAGGTTTTCCTCCATGAAGCGGTGGTAGGACGCCAGATGACCCGGGCCGAGACCGACATACTCGTCGAGGTTGAAAGAAGTCACATGCGCGAAGTCGAGACCTTCCTCGCGATGCTTGCGCGCGAGGAGATCATAGAGCTTGCAGGGCGTACTACCGGTGGCGAGGCCGAGCACCGAGGCGGGCTTTTCGCGGACCTGACGCGCAACCAGCCTGGCGGCAACTTCGCTGGCTTCTTCGGCGGTGGGTAGGATGATGATTTCCATGGTGGTGATTCAGCGGCCGAGCCGTTTTTGCAGTTTGGTGAAAACATCTTCGCGGAAGCGGGCGATGAAACCATCGACATACTCCGCGACATCGAGCGACTCGTCGCGCACCAGCGGCGTGAGGTCCATCGCAAAGGCAATGCTCTCGGCGCGATCGACCGCGTGCGACTCGAAGAAAGTGGCATTCGCGCGGCGGCGGCCAAGCACGCCGAGGTCGTAGCGTTTGCCACCGGCGATCTGCGAATCAAACACGCCATTGAGCGCTGCCGCGAGGTTATCGCGCGAGCCGACATCGTGAACGACTTTTTCGTGATCGCACATCCAGTCGAGATTGCGCCACACCTCGCAGCCATGCACCGCCTCCGGGCGTTGCTCGACGGGCAACGCGCGCATTGCCTGAATCGCCGCAATGGTCACGCCGATGTGCGTGTCGTGTTTGTCGGCGGGATTGTGCGTGTAGACCACTCGGGGCCGTGTGGCGCGCAGCACCTCGATCAAATCATCACGCAGCGCCGTCCCTTGCGGGTCCTTGACCGCCGAGCTCGGAAAATCCAGCTGCACCATCGCGCCAAACTGGCCGATCCGCGCCGCAAGTTTCTGCTCCTCGCGCCGCACCTCCTGCATTTGCGCATCAGTGAAGCGCTCATAAGATCCCGTGCGCGCACTGCCCGCACCATTCGTGCAAGTCACGCCGCCAAACCATTCGCTCTCGTTTTGATAACACGCAAGGATACCGTGAAAGGCCATGAACTCGAGGTCGTCCTGATGCGCGCCGATGCCGAGATGCGTGACCCGTGACAAGGCGGCTGTTTCCTCAAGCCCATCGGGAATGAAGAGCTCTGCGTTGGCTTGGTGGAATTTCATGATGCGTTGATCGGAGAAAATTTTTATGCGCGTGAATTGATCTTTGGTTTCATTCAGGCGCCTTTGGTTTTTGGCAAGCTTGCCGCGGCCACTGCTTGACCCACGCGACGACTTTTTTCATCGGGCAGGTGGAGGCTGATCTTGCCCGCGAGATCCGGATAATCACGCTCGAGCACAGCCTTGGCATGCTTCAGCACGATGTTGCCACCCTCGCCAGTCGTCACGCGACCCAACACGAGCACATGCTCGATTTGGTAGAACTCGGAATAAAGCGGCAGCGTGTGTCCGAGGTAAACGCCGATGGTTTCGTAGATCGCCGCAGCGGCAGGATCGCCCTTGGCCATCAGCGCTTGCACATGCTTGAGCCGCTCGGGAAGTCCCAGCTCCGCAGCCACCTCGATGCCGGCGGCAGGCAAAAGTTTGTTCACCGCTTGTTGCGAAAAATACAGCGCGCCCACCCCGCGGTCGCCCGACCACTCATCGGCCGCAGCCTCGGGGTTGATGTCGACCGGTGCGAAGGCCAACTCGTTAAGCCAACCGGTCATTTTTCCTGCGGGATTGATGTAACCGGCAGCTTCGCTTGATCCCATCGCGATGCCAAGCAAGCCGGTGACGCCGAGCGACATCGCACCGGCAAGCGCCGTGATGTCACCATCGTTGGCCACCTCGAAGGGCACGCCCCACTCTTTGCGCAAACGCAGGAAAAGATCGCGCGCTTGCGGCAGCTTGTCGGCAGGGATCGAACGCAGCAACGAAGCCACCATGAAGCGGTTGTCGACAATCACGCCTGCGGAACTTCCGCCAATCGCATCGACCCGCGGCAAATGCGAGGCGGCCTTGCGCAAGCCTTCGTTCAAATGATTGTAATGATATTCCGGATCCGCTTCGTCCTTCGGGTTCCACGGAAATTCATCGCTGTAAACCACCTCGCCATCGCGCACCGCCGCGACCTTGTAATCGCTCGCACCAAGGTCAAAGCCGATCCGACAGCCATCAAGATTGCCGCCCAAGGCCATCGCCGATTCGCGCGCGGCCGGCATTTCTCCGGCTTCAACGACGACCACTTCAAAAGGCTTTTCATAGACCTTCTCCATCAACTCGACATCAAAGCCACGAGCGCCACCGCGCGAGTATGTTGCCACCAAATGCTGCGCCACTTCGCGCGGCGCGCTCACATGCAAACGCCAACCACCCACCGACCAAAGAAGGAACTTCGCCAAACGCTCGGCATGCAGCAAAGTCGCAGCCTCGCCCGCATCGCCTATCGCCGTCTCAAACACCGAGACATGACCGCTCTCGCGCTCCAATGCCAAACGCAAGGTGTTGCCCTTGCCCGATTGCAGGGCCGCACGCGATTGCTCGCGGTGAAACAAACCAAGCGGCGAAAAACGGGGATCAAGCCCAGGAACGGTGATGTCTTTGGTAGCCATGGAATCGGATCGTTGAATGAATCTTTCTTGAAGAATGTCGCGATGCGCAATCCGCCAAAGCCATGCCTCACACAGCCTTCGCGGATGACCCCACTCAAGCCGGAGCGCGCTGATAATGCAACAAATTTTTTTGTTGCAAATAGAATCTGGGCCGACAACTTTTCCGTCGTGCCGCGCAAACCCACCCTGCTCGCCCGCAAGGCGAAGTCCACCCTCGCCGACCTGATCGGCCAGCTGCCGCCCGAGTCGGCACTGCCCACGGTGCGCGAACTCGGCGCGCGTTGGGACCTGCACGCTTCGACGATGTCACGCATGCTGCGCGAAATGGAAAACGAAGGCCTCGTCTGGCAAAGCCCCGGCGGCAGATACTTCCCCGTCGCCGGACGCAGCCACAACCTCAAGGGCGCCCCGGTCTGCTTCATCGGCCGCGAAATGTGGCACTGGAGCCGCCTCTACCAGGACATCCTCAAGGGCGTTTCCGAAATCTGCTCGGCCAATGGCAGCCCGCTGATCCTGCTCTCCGCGCCCTCCCTCGTCAGCCAGGACGACCCGACCAAGCCGCCCCATTTCGCAAGCGCGGCCACGCAGAAAAAAGAACTCGCCGCGCTGCTGCCATCGGTCCCGCGTCATTGCGGCGCCATCCTCTTCGACCACCTTTGGAAGGACTCCGCACTCGCACTGAGCGAATCCCTCACCACCCCCAAGGCCCAGTTGCTTCACGGATCAACCAAGCACATGCCGGTCTTCGCGCCGGACTACCACGGCACCGCCAAACGCGCCCTGCGATTCGCCCAATCGCACGACGCAAAAAACATTCTGGTCGTCTCCCCCTTCCAAGGCGACCCCGCCATCGATGCATCCGTATCATTGATCCTGCAAACCTTTGCCCACCTCGATGCGCACAAGACCAGCTTCGATCAAGCGCGCCGCCGCATCCGGCCTGGCAGCGCCAAAAAAACCGAAGGCAAAACCCTCTTCATCTGCCCTGAGGACAACACCGCCAAAGCCCTGCTGGAAAAAATGGAATCGATCGGCAATCCGCCAAACAAACCCTTGCTCCTCGCCACCCAAGGCACCGGGCTCATCCATTCCCCCAGCTCAAGACTCGACATCGATTTCCAAAAGCTCGGCAAATCCGCCGCATCGAAACTGCTGCACGGCAGTGAGGTGGAGTGAGAAGAGGGGGATGAACATTGAACATCCAACTTCGAACATTGAACATCGAAGTGGAAGAAGAAGTTTTAAGTTTCAAGTGTTCAGTTTGAAGACAAATGAATGAGGAAGTGGCATGCTCTTACGATTTTCTGCTCACCTCATGAGCAATCGGCTTGTGGATTCAGCTTTAGAATCAGTGAATCATATCCCACTTCGCGATGCATCAGGCCTTCGGGCTCAAGATGAGGCACGGCATTCAGAATCTCAATGCTGCCGACCCGCCGACTGCATTGCAGCAGAAGAGTGCGCAGCAACAAACGGGCGTGTGGAGCACCGATGCAAACATGAATGCCAGCGCCGAATGCGACATGGGGGTTGGGTTTGCGGTCGAGGCGAACTTTGTCAGGTTCCGGGAAGGCCTTTTCGTCGCGATTTGCGGAGGCCCAGCACAGGGATACCCTCTCGTCGGCTTCAACCGTGTTGCCAAGCACCTCAGTTCTCGCAGGACAAACACGGCCGAGGTGCGTGAGCGGCGATACCATTCGGAAAAATTCCTCTGCCGCATTGACGACCCGCTTCGGGTCTTCGCGCAGAAATGCCAAGGCCGCAGGATTGCCGGCGAAATACGCAAGCGCCGAGGTGCAGGTGTGAATCACCGTGTCACGCCCGCCGGAAAATGTCAGAATGGCATAACCCATCATCTCATCCCGTGTGAGCGGCCGACCACGAAACCTTGCTTTGTGCAGGATGCCGAAAAGGTCATCACCCGGATTTTCGGCGGAGCGATCCAGCATTTTTTGGAGATACGCTTCCAAGGCGGATCCCTTGTGCTCGCCCTCCGCACCGCCAAGGAAAACATTCAAATCCCAGCCCACCCAAGTGTCCACCTCCTCTTCTGCCACATTGAGAAGAAGAGCCAAGGCCCCGCACTGGTAGGGGATGGCAAGATCGTACACCGCATCAAAGGAGTCACGCTTCAACGCCTCGGTCAGCAATTTGTCGAACAAGGCCTCCACACGCGCCACCATGCAGGGGTCTTTGACCCTTCGGAAAATGGGTTCAAGAATATCGCGGTACTCCTCGTGCTCAGGTGGATCGACCTCCAATGGAATCTGCCGCATCGTCCGCAGGTTTTCCTCGGATGGAATCGGCACGCGGAACGGGTAGTTTGAGCTAAAGCTGTGCCAGTCTTTCGCGCACCTCCGAACATCCTCATGACGAAGAATCATCCGAACCTTTTCTCCGTCGAATTCGCGGACCATGGTACCATCGCTGTTTCTTGCTTCGCGAAAAGGATCGGAATTTGGTTGCATCGGTCTTTTTTAAAGATTGCACGGGATTTTCCACAATGGCTAAAATGAAACAGAAAAAAGGACATTTTGCGCACTCTAAAAAAAGCCAAGAAAACCGCCTCGAGACGCGTGGCCATGCTGATGGGTTGGTACAACCATTCCACGCACAGCGGCATTGCCCGATACGCCCGCGATGCGGGATGGATTCTCGACAACCATTCGGTGCACATCGGACACCACCCCTCGCTCGATTTTGCCGATGGCCTCATTTGCTCGCTCTACGGTCAGCCGGAACTGACCGCACTTGTGCGCAAGCTCAACAAGCCTGTCGTTGACTTGCAATGGCAGGCCAGATCGCTGGATCTGCCGCGCGTTCTTTCCGACAACACCGCGGCCGGCCGAGCAGCCGCGCGGCATTTGCTGGAAAGGGGCTTTAAGGAATTCGTATTCGCCGCGCCCGATGTTCGCGGGCACTTCGCCAGCCGTGAGCGATATGAAGGATTCCGCGCCACGCTTGCGGCCGCCGGCCAACGCGTGACGATTTTGGACGGCAAGAAGGCGGTGAGATCGCGTGAGGCAAAATCGATGTACAAGTGCGCCGAATGGATTTCCCGCCACCTGCAGCTGATTCCCAAACCCTTCGCCGTTTTTTGCACAAACGATGATTTCGCAGTCGAAGTTCTCGATGCCTGCGCGATGGCGGGAATTTTGGTGCCAGAAGAGGCTGCCGTAGTGGGTTGCGACAACGATGAATTGATCTGCCCGCTCGCCTCGGTACCACTGACCAGTGTGGACTTGAATCTTGAGGAAGTCGCCTATCAAGGATCAAAGCTACTCGATCAATTGATGAATGGCAAAAAGCCGCCCCGCAACGCTGTCCGCGTGCCATGCAGGGGCGTCGTCACCCGCCGCAGCAGCGATACCTTTGCTGTGGAACACCTGGGAGTGGCCAAAGCTTTGCGTTTCATTCTCGACCACAGCACCGATCCGCTTATCGGCGTCGGCGATGTGGCAGCCGCAGCCGGCATGTCGCGACGCGGATTAGGTCTGGTGTTTCACCATCATATCGGACGCCATGTCAGCGAAGAAATCGCCCGCATTCGTTTGCAAAAGGCCATGGCGATGTTTGCAGCGAAAGAGCACAAAGCGACTGATATCGCAGCAGCCTGCGGTTACTCCGGCCTCAAGCATCTGGCCCGTTCACTGATCCGCGCCACCGGCCACGGCCCGCGCCATTTCATGAAAAGTCATCGGGAAAAAATGTGAGCCATCCGGCAAAGCGGTGAAGAGAATCAACAGGCAAGATGAAGAAGCGACTTCTTCATTCTCTGACCTCTGACCTCTGAACTCTGAACTCTGAACTCTTCCTGTCAGCTTTTACCCCATCGGCTTCTTCATGCTCTTCCACTTCGATGTTCAACGTTGAATGTTCAATGTTCAATGCTCCCCCCTCTCTCCTACGCCCTAGCTCCATGCAGCCGTCGCCAAGCTAGCGGGGTCATGCCCTTGTGCTTGTGGAAGACCCTGATGAAGTAGGAGGGCGTCACAAAGCCGCAGCTCCACGCGACTTCGGAAATGTTGCGGTCCATGCGCGCGAGAATTTCACAGGCGAGATCGATGCGTTCTTTGGTGATCCATGCGGCGGGCGTGATCCCGTGCTCGTGGCGGAAGCAGCGTGCCAAATGATCGGGCGAACAGCCGAGCCGCGCCGCCAGCGAGGCCACGCTGAGATCGGGCAGTGAGATGTCGACGCGCACCAGTTTTTCCGCCTCGGCAACAAGTGGTGATCCGCGCAGCGAAGCCAGCGGTGCGGGCTGGCGCAGGGCGGTGAGGACCGATGCGAGAAAGGACTGCACGCAGCCGTTGATGAACGCGCCGCGCAAGGAGCGGCGTATCGCGGTGCTTTCGCAGGCGGTGTTGAGGCAATCGAAGGCGCGCGTCGGCAACGGCAACTGCGTGACTTGCGTGCTGCTGATGTTCCGCTTCGCGTCACTCGCACCGCGCAGCAGCGTGACATGGTCGATGTTCTGCATCAGCACGAGAATGCCATAGCGACTGCGCAGATCGACCGGGCTCTCGGCATGCGCCACACCGGCGGGCATGATGCAAATCTCACCTTGCTTGAGACGAAACTTGCCGCCCGGACAAACGAAGTCGCTGGCGCCACCGGTCTGCAGGAAAAACTCAGGAAAGGCATGGAAGTGCGCACCCGGGCTTCGGCGATGCAGCGCAATCATTTCGGGAATCACCACCTTGGGCGGACGCGTATTAAAGCGCGAAAGCAGGCGCGTGAGGTCGGCCTCGTAGCAACGCATGGAGTCATCTTTCATCGATGTCGGAAAAGTGCTATAAATGTCGCCAAGTGGCAATTTCGATTTGTTGCGAAATATCCGATTCACCACTTATTTTATTGATCGAAAGCCAACGCTTTTCGAAAAATTGCAAATCGTATTATGATGAATTCCACCATCAATGTCCTTGTCTGGGGCGAGTACCGCCACGAAAAAAAGAATCCGAAGGTTGCCGAAATTTATCCCGATGGCATGCACGAAACCATCGCGGCCTTTCTTCGCGAAACACCGGGCTTGAATGTCTCGACCGCATGGCTGGATCAGCCCGAGCATGGACTCACTGAAGCGGTGCTCGAGCAAACGGATGTGCTGCTGTGGTGGGGTCACATGGCTCACGGCGAAGTCGCCGATGAAGTGGTCGACCGCGTGCAGCGCCGCGTGCTGGAAGGCATGGGCCTCATCGTGCTGCACTCGGGGCACTATGCAAAAATTTTCAAGCGCCTCATGGGCACTACCTGCTCGCTCAAGTGGCGCGAGTCGACCGACAAGGAACGCGTCTGGAACATTGCGCCGCATCATCCGATCACCCAAGGCATCGGCGACTATTTCGAAATCCCTGCCGAGGAGATGTACGGCGAACCTTTCGGAATCCCGACGCCCGACGAGTTGATCTTCATCTCATGGTTCACCGGCGGCGAGGTCTTTCGCAGCGGGGCCACATGGCAGCGAGGCAATGGCCGCGTGTTTTACTTCCGCCCGGGTCACGAAACTTATCCGACCTATCACAACGCCGATGTCCAACGCGTCATCACCAATGCCGTGCACTGGGCGCGACCGACCGTGCGCATCGCCGACGACTGCCCAAATTCCCCCGCTCTCGAGCCGTTGCCGGATGATCCCGAGGCCGCCGAACGCCCGACCCTTGGATTCCGCTGATCCTTGCAATCGCCGACGAAGCATAGCCCCACACACCACATGAAAAACATTTCCCCGAAAAAGAAATCCGCACCCACCAAGGCCAGCGCCAAGCGAGCCCAGGTCATCCGTCTTGCCATCGTCGGCACCGGTGGCATGGCCAACGCGCATGCGGAGGCATTTCGAAAAATCCCCGGCGTCGTGCTCGCGGCAGTGTGCGATGTCGATGCGAAACGCGCGCAGGAATTCGCCGCCAAGCACGGTGGCACTGCGGCGGTTTTCACCGACCTCGGCAAGCTCCTGCGCGAGGCGGATGTCGACGCGGTATCGAACGTCACGCCCGACAAACTCCACGCGCCGCTCTCACTCCAAGTGATCGCTGCCGGCAAGCACATCCTTTGCGAAAAACCTCTCGCCACCAATCACGCCGATGCTGCGCGCATGGCCCGCGCCGCACAAAAAGCCGGCGTCATCAATATGGTGAATCTCAGCTATCGCAACGCGCCCGCATTGCAAAAAGCCGCGCAACTCGTGCAGTCCGGCAAGCTCGGCGAGATCGTCCATGTCGAGGCCAGCTACCGCCAAAGCTGGCTCTCCAGCAAAGTTTGGGGCGATTGGAAAACCACGCCCGCATGGCTGTGGCGCCTATCCACCAAGCACGGCAGCCACGGCGTGCTCGGCGACGTTGGCGTACACATCCTCGACTTCGCCTCGTTCCCAGTCGGCCCAGTCCGCAGCATCCAATCGCGCCTCAAAACCTTCACCGCACTCAAGGGCAAACGCCTAGGCGAATACCCGCTCGATGCAAACGACAGCGCCATCATGCAAGTCGAGTTTGCCAACGGCGCGCTCGGCGTCATCCACACCACCCGCTGGGCCACCGGGCACGCCAACTCGCTTTACCTGCACATCCACGGCACCAAAGGCGCGCTGCGCATCGACCTCGACCGTTCAATGGACGAACTTGAAGTCTGCCTCGGAGCCGACATCCACAAGGCCGCATGGAAAACCCTCAAGGCCCCGAAGACTCCCAACATTTATCAACGCTTCATCACCGCCATCCGCAGCAACACACCGGGCACCCCCGACTTTGCCCGCGGCGCCGAAGTCCAAAAACTCCTCGACGCCTGCATCAAATCCGACCAACTCGGCAAAGCGGTGAAAATTTGATGCAAGAGGGAAAGCGAGGGCGAACATTGAACATCCAACATCGAAGTGAAAGAGGGTCGAAGAAACCGCTTCAACGACGACGATTCATTCGGCGGACCTTTGGGGACAAAGGTCCCTGCCTGAAGAAGCCGACTCTTCATTCAAAATTCAAAATCAAACATTTCACCTCTCCCCTCTGCGTCCCTTGGCGACCTTGGCGGCTTTGCGGTAAATCATTCTTTTCAAAAGTATCACCGCCACGAGGCCGCGTCGCCCTACCGGACGGACTGGGACAGGATCTTCGGTTTGCCGAATTTCTCGGGCCACGGAAGCACGGTGGGAATGCCGGGGTAGACATCGAAGAAGTTGTCGGGCAGCGCTTGTTCTCCATCGAGGTCGAGACAGACGCGCCAGGCGAAGGTGTCGCTGGTGAAAATGGCATTGCCGCCTTTTTGAGTGACGCGCACCTTGGCCTTCGGCCATTTCATTTCGCGAAAGAGCGGCAGGATGAGGCAGTCCCGCGCGATCTCGCCCTCATCATTTGAGAGCACGGCAAAAGCCACATGCGTCTTGATGCCGAGCTTGTCCCACTGCGCGGCAGGAAACTCGGCGATCACCGTGCTCGCGTTGGCGGGTAGCGTGACGGATTTTTTTTCATCG
>JBKDYW010000277.1:0-16580 GCA_046308575.1 Verrucomicrobiota bacterium
ATTGCTCGTGCTCTGCACGCACATGATGGAATTCGGCATGACAGCCTTCAGTGAGGAAGGCGGTTGCACCGAGGGGCCGGGATATTGGGATTACGGCTTCGGCCACTTTCTGGAGGCGGCGGTCGTGCTGCGCCATGTGAGTGGTGGGCTGCTGAATCTCATGGACTCCGAGAGCGCGCAACGCATCGCTCGCTACCCGCTGGCGGTCTGGCTCGATGGAAAAGACCGTTGCCTCTTCTCCGATACCGCCTCCGGGTACATGAACACCACATCGGCGCTCATGATCAATTCGTTCATGCCGCTGCCGCAGCTGTTCGATTTTTGTGACAAAGGATCCGATGGGCGGCCGCAGCTCAACACTTGGCGCGATCTGCTGCTTGCGGTGGATTCCCAAGCATGGCTCGAGTCGGCCAAGCGCGCGCCAAGCCCGATCGAGGATGCGTTTCTTCCCTCGCTCGGCTTCGCCAAAGTGGTCACAACGCTTGCGGACGGATCACGAGTGCAACTCGCCGCCACCGCCCTGCACAACGCCGCTTCGCACAATCAAAACGACCTTGGCAGTTTCGTCTATTACCGCGATGGCCGCGCATGGATCAGCGATTTGGGCGTCCCGGACTACACGGCCGAAAACTTCGGCCCCAACCGTTATGATCATATCCTCAATGGCTCGCAGGGCCATCCGGTGCCGGTCATCAATGGTCATCTCCAGCAGGAGGGCGCGCAGTATCGTGCCAGCCTTGCAGTTGATCCCGCAGCAGCCGATGGATCAAAATCACTGAGCATCGATCTGAGCCGCGCCTATCCCGACCCGACGGTTGTGCGTTTTGAGCGCAGGCTCACGCTCAACGCCGATGGTGATTTGGAAATTGCTGACGACTTCGAGTTTTCCCAATCGCCCAGCGCGCTCCTGGAAGTGTTCACCACCTACCTTCCCTGCGAGGCGGTGAGTGATGGCGTTCTCATCGGTGGTGCGGAGGGAATGACCCTCAAGAGCAACCAGTCGGGAAGCTTCGCGGTCGAGTTGCACCAGGTGGAATCACGCTGCGCCCCCGAGGATAAAATGCTCCGTCGCATCGTGTTCACGCCGTCCGATCTGAAGGGGAACATGTCGCTGGCTTTCAAACTTCAAAAAGGCAATCTCTCTACCAAGAGCCGATAACAATAACACACGAATCATCGCGATCCTTCGCAAGCTATCACTACCATAGCCAAATCAGGTGAATTGGCTCTGTTTCTCCGGACTGAATCCTTGTTTTCTAGTGCGGGGCAGTTTTGTTGACAGTCTTGATCCGTGAGGATGCGGAAGTGGGACCAGTGCTCTGTAGTACAACAAAAAGTTTCTTCCATGCATTGGCGAATGCTCTTTTGTGCAATTAGCTAATGTCACTTGGCCGAAATAACCAAACTCTTGATTTGTATCTTTGTATGAATTTTCCACTGCCTTGCGACGCCGACTGCATCGACGATTTTTTGTCAGAGCCCTCAACGGAAGCCGTCCGCGCCGCTGCTGACTTCGAAGGCCCGGTTGCCGTGCTCGGTGCGGGTGGCAAGATGGGGTTGCACATGGCAGCCATGCTGCGGCGAGCGCTCGACGGGGCGGGGCGCAGAGATGTCCCTGTAGTTGCCGTTTCGCGCTTCGGTTCGCCCGAGTCCCGGGAGGCCTTCGCACGCTTCGGTGTCGAAACTGTGTCCGCCGATCTGCTTGATGACGCGGCGCTGTCCGCGCTGCCCGATTTTAGAACGATTTATTTCATGGCGGGAATCAAGTTCGGCACGTCCGAACAGCACGACGCTCTGAAGCGTTTCAACGAGGAGATGCCGGCCAAAGTTGCGGCGCGTTTTCCATCGGCCCGCATCGCCGCATTTTCCACCGGTTGCGTTTATCCTTTTGTCACACCGGCGTCCGGTGGCAGTTGTGAGGAGGACACCACCGGGCCGACGGGTGACTATGCCGTGTCCTGTCTCAGCCGCGAGCAAGCTTTTGTCGCGGCCTCGGCACAGCACGGCACCCCGGTTGTCTCGATCCGGCTCAATTACGCGGTGGAATTCCGCTACGGTGTCCTCGTCGATATCGCCCAACGGGTCATGAACGGCGAGCCGCTCGACGTGACGATGGGTTATGTCAATGTCATCTGGCAGCGCGATGCGGTGGACCACATCCTGCGGTCGATCGGCTTGGCCAGCGTTCCTGCAGCCGTGCTCAATGTGGCCGGCCGCCCCATTGTCTCGGTGCGCGAGCTGGCGCATCGCTTCGGAGAAATTTTCGGCCGCGAGGCGTTGATCACGGGCACAGAGGAATCAACGGCTTGGCTCAATAATCCCGGCAAAGCTTTCTCGCTTTTCGGCGAACCCAAGGTCGGACTGGACCAAGCGATCGAATGGACCGCCGCATGGCTGGCCTCCAGCGGCGCCACCCTTGGCAAGCCGACAAAATTCGAGCGCCGCGATGGTAAATTCTGATACAATGGACACCGCACAAATCCGTAAAGTTCTCGCCGAAGGCCAAGTCATTCCGGCCCAGCCTCTGGCTTTAGACGCGCAGCGACGCCTTAGTGAAAAACACCAGCGCGCCATCAGCCGCTACTACCTTGACGCCGGCGTTGGCGGACTGGCCGTTGGCGTGCATTCCACTCAATTCGAAATCCGTGAGCCGCAGCACGGTCTTTTTCAGCCGGTGCTCAAGATGGCTGCGGAAGAAATCGACCGCCACGTGGCGCGGACGGGCCGCCCGGTGCTCAAGATCGCCGGCCTCTGCGGTTCCACTACGCAGGCGATGGCGGAGGCCGATTTGGCCAAAAGCCTCGGTTACCATGCGGGCCTGCTCAGTGTCGCGGCGCTCAAGGATGCCACTATCGACGAGTTGGTGACCCATTGCGCGGCGGTCGCCCGGCATTTTCCCATCATTGGATTTTACATGCAGTCGGCGGTCGGCGGACGCGTCCTGCCCATTGGGTTCTGGCGCCGTTTCGTCGAAATCGAAAATGTCGTGGCCATCAAAATAGCACCGTTTAACCGCTATCAGACGATCGAAGTCGTGCGCGCCGTCATCGAGGCCGGACGCGACGACATCACGCTTTACACCGGCAACGACGATTCGATCGTCACCGATTTATTGACCACATGGGTTTTCCCGCACCGCGACCGCCTCGTGCGTCGTCACATTGCAGGGGGCCTACTCGGACACTGGGGAGTTTGGACGCGGCAGGCCGTCGATCAACTGGAGCGCATCAAGGCGGCCCGAGATGGAAAGCAAATTTCCGCCGAATGGTTGTCTGAAGCCGTGGCCGTGACCGACATGAATGCGGCCGTCTTCGACGCTGCCAACAAATTCCACGGCTGCATTCCGGGCATACTTGAAGTGCTGCGTCGTCAGGGTCTGGCACCATCCAACTGCTGTCTCAATCCGCAGGAGACCCTTTCGCCCGGCCAGGCGGAGGAGCTGGACCGCGTGTCGCGGGCCTATCCGCATCTCATCGACGACGACTTCATATCGGCCAACCTCGACCGCTGGCTTTCCTGAGATTGAGGATATGGGATTGTCTGTTTTCGAGATCATCGGACCTGTCATGATTGGGCCTTCCAGTTCGCACACCGCCGGAGCTTGCCGTATCGGTTGGGCTGCTCGCCGGGTTCTCGGTGAAGCACCGCGGCGCGTTGAAGTCGGCCTGCATGGTTCGTTTGCCGCCACCGGCGACGGCCACGGCACGAAGGAGGCGCTGGCGGCGGGCTTGCTCGGGTTTGCACCGGACGACGAGCGCCTGCCTAAAGCGCTCGAATTGGCTGCGGCCGGGGGGGTGGAGATTGTTTTTCGCGACGCGGACCTGGGGTCCGAGGTTCACCCCAATAGTGCGGACCTCGTTATGGAGGGCGCGACCCGCCGGGAAAAAGTCACCGCGAGCTCCACGGGCGGTGGTGCCGTGCTCCTCACCGCCATCGACGGGCATAAGGTGCAGTTGACCGGACATCTCGACACGTTCCTGCTCTGGCACAACGACACACCGGGTTTCCTTGCGCGCATCACGGCGCTGCTGGCCTGCGTGGAAATCAATGTGGCCAGCATCCGGACGAGCCGCACGGAGCGGGGCGAGGCGGCACTCACCGCGATCGAGATCGACAGTTATCTTCCGCTCCCCTTGCTTGGGCTTCTTGATCATGTTCCATCCGTGCTGCGTCATGCGGTCCTTCCGGTGCTGCCCGGCTACTGACCCATGGAATACCAGTTCAAAACCTCCTGCGAACTTCTCGAGCTCTGCGCGCGCCACGGCGCGTCGGTGGCGGAAATCACCATTCGCGCTGAGGTCGAGTCCTCCGGCGTGCCCCGCGGGGAAATCCTCCAACGCATGGACGAGTATTACGCCCATATGAAGCAGTCGGTGCATCGCGGTCTTGGCATCACCGAGCGCAGTCGCAGCGGACTGTCTGGCGGGGATTCGAAAAAAGTGTTGGAGCACAGCGAGGGCACGAAAGTCAGCGCGCTGGGATCCGTCTTCGAGCGTTGCATCGCCTACGCGCTGGCCGTGCTTGAGACCAACGCCGCGTTCGGCCGCATCGTGGCCACTCCCACGGCCGGCAGCGCAGGGATTTGCCCAGCCTGCCTGCTCACTTGGCAGGAGCAGCGCGGAGCCGATGACCGTGCCACCGCGCTCGGGCTCTTCACCGCGGCCGGCATTGGGCGCGTCATCGGTTACGGCGCTTGTTTCTCCGGCGCGCAGGGCGGTTGCCAAGCCGAAGTCGGCAGCGCGTCCAGCATGGCGGCGGCGGCCATTTGCGAGCTCGACGGGGGCACGCCCGCGCAGACCATCAACGCCGCGGCCCTTGCATTGCAAAACACGCTCGGCCTCATCTGCGATCCCATCGGCGGCTATGTCGAGGCGCCCTGCATGATGCGCAACGGGCTCTTCGGTCTGCACGCCTTTGGCGCGGCCGCCGTCTCCCTGAGCGGCGTGTCCAGCATCGTGCCTTATGACGAAGTGGTCGGCGCGCTGCGCGAAGTCGGGCGGCACATGCCGCGCATGTTCAAAGAAACCTCGGAGGGCGGTTTGGCCACCACTCCGACAGGATTGAAATTTCGTCCAGGCAAGTTGCCGCCCGTTTCGCCGAAGTTATGAAAATGCGTCCGTCGCTTCCCTCGGCCGCCGAACTGCTGGCCCGCTTGGTCCGTTGCCCGAGCACCGGCGGACCCGGCGGCCATGGTGAGGCCGGGATGGTCGCCCTGCTGGCCGATTTTCTCGAGCCTTGGGCCGACGACATTGCTCTCACAGAGCCCGCGCCGGGGCGACCCAATCTCGTTGCCCGCTTCGACGGGGCCAACCGCTCGCGTGCTTACGCCTTCGAAGCTCACACCGACACGGTAGGCGTGGCCGGGATGACCATCGACCCCTTCGCGGCCGAAGTGCGTGACGGCAAACTCCACGGGCGCGGCGCCTGCGACACCAAGGGACCTATGACATCGATGCTCCTAGCCCTGCTGCGTCATGTCCGGGACCATGGACGGCCGCCGGTTACGTGGTATTTTGTCGCGACATGCGACGAAGAACTGGGTGGACTCGGCGCGCGTCACCTCGCGTCCTCGGGTTTCCGCTGTGACGGCATGATTGTCGGCGAGCCGACGGGCCTGCGTCCGATCGCGGCGCACAAGGGTGCAGTGAGGCATCGCGTCAGCGTCGGCGGTGTCGCCGCGCACAGTTCCACGCCAGAGCTCGGGGCCAATGCCATTCATGCCGCTGCCGACTTCATCGTCCGCATGGAGGAGAAAATCGCCGGTGTGTCGCGGCCGGAATTTTCCGGCGAACCCGGACCGCCCACCTTCAGTGCCGGCATCGTGCACGGCGGGGATCAGGTCAATCGCGTGCCCGCAGAAGCGGTCATCGAAACCGATCTGCGTTTGCCTCCGGACTTTGCCTCGGAGACCGGCGAGTCATGGCTCGAGGAAACGGCCCGCGCGGTCGCGTCGCAAAGGCCTGGCATAGGTTTCACGTTCGACCGCACGCAGGAATATCCGGCCTTCGAGCTTGCTGCCGGCAGCGCATTCCGTGAAGTGATTGCCCCGCTGGCCGCTAACGGCTTCGGGGTGCCCGCGCGCTACGCGACCGATGCCGGATTTTTTGCCGCCGTGGGCATTCCCTGTGTGGTGTTTGGTCCGGGAGACATAGCCCAAGCCCACACGGCCGACGAGTGGATCGAACTCGGCCAAGTCGAGCACGCTGCTGAATTGCTCGGTGAGGTCATCGCCAGTGCGCGTGGTTGATGAAGTCGCCGAGTTTTTGGTCGCCGCTCCACGCGCCGTTCTGCGTGCAGTGATGTGGTGCAGTTGTTGTTAATCTTTATCCCGGAAGGATGCGGAAGTGGGGTCAGTGTTCTTTAGTGCAACAAAAAATCCCCTCCGTGCATTGGCAGATATTCTTTTGTGCGGTTAGCTAATCGGGAGATTAACAATTCAGTAGCACACCCCATACACTCAACAAACTGTCCCAAACAATTCTGACGTTCGGTATTCTTTTTGCCGGTCTTTCGCCTGCGCGGCTCGTGTCCGTTTAAGAATCCCTGTGCCCAGCAAAATCGCCACCGTGTCCGCCACGCTCCAGCTCGCCATGGTCGGCCTCGACACCTCGCATGTCGAAGCCTTTGCCAAACTGCTGCACGATCCCTCCCATCCGCACCATGTGCCTGGCGCACGGATTGTTGCTGCCTATCCCGGAGTGCCCAGCGCGGACTTCGCCTTGAGCCGCGACCGCGTCGATGGCTACACCCGGAAACTTCGCGACGAGTTCGGTGTGACCATCGTCGGCAGCGAGGAGGAAGCCGCCGCCGCAGCCGATGCCATCCTGCTCATGTCGGTCGACGGACGCGTCCACCGCGGCCTACTGGAGAGGTTGGTCCGCGCCGGCAAACCCGTGTTCGTCGACAAGCCATTTGCACTCTCGAGCGCCGACGCCGAGGCCATGATTGCTGCAGCAGCCGCCCACGGAGCTCCTCTCATGAGCTGCTCCGCCCTGCGCTACGCCCAGGGCTTCCTCGATGCCATGTCGGACGACAGTAAGGGCGCGATCATCGGGGCTGATTTTTACGGACCCATGGCCATCGAGCCGACCCAGCCAGGTTTCTTTTGGTATGGCATTCATACGGCGGAAATGCTCGTCGCCGCGCTCGGTCCCGACATCGCTGCCGTGCGCGTCTCCAGCAACGAGGACCACGACCTGCTGGTCGCGGAATTCTGCGACGGGCGCATCGGCACCCTGCGGGGCAACCGCAAAGGCAACCGCTTTTTCGGCGGCGTGCTCCACCGCGAGAAAGGGTCGGCCTACATCGATGTGTACGCCGACTCCAAGCCGTATTACATTGGCCTCCTGGAAAACATCATGGCGCTCTGCCGCACCGGAGTTTCGCCGGTGCCCGCGGCGGAGACGCTCGCCATTGTCCGGCTTCTCGAGAAGGCCAACCAACTGCGCAAACCTGAAGCCGCGCCGGTAGCCTGATTTCCCGCATGTCCACCTCGCAACCACGCAGACGATCAATCATCATGAACACCCGAGAAACACTCGCCATCCTAGGCGGCCCCAAGGCCGTCGAGGAACACGATCCCTCGCTTTTCCACTGGCCGATTGTCACGGCGGAAGACGAGCAAGCAGTCCTCGATGTCTTGCGCGCCGGAACGATGTCGGCCATCAACATCACCCAGCAATTCGAGAAAGAATACGCCGCGTGGAACGGGACCAAACACGGGCTCGGCTACTGCAACGGCACCTCCGCCCTGCTGGGTGCTTTCTGGGCCTGCGGTATCGGCGCTGGTGACGAGGTCATCTGCCCCTCGATGACCTATTGGGCGAGCTCCACTGCTCTCCTCGGGCTCGGTGCCACGGTCAATTTCGCGGACATCGAACGCGACACCCTCTGCCTCGACCCGGCGGATATCGAGCACCGCATCGGACCGAAAACCAAGGCCATCGTCGTGGTCCACTATGCGGGCTATCCCTGCGACATGGATCCGATCATGGACATCGCACGCCGCCATGGACTCAAGGTCATCGAGGATAACTCCCAAGCGCACGGCACGCTCTACAAAGGACGGCCGACCGGCACCATCGGCGACGTCGGCGCGATGAGCATGATGGGCGGCAAAAGTTTCGCCATCGGCGAGGCGGGCATGCTCGTGACCGATGACGACACGATCTACGAGCGCGCCGTGGCCTACGGACACTACGAGCGCACCGGGGGGCCGAGCAATTTCGCAAAGTCGGAATGCGTCGTGCACGGCGACTTGCTCAAGTTCAAAGGCCTGCCCATCGGCGGCCACAAGCACCGCATGAACCAGACCTGCGCGGCCATGGGACGCGTGCAGTTGAAGCACTATCCTGCCCGCATCGCGGAAATCCAGAAGGCCATGAACCGCTTCTGGGACTTGCTCGAGGGGGTCCCCGGACTCCGAGCTCACCGTCCGCCCGACAACTCCGGTAGCACCATGGGCGGCTGGTATTCCGCCCGTGGACTTTACCGCGCGGAGGAATTGGGCGGGCTTTCCTGCGAAAAGTTCTGCGAGGCCGTGCGGGCCGAGGGCGTCAATGTCTGCAACCCGGGAGCGAACTTTCCGCTGCACACCCACGCGGTTTTCCACGAGGCCGACATATTCCACCAAGGGAAACCGACGTCTGTTGCTTTCGGACAACGCGATGTGCGGCAGGGCCCCGGCTCGCTGCCGATCGCCGAAAGCATTCACGAAATTGCTTTCCGCATCCCGTGGTTCAAACACGACCGCCCGGAGCAGATCGAACGCTACGCCGCTGCTTACCGCAAAGTGGCGGAGAATGCGGGCACCATTGCGGGAAAACAAGCAGCCTGACCCATGAACCGCCCCGTCCGCTTAGCCATCGCCCCCGTGCCGACCCCCAAGTTTGGCGGGTCATCTGATTCGTCGCTAGGCGGCTCTGAGCAGTTTGGCATGCGCGCTTCCGCCCTAAGTCAAGTGTATCGGGCGCCAAGGGGCGCGTTTTCCCTCGTCGAGCTCATCGTGGTAATTGCCATCATCGCGGTTCTGGCCATGGTCGGATTTTTTTTGGCGCGCAATGCCATGGATCTCGCCAAAACATCCAAGTGCACGGCCAATCTGCGGCAACTTTCCACTGCGGCGCTTTCGTATGCTTCGGATAATGGCGGCAAGCTGCCTTGGTATTGGAATGGAAGCGCCGCGGCGACCGATCGGGCCTGGTTTTCCGTGCTCGCACCTTATCTCAAAGCAACTGTCAGCGCCGCCGGGTCGGAACCGCGCGTCGGCGACGGCTCGGGTCCGGAAAAATGCCTCATCTGCCCGGCGAAGCCGGATCTTGGGGCCGGAGGTATCATGAGAACCAATATCGGCTACGGCTGGAATTTTATCGGCTTGTCGCAAAACGACGCCGCAGTGCGTGACGCTTGGACCAATGGGCACAGCGTTGCCCTAGTCGCCATTGAGCAACCCGCCAAGACGGTAATGATCACTTGCACGGGTAACAATTCCTTGCGCTACGTCACCGCTTCGTCCAACCCAAGCGGAGGCAGCGGCGCGATTTATCGTCCGGAAGGGGTGCACAAAGGCAAGGCCAACGCTGTGTTTTGCGACGGCCACGTGGAGCTGATGCAGCTGAACAACAGCGGTCCGGCCAACAACCCAACGGTGCGTGGCCTGTTGGATAACTATTGGTGGCGGGTGCGCAAACCATGAGTGCGGTGCTGCTACGGCGGCGGAGCACTTCTTCCTGTGGCCTCCAGTGCAAATGTTTTGCCACATGGTGTATTGATTGCGTCCCAGCTCCCGTGAAAAGCTACATCCAAGCTCTAATGGCCAATCGTCTTTCCTCCCCCTCATTGCCTGGATTTTTTCTATGAAACAAGTTTCATCACAGTCTCTCGGCCTCTGGCCTTTTGTTCTCATTATTCTGCTGGTCGGCGCGCTGGCCGTGCTGCTGATTTTTGTGCGCGAGGGCGAGTCGCCCCGCCAATTTGTCGTGCGCATGGTCGAGTGGGTGCGCAGCCAATGGCAACCGTCTGCGCCTGAGCCAGAAGGGTTGCCAGCGCCTGTTGCTACCAAACCGTCATCCACACCATTGCGGGTGGCGCCGGGCGAATCCACCAAGCGGGCCAGCGTGACGGTGACGGCAGAGATGCGGGCCAATGCCGTGGCCAACACGGCGAAATACAATTGGGCCGCGCAACGCGTCCAGCATCTCAAAAACAAGCTGACGGATTATCTGGCAGCCAGCGACGAGTTTCTTTGGGAAATGTTGCCCTCTTCGACCATGCCGCGCTACTTGGGTGTCGCCGTCCACCGGGAGCCCGTCCCGGAAAGCGAAATGGCCAAGCCCGCGAAATGGCACACCACTCGCTTCCGCGCGGCTGATGTCGGCCCTCCCGGTTCCCGCGAAAAGCTGTTCAGCGTTCCCAGGGAGGCTCCCGGCGGGTGGGGCACCACATACTGGTATCACATAGATCCCTTCCGTCACCCTTGGAAGGTGCAATGCCGTGGCACCGGCGAGTGGTATCCGAAAAATGACTTTGCCTCTTATTACCGCAGTGCGCTGGACAAGGATGGCAATTTCGATCCGGGACGGGGTGATGCCAAATTTCTCAAGTCCGAGGGCCCGCCGGGAACGGAAACATGGGTCGACAACGGCCATGGCATGCCTGACGGGGAGTATACATTCCTTTTCGCTGCCCATTACGCCTTCAAAGTTTGGCAACAAGCCATCGATGTGGTGCTCGACCTTTCCGAGCTCTACACCCTCACCGGCGATCCCACTGCGGCACAGAAAGCGGGCATCCTCCTTGCGCGCATGGCCGAGCTGTATCCGGGGATGAGCTATTCCGGAGTGCCCTTCAAAAAGGAGCAACCGCTTACGGGGGGGGTGCAGGATTACATTTGGGAGTGCTGGACCGCGGAGCGACTCAGCTTGGGTTATGACCGTATTTTCGATTGTTTGGCCGGAGATCAAGCGCTGGCCGATTTTGTTGCCTCGAAGGAGACGCCCGGGCGTCCCATGACGCCGCGGCAGGTGGCCGCAGGCATTGAGGACAACCTCCTTCGTGAATTCGCCGCGCGGATCAAGGACCGCCGCATCCGCGGCAACATGGGAATGCACCAGGCGGCCATGGTGGCCGCGGCCATCGCTTTGGACAACGGGAAAGAAACCAGCGGTTTGCTCGACTGGCTCTTCGATTCGGAAGGCGGCGACCTGCCTGGGGTTTTGGTTGATGGGATGTCGCGCGACGGCCGGGGTGTGGAGCAGGGACTGGGCTACTCCTTCATTCCAGCTGAAGAAACTTTCAAACTGGCACGCCTGCTTGCGCTTTATCCGCAGTATGAACGGAGTGACCTTCTCTCGGTTTTTCCCAAGCTTCGCAACTCTCTGGCCGCGGGCGAAAGGATCCGCCTGAACATCGGTTCGGTTGCCAATGTGGGCGATGGCGGCGTAGCCATGTGGTTCGGGCAATGGGGAAAGCCGGCCCATCTCGAAATGGCTCTCGAAGGCTTTTTGCGCGACGGCCAACCGGAGAATGCCCGCGAACTGTTTTTTGCCGCGCAAGGTAACCCGGCCCGGCTGCCACGCGACATTTATGACGCTGATCCGGAAGCCAAGCTGGCGCCGGCCATTGAAGCTATCAACCGGCTCAACCGCCAATACGCCGATCCCAAGGACCTCATCGGTCCATCCTTTGTCTCCGGCGGCTACGGTCTGGCCGCCCTCCAGACTCGGGGTGGTAATCCCCGCACGCTGGCTCTCAATTTCGGTCCGATGGGCTGGGGTCACGGCCATGGGGATCGTCTGGGCCTGCATTTGTTCAGTCACGGCGTGCAGATGGCCACCGACTTGGGCTACCCCGCAGTGGTGGAAAACAACAACCCGGAGCGGGTGGGGTGGGTTTCGCATATCGCCAGCCACAACACGGTGATGGTCGATGACGAGCAAATGCGCCTATGGTCAAATTTCTCCGGAAAGGTTCGGCTTTTTGCCGATGCCGGCCCGGTGCGGGTGATGGACATCGACGGCGGCAGCGAACGCACCCTGCGCGGTGGTGGACACACCGGGCCGTTCGGTCATCAGTGGGCCAAGTCAGAGGCTCGCCCCCCGTATCCGCAGGTCAAAACCTACCGCCGCTGCGTGGTCATGGTCGATGTAGACGACACCGATTCTTACTACCTCGACCTCTTCTGGGTGCGCGGGGGTAGCACTCATCGCCTGATCCAAAACGGAGGCGGGCCTGCCGCGACGAGCAACTGGCCGGACTGGACCAAGCAAGCCGCGGGCACCTTGGCCGGCGAGGAGGTCGCCTTCGGCAAAATGGAAGCCCCGGTCAGTTTCGCCAACCAAGGCAGCGGCCTGAGCTGGCTGCGCGATGTCGAAAGGGCTACCCCGGACCGCTCTTTTTGGGTCGATTGGAAAATCGTGGAAATGAACCGCAGCATGCCGTCTGATTTCCGTGCGCACTTGCGCGTGCACAATCTGGCGTCGGTCAGCGAGGCGGCGCTTGCCACGGGCATCACGCCCCGCACGGCAAAAAAACTCAAAGAGCTGCGCTACTTCGTGCGCACGGTGAAAGGTGCCCAAGAGACGCAGTTTGTCACCGTCCTCGAGCCTTACGGCCAAGAGCCCTTCGTTAAAGCGGTGCGTTTGCTCGAAAGCACGCCGCCGGCTGGCCAGTTTGGGGCGGCGGTGGAGGTGACCTTGGCCAACGGGCGGGTAGACCGGCTCTTCGTGACCGAGGAAGGGGGTGTTCTGCGCGCCGGGGAAGACGAGATGGAAGGCCGCGTGGCATGGCTCCGGCGGGATGCGGACGGTGCGGTTCTGGATTGGGCGCTCGTCGATGCCGCGCGCATGAAAGTGGCCGGCGCAAAATTCGCCGCCGCGCAACCCCCGGCCTTCACCGGCAAGATTGTCTCGATCGATGACAGCGATCCTCTCAATGTTATCTTGGGGACTTCCCTCGGGGATTTGCCGAAGGATTTGGCCGAGCGCTATCTACTCGTCGACAACCACCAGCGTGCCGATGCCAGCTACCGGATCAAGGCGGTGCTGCCGGAAGGAAAGCTCAACATCGGCGCGGCCGCACTGGATGAGTTGCTGGTGGATCCTAAGGACCCACGTAAGGGACGCATCAAGAACATCGCTCCGGGTGAGACTTTCCGCATTGCCAATCCGGCGCGATGACATGAGGGTTGATGCGGCTGAATCCAAGGTGAAGTCTGATCAAGTAACTATGGCCCATTCTTCCAAGCAAAAATCCGCAACCGTTCGACGCGCTCCTCAAGGCGCGATCTCGATCGATTGGCTGACAGTGCCTTTGCTCGTGGGTAAGTGCGGCAAGACCTGCACACCGCCGGGCGTGCTGCGCCGCGCGGCCTTTCAAGTCTACGCCTCGCCGACTCCGAAAGGTGGAAGATTCGAAAGCGAGGCCAAGGACCTCTGGAAACTCCCCGACCAAGACCTCTGGATATTCTGTGAAGGCCATGCCGACATGCGGTTGGGCGAAAAGCACTTCAAGGCTGCCCCCGGCACCTGCCTGTGGTTGCGCCCTGGGATCGAGTCGAAGCTCGATTGGACGGTGACTTCCAAGTGCGATTTGGTCACCATCTGGGTTCATTTCGACACGTTGAGCAAACCCGGGGGGCGTCCCTTCATGCCGAAGTCCTCCCAGTTGCCGCCCCCGCTGGTCGAGGTAACCGATATCGATTTTTTCGTCGCCTTGGCTGCCCGGTTGGTAAACCTGCTCAATCCTCCTATTCCCTACATGACGCTCGCTGAGGAGAATTCGGCGCGCAACATGGCACAGGTCATTCTGCGTCTCATGCTCCTCGAGTATTGGCAATCCGTGGAGTCTGTCGCATCGGATGCGGGCACGGCTTTGCGGCACCGCCGGGCCGTCTCGGAAGTAGCTGCGGAAATCCACCGCGACCCCGGCGGATGCAAGGACATCGGGCGCCTGGCCTCGCGCCGGGGATACCATTCTAAATATTTCGCGCGGCTTTTTCGCGAGTTTACCGGGCAAAATCCGCGCGAATTCCTCATTCAGGCCAAGATCCATAAAGCGCAGGATCTCCTGCGCAACTCGGACCTCTCAGTCGGCGAGGTAGCCGATCTTTGCGGGTATAGCTCGGTGTATTTTCTATCGCGGCAATTCAAGCAATCCACCGGGTTGACTCCTACGGAATACCGCGCTGCTCGTTGAGTCCGGCGCTTGTGGCTTTCCGTGCAAAAAAAGGTGTCTGGCGTGCATTGTCGGCAGGCCGGAGAGTTGCTCCATTTTAACAATGATGCTTCCGAAATTAGCTTTCCGTCTTCTGACTGGGCTTGGTTTTCCACCTGCCGCCGTATCCTCTCGCCGCTGCGACTCCTCCTGCGCTTCCTGCTCATGAACACGGTGGCCTGCTCTTCCGGTGCTCCGTTGTGTGGCTTCACCGGTATCTTTGACATGCACATGCATTCTTTCGCTCTGCGCGGAGTGCCTGAAAAAGAGTTGCTCGCAGGAGTGGAGCGGATGCTCGAGCTCGGGAGGAACTACGGTATCACACGCTTCAACTTTCTTGGGAACTTCGAGCTCTATGACACGCAGGAGCAAATGCGTCATGTCAACGACCAGTCGATGCGGGTCACCCGCGAGTGGCCCGGGGTCGTTTCGGGTTTCTGCTATATCAACGCCCTGCACGGGGTGGAGGCCTCGCGGCGAGAAATCGACCGCTGCCTGAGCGAAGGCAATCTGGTCGGGATCAAAAGCGAGTTGGAAGTCAATCCGCGCGACCCACTTTTCCGTCCGCTGGCCGAGAAAGCCATCGAGTACGGTGTGCCGCTGCTGCAGCATACGTGGAACCACACGCCTCACGTCGCCCCTGGGCGCCACGGCAAGCAACGTGAACCCGGTTCGGCCGAGGTGGCCTGGCTGGCGCGGGAGTATCCGGAACTGACGATCATCATGGCGCACCTCAGCGGCAGCGGGGTGCGCGGAGTGCTCGACATTGCCGATTGCCCAAACGTGGTCGTCGACACCAGCGGTGCCCCGCCGGTGCGCGGTATCATCGAAAGCACGGTGCGCCTGCTCGGGCCAGAGCGTCTTCTTTACGGTTCCGATATCGATTGTCGTTCCTTTTCCACGCAGCTCGGCCGGATCATCGGGGCCGACCTGCCCTGGGAGGTGAAAGAGGCTATCCTTTGCAAAAATGCCGCTAGGATCATCCCCAAGTCGAAAAGTTGAAACATCCCGCCAAGCCCATGAACTTCCTTGACACCAACCACAGCTACGGCCGCTGGCCTTGGACGCAGGCTGGGAGCACCTCGGCGTCCGAACTGCGCGACCGGCTTGCCGCCGAAGGTATCGCCGAGGCCTGGGTGGCCTCGACCGACGCGCTGCTGGCCGAGGACATCGGGCAGGCCGAGGAGCGGATGTTTCGGGACTTGGAGGGACTGGAGAACATCCGCTTTGTCCGCACACTCAACCCCGCCCAGGGCGGCAGCGCGGCGATGTATCGCGCGGCTCTGGCCGACGAGCGCTGCGTGGCGGTGCGGCTGGCTCCGAGTCTGCACCACTACCATTTGTTCGACGAGTGCGTGAATGCCTTGGGCGAGGTGATGCAGGCCGAGGGCAACCTGCCGGTGCAAATCCTTTACCGGTTCGACGACATCCGTCATCGGTTGCCGCAGCTGACGACCAAGGAGCCGCAGCCGCTGGATGTTGTCTGTCTGGCCCAGCGCTTCCCGCGGCTGCGCTTCATCGTGCAGGGTGCGACCAACGGCGAGGCCACGCTGATGGCTGGGCGTCACTGCGTTCATCGCCACGGGGAGAACATTTGGATCGACACGAGTTTTCTCGACCAGATGGACGTGCTCGCCAAAGTTATGTTGGACATTCCAGCCGAACGGCTGGTCTTCGGCACCGCCGAGCCATTCCTCTACGCGCGGTCCAACGTGCTGCACTTTGCCTCGCCGGCCACCTCCGAAGCGAACAAAGCAATGATCGCCCGGGGCAATGCGGCGGGCATGAGCCGCTGAGGCAAAGAGAGACTTTAGGTCAAAAAGTCCACTGTGCCCGCTATCACGAAAATGGCTCTCCGGAGCCGTTGCTCGTAGTGATGTCGGCGTGGAAAGGTGCGATGCGCAGAGGGCAAACAGCTTTCATGGTTCAGGATTGGCGGAAATGCGCGGCGACCTTGGCGACCGCCTGCGCTGCGAGGCGCATGTAGTCTTCGGTCATCCACTCTTTGACTTCGAGGCGGACGGCGTCTTGGAGGATTCTCTCGGCCTCTGGACAACTCACCTTGTTGTAGTCCATCGAGGTCATGCCCGTTTCGCGCAACGGCCAGCGGCCGCCGAAGAAATTGGCTTCGCGGAAGGCTCGGTATTGGTACACGGGAATGGGGATGTAGCCCGCGCCGGCGGGAAGACCTTCGGCTTGGAGCGCCTTGGCAAACTCGTCGCGGGTGCCGCGGAAGCGGCCGGGTTCGCGGCGGAACATGGTGAACCAATAGGTGCTGAAATCCTGCGGGCGCACTTTTTGCGGGAGAATGCCGGGGATCTCGCCGAGCAAGGAGCAAAGAAGGTTGCCCAAGCGGTTGCGCTTGGCCG
>JBKDYW010000278.1:0-21083 GCA_046308575.1 Verrucomicrobiota bacterium
CGGTGGGTTCCGTGGGTTTTTGGGGGCTCACATCCATTGCGGTGGATTTTCTGCCACTCGCGTCGCATGAAACAAGAGCGAATGCGGCGAGGGCGGAAATTGTCGTGAGGGTGCGGGACATGGGGCTTGGGATGATTACACAAGCAACCACAAATGGCTCAGACCGCAAACCAATCCGTCGGCTGATTTTGTTCGGCGCAGTGCAGACCGATCTGCGGATGGCCCAGGGCGTCGAGGCAGTTGCGCAGGTGAGAAATGACGAGGTCCTTGCGGTTGCAATCCGAGCTTAGGTGACCGAAGACGACATGGTTGAGCTGTGGGTGGGCGATGTCGCGAAGAAGATCGGCGACTTGGTCGTTCGAGAGATGCCCGTGTTGTGAGCTGATGCGTTGCTTGGTCGACCACGGCCGGCGCGAATCGGCATCGAGCAGGTCCTTGTCGTAGTTCGCCTCGACGAAGAGTCCGTCGAGTTGGCGAAGCCGTTCAGTGACGCTGCGGGTAATATGGCCCATGTCCGAGGCGAGACCGATTTTTTTGCGGCCATCGCCGATGACAAAACCGACCGGATCGACTGCGTCGTGTTGGACTGCGAAGCTCGTGACCACTGCGTCGCCGATTTGAAATTCGCAACCGGCTTCGAAGATTTTCCATGTGCCCGACTTGATGCCGGCATCGTGGAGAAATTTTTTGGTCAAGGCGGTCGCATAGACCGGCACTTGGTATTTTCTCAAAAAAACCTCGAGGCCTTTGATGTGATCGCCGTGTTCGTGAGTGAGCAGGATGCCATTGAGGCTGGCGGGATCGACACCGATCGACTGCATTCGCGTCGTCAGTTGTTTCGCGCTCAGGCCCGCGTCGAGCATCAGCCTCATGCCGCCGCACTCGACCACCGCCGAGTTGCCACCACTGCCACTTCCAAGCACCGCAAAACGCATTGCGATGGAGCCTGAAGCGAGGCACGAAATCGTGCAAGAATTACCCGAAATCAGGTCGCGCGAAATGAGCGGTTAGGCTGCAAAAAAATGCCCCTCGCTCACGCGGCCGAAGTTCTCCCCCCGGATTGCCCCGGCACTGCGCGAAACGAGAAGCGAGATCAATCTGCCTCGGATTTGGGTCATATCAAGGGGATTTCGCAGCGATGCGGCTTGATGCGCAGAGGGCGATGGCGCAGGCTTTGGGCTTGGATTTCATGGACGAGCTCAGGGCATTGCTGCGGGAAAACTTTGGCCATGAGTCGCTGCGAAGCGGTCAGGCCGAGGTGATCGGGCCGCTGATGGCTGGGCGGCCGGTACTGGCAGTTTTTCCGACCGGCGGCGGCAAGTCCTTGTGTTATCAACTGCCGGCGCTTGCGCTGGAGGGGCTGACCTTGGTGATTTCGCCACTGATTGCACTGATGAAGGATCAGGTCGAGTCGCTGACTCGGCGGGGGATTGCGGCGGCGAGGTTGGATTCGACGATGGATACGGATGGCTTGCGGACCTTGTATGAGGACTTGGATGCAGGGCGCTTGAGAATGCTGTACATCGCGCCCGAGCGGCTGGCCAACGAGCGATTTCGCGAGAGGGTGCGGCGATGGAATGTGGCGATGGTCGCGGTCGACGAGGCTCATTGCATTTCCGAATGGGGTCACAATTTCCGGCCAGACTACCTCAAGATCGCGCGGTTTTGTCGGCGGCTAAAAGTAGCCCGAGTGCTGGCCTTGACTGCGACTGCGACGCCAAAGGTGGCGGCGGACATTCGGCGCGCGTTTCGGATCGCGAAGGAGGATCATGTCGCGCTTGGGTTTCATCGGCCGAATCTTGATTTGCGCGTCACGCCCTGCACGGCGGCTGAGAGAAAAGCGCTTTTGCTTGAGCGTTTGGCGTCGATCGATGGCGCAGCCGTGGTCTATGTCACGAGGCAGGAAACGGCCGAGGAGGTTGCGACATTTCTCAAGTCGCAGGGGCTTGCGGCATCAGCGTATCATGCGGGATTGCCCGATGATTTTCGTGCCGCGTCGCAGGCGGCCTTCATGAGCGGCGACACGCGCGTGATTGTGGCAACGATTGCGTTTGGCATGGGCATCGACAAGTCGGACATCCGCGCGGTGATCCATTACAACATGCCCAAGAGTTTGGAAAATCATGCGCAGGAAATTGGTCGTGCTGGGCGTGACGGCCTGCCGGCGCACTGCGAATGTTTTGTTTGTGCCGATGACCTCACGGTGCTCGAAAATTTCATTTATTCCGACACTCCGGGCCTTGGGGCTTTGGAAAATTTGGTACATCGGATTCTCGGTCTCGGTGCGAGCTTCGACATATCGATTTACGATCTCGCGGTCACTTGCGACATCCGCAACTCGGTGATCGCGACGGTGATCGCGTATTTGGAAAATGATGTCATCATCGAAGCGACGGGCAGTCATTATCAAACCTACAAATTGAAGTTTTTGAGAGATCACAACCGCGTGCTAGCAGGCAGAGCGAAGAATGAGAGTCGATTTCTTGGCGATCTGATCGGGCGTGGAAAAGCCGCGCGGTCCTGGACCACATTTGAGCCATCGGTGTTGAGTGTGGAAATGGGTGTGAGCCGCGAGAAAATCGTGGCGGCGCTGCAGGAACTTGAGTTGGCGGGTGATGCGGAGCTTGCGGTCTCGGGTGTGAGGCAGGCATTTCGCATGAAGAGTGATCCGGGCGATCTCAAAGCCTTGGCGAAGCGCTATGCGACGATGTTTGCCGATAGGGAAAATGCCGATCTGGCAAGGTTGTCGCAGGTGATGGGTCTTGCCTCTCGAAAGGATTGCCTCACCGCACATATCGCAGCGTACTTTGGCGAGAAAATGAGCGAAGCCTGTGGTCACTGCGATCGCTGCCGTGGGGTGCCTGCGGTAAAAATCAGGCGCTCATCAACGCGTGTGCCCGATGACCGCGAATGGGCGAAATTGCGGGCGGTGGTTGATGAAAAGCATGCCGCGCTTGGCACGCCAAGGCAGTTGGCGAGGTTTCTATGCGGCATGAGCAGCCCGGCATCTACGCGAGCGAGGCTTGGGCGTCACGACTCGTTTGGCATGCTCGCGGATCTGCCCTTTGCCGAGGTGCTCACGGTTGCAAATGCGGTGCTGCCGGAGGCTAGAAAAGCAGAAAGTTGAATGCCCTGTGAGCTTTAGCGAACTTGGAAAAAAAGGCGCAGCTCACTTGGCATGGACGGAACGAAGTGGAGTCAAAGTAGAATGCTATAACAGAAATAAAGAGGATGCCTGTTCATTCGCTTTGCAGAACTTGGAGCGGGACGCTCCAAGGACGGCCTGGAGCAAGATGCTCCAGCCACATGAAGAGGCGCTTACTCCGGAAGTGTGATTTGCAGGATCGTGGAGTTTTGTTCGGCGATGAGCGGGCTGGATGCCTTTGGCATGAGGATGAATTGGCCTTTGGCGAAGTGACGACCGTCGGCAGATTTCAATGCACCATCGACGACTGAGATGATGGAAAATTTTTCCACGTTTGGGTCGGTGAGCGGCTCGCCGACTTTGAGGGTTTTGCGATCGGTTTTGAAATACTCGCAGGCGGCAAGTGTGTCGCCGTTTGGTTGATCCATCGATGGTTCGAAGTCATTGAAGTCGATGCTGGCGAGTGACTCGGCGACATGGAGTTCGCGCGGTTTGCCATCGAGTCCGAAGCGGTTCCAATCGAAGACGCGGTAGGTTGTGTCGGAGTTTTGTTGGATTTCGTGAATCAGGAATCCCGCGCCGATCGCATGGAGGCGGCCAGAGGCGATGAAGATCGAATCACCGGGCGAGGGACTCACCGCATGCACGCAATCGGCAACCGTGCCATTGGCGATCGCGGCTTCGAACGCCTCGCGGGTCACGCCGTGTTTGAGTCCGACATAAAGTTTCGCGCCGGGATCGCAATCGGCGATGAACCACATTTCCGTTTTCGGTTCACCCTTCAACGATGCGGCAAGTGCGACTGGCGGATGCACTTGGATCGAGAGGTCGTCGCGCGCGTCGAGGATCTTGATGAGGATCGGAAAGCGTGGGTGCTGCGCGTAGCCACTGCCGAAAATTTCTTCGCGGTGGTGGGTCCAAAGTTCGTGCAAACTTTTGCCGGCGAAGGGTCCGCTTTCGACGATCGATTGCTCCTTCTCACGGTCGACGATTTCCCAAGCCTCGCCATAGGGATTGGTTTCGTCGGGAAGCTGACGGCCGTAGACGCGCTCGAGTTCGCGTCCGCCCCAGACGCGTTGCATGTAGAGGGGGGTGAAAGTGATCGGATCCATGTGGCACTGGGATTACTTGAATCGGCATGGCAAGGCAAGGCTTGGGCCAATCGTGCGATTGACCTCATGGGGCGTGGAGGTGAAGTTGGTGCCGCATTGGAGGAAGCAGAAAACAGCACTGGTGAGTCGAAGGTTCGTCGCCGTGGCCGATGGCGGATGTGGGTGCTTGGCATATTGATTCCGGCGGTGCTGGGTGGCTTGCTGTGGCTCGACGGTCCGGGTGTGCGATGGCTCGGGCCGATGCTTGGCAAGTGGGGGCTGCATCGCGCCGGGTATGTGGGTGGGATGGAATTTGAGGGAAGCATCACGCGTGGCCTAGTGATCAAAAATTTCCATGCGACTGGCGATGGGCCTGTCGGTGAATTGAAAATCGGTCGGCTGCAGCCGAAATTTCATTTCCGTGAGATGCTCTTTGGTCGGCTTGCCGGGCTGAGAGTCGAGGAGGTGGACTTGTTGCTGCGCTTTGATGAAACGCGTGCTTCGAAATCGAGCGAAACGCCGGTGCCTGATTTCAAAAAAATTGCCAAGGCGATTCGCGATGCGCGCCGTTCGCTCAAGCCGATGGATGTGGCGATCGAGGGCTTGCGCGTGAAGGCAGTGAGAGATGGCGTTGAATTTTTTCAGCTCGAATCGAGTGCGATGCATCACGATGCGCATCAGGAAAATTATGAGCTCAGCCTTGGTGCGATGACCGATGCCTCGGGCAAGCGCTGGCCGGCGCGAAATTCGACAGTCGCGTGGAAGAGCGAATATTTGGAGGTCGAGCAATTCGTGCCAATGCCGGGGATTCGGATTGATCGTTTGACATTGCACACGCCGGACAAGGGTAGGCTTGCGGGGTCGGCCGAGTTTCGGGTGAAGGATGCGGGTTTTCGCATCGATGCGAGCGAGGAGTTTTCGCTGCTGAAGATTGATCTCACTGACGGTCAAGTGGTGCTGGCGGATTGGTTTGAATTGTTTGGGATCAAGCCATCGGTGAAGGGTGAGATTCGTTCGTTTTCTGCTGAATTGTTTGGGGGGTATCCGGATTTTTCGCGTGCAACGGGCAATGTGAAATTTGCCGTGAACGGGCTCGAGTCGGCCGAGTGGCGGGCCGATGAGGCGGATGTCGATGTGGTGCTGGAGGAAAAGACCGCGAGTCTTGTGCTTGCGGGCAAAGGCATGGGTACGGGAATTTCGCTCAAGGCCGATGCCAAGGTGCGGCGCAATGATGCATTGCCGCATATATTCGGCATCAAGGGCGAGATGGTGATCGATCAAGTCGAAGGCCTCGCTCGGCAACTTGCGAAGCAGCGCGATGCGGCGATGCCTCAAGGGCGGATCGAGGGAAGTTTCAGCGGCATTGAACGCATCGGTGATCGCTCATGGAAATATGATCTCCGCTATTCGCCCAATGACACGGCTGTCGAATCGCCGTTGCGGGTTCATGGAAAGTGGAAGGAGTCAAATGACTGGTCGGGCGAGATTGCGGGCGATGGCATGAAGGGGGATTTCAGCATGAGGAGTGTCGCGTCCGAGTATCAGGCGGGGCTTGAATTCAAGAGTTTTGCGAGCAGTCGAATGGCTCGGGTGTTGAACATGTTGATAGATGGTCGAAATGACCGCTATGTGATCGACGGATCATGGAAAGGTTCGGGAAATTTTTCCAAGGCCTTCCACAAGGGAGTCTTGGATGTCGGGCGCTTGGTGGTGAAGGACACGGGCGACGCGGACATTGTCGCGAGTGGCGGGGTGGATTATGATTGGCCGGAAAAACTTTCGACGCGCAAGCTGCGGGTTGAGGCTGGCACTCAGAGCATGTCGGCGCAGGTCATGCTCACGAATGGCATTCTTGGCGTGAGTGATTTAAGGTGGCTCGATGGCAAGCGTGAGCTTGCGCATGGCTCGGCAAAATTTCCGATGCCGCGTGAGGTTGGTAATGCTCGAAGTGAATGGCGAAATGATCAGAGGAAAATTGCGGTTGATTTCGAATCGGAGCGACTCGATGCCGAGCTTCTCTCAAAATGGTTCGCGGGAGCGGCGAAGCTTGATGCGAAAGCGGCCGGGAAAGTTTTGATCCGCATTGACGGGCCGGTGTCGGATCCGCGGGTGGATGGCAGGCTTGCGCTCGATGGCTTGCGGCCGAAGGACAACCCAAAAGCGCCGGCCTTTGCATGTGTGATCGATGCGAAGGGTCGGGATCGTCGACTCACGCTCGAAGGTCGCGCGACGACGCCGAAATTTCCCGCTCTACGCATGAACGCATCGATGCCGCTGCGGTTGCATGAATGGCTCGAGAAGCCCGGTGAGTTCATGAACGAGGAATTTTTTGCGCGTTTGGACATCCCGCGTGTGGATGTCGCGCGGCTTGCGAATTTTGTTCCTGCGGCCAAGTCGTTGCGTGGTTCGGTGAGTGGTGGTTTTGATGCCACGGGCACGCTCGCAAAGCCGGTGGCGAATGGAAAAGTGGATCTCTCGGGTGGCGAGATCGTGTGGAAGAATCGAAAAATTGAAACGATTTCCGGCATCGCGGCATCGCTCGAACTTGCGAGCGAACGCATCCTGCTCAAAGGCCTCAAAGCTTCGTCGGTGGGTGGCAGTCTGAGTGGTGGAGGTTATCTCGCGCTCAAGGATTTCAAGCCGGATGTACTTGATGTGAATGTCGTGGCTCGTCAGGTGCCCTTGCGGCGCGACGAGTCGCTCATCGTTCGGGCAAATGCCGAGCTTCGTTTGTCAGGCTCATGGCAAAAAGCTTTGTTGTCCGGGCGGGTTGGTGTGGTCGATGGATTGTTTTATCGCGACATCGAAATTTTGCCGATCGGTACGCCGTTTTTGGTTCCGCCGACCGCGACACTGCCGCGATTGGATCGCTTGGAAAAACCTGTCGGCACGATGAGCAAGCCATTTCGTGATTGGACGATGGATCTGCGTTTGCACACCGAGAAGCCGTTTTTGATTCGTGGCAATGTCGCTGCCGGAAGGATCGATGGATCGCTGCGCGTGCGCGGCGGCTTTGAGCGGCCTTTGCCGGATGGCGAGTTGAGGGTCACCGACTTCAAGGCCTCATTGCCGTTCAGCACGCTCACGGTGTCATCTGGAACGGCAAGGTTCACGCCGCAAAATGGAATGGATCCAGTGCTGGAAATCCGCGGATTTGCCGAGCCTCGTCCGTATCGGGTGAACATTCAGGTTTACGGTCGGGCCTCGAATCCGCAGATGGTTTTAATTTCCAATCCGCCCTTGCCCGACAATGAGATCATGACCTTGCTGGCGACGGGTGCGACCACCAAGGGCTTTGAGGATCCGCAGGCCGCATCGTCGCGTGCCTTGCAGTTGTTGGCCGAGGAGTTTCGTCGCGGACGCTTTGTCGTGGGCAAGCGGCTGAGGCCATTGCTTGGCATGTTGGATCGCGTTGATTTCACCGTAGCGGAGCAGGATCCTTATTCGAGTGATTCGTTTTCGACTGCGACGCTTGAGATCACCGATCGCTGGTATCTCTCCGCCGGCATGGATGCCGAGGGGGATTCGAGGGTTTTTGGAATTTGGCGACTCACTTTCCGATGATGAAATTTGCATGGCTCATGATGATTTCGCTAGCGACCCTGATGGTCGCTCATGGCGAAACGCGTGTGCGCATCAGCGGACTCAGTGGTCGCAGTGAGGGTCAGGTGCTTGAGTCGATGGGTGGTCGGCTTGATCATGTTCGTGGCTCGGCGGCGACGCCGGCATCGGCGGAAGATGCGGCATTTCTATTGGGGCAGGTTTTGAAGAAGGACGGTTATCATGGTGCGAAGGTAAGTTGGAAAATTGCAGCGTTTGATGAAATCCGGCTGATCGTTGACGAGGGCCTGAGATACTCGCTTGGAAAGGTGAGGGTGCTTGGGGTTTCCAAGTCTGAAGAAAAGCACATGGCGCGTTTATTTCGCAAGGTCGCGGAAAAGGATCGGTTTCTGTTTGGTGGGGTCGCGCCATTTCGCGAGGACGATGTTGATCAGGGATTGATGAATGTGCGGCGCGAGTTGAATGCCGATGGGTATTGGGATGCGCAGGTCGTGGTGCGGGAGCGGTGGGTTGATGACCGCACGGGTGTGGTGGACCTCACGCTTGATTGCAGTCCAGGACCGCGTTGCTTGATTGCGGAGCCGAAGGTGACGAGTGTCGATGGTCGTGGAGTGAAGTTGGTGAGTGAAGTGATGAGGCCCTATGTGGGCAAGACTGCGACCACGGCGAATCTGAATGCCATGCGCATGGCGGCCGAGGAAATCGCGGTGAGCCGGGGTTATCCCAACTCGACGGTGAAGATGGGAAGGGCTCCTGTTGCCGGTGCTTTTGTGCCGGAGTTTCGAGTCGACCTTGGCAAGCGTCTCAAGCTCAACCGCGTGTCGGTGACGGGGCTTGAACGCACCGACTCCAAGCGGGTGCTGAGGCGCATGGAGGTCGCGCGCGACACTTGGTACAACGAGGCCGCGATGAACCGCGCGGTGAGAGGCTTGTTGGCGACTGGGGCATTTTCATCCGCACGAATCGAGACTGAGGAAGTCGGTGACAAGATGGTCGATGCCACGCTGCATCTCACCGAAGCGAAGGCCAAAGAGGTGGGTTTTGCCGCAGGCTACGGTTCTTACGAGGGCTTCATTGGTCGGGTCAGCTACTCGGATCGAAATTTGTTTGGCAATGTGATCGGGTTGAATTCCGGGATCGAGGTTAGCTCGAGAGGACTGCTTGGAGAATTGCGGCTCACGGATCCGTGGTTTCTTGGAAAAGATCTGCCGCTATCCGGTCGCTTGTATGCGTTCATTTACGGTCATGAGGGATACGATACGCGCGAGGAGGGGATTGAAGGGAAATTGATTTGGAAATTCGGCGATCACTATGCGGTGGATTTGAGTGTGGCATCGTCGATGGTGAACTTGAGTGAGGATGGTCTGCCAATCGAAGAGCTTGGTGAAACCGTGTACCTGCACCAGCGGGTAAAGCTGAATCAATCGCTCGACTATCGTGACAGTATGATCCTACCAACCAAGGGTTGGCATCTCGATTGCCCGGTGGAGATCGGATCTGCGATTGGCGACATCAGTACATCGTACGCGAGGTTTGGTTTGTCGGGTGGGTGGTACAAGCGCATCCATCGTTTTTACGATTTGGGGATCGGCGGATCGCTTGGCGGGATTTTTCCGTTTGGTGACAGTGAGGATCTGCCGATCGACTTGCGCATGTTCAATGGTGGCAGCCGCAGCGTGCGGAGTTTTCCGAATCGTGAGCTGGGGCCTTTGGTCGATGGTTATCCGACCGGTGGTGAGGCCGGATGGAATACCAATGTTGAGCTCATGCGAAACATTTGGGGTTCGCTCAAAGGGGTGGCATTTGTCGATGCCGGCGGGCTCGCGCGGAACCGCGAGGAATGGGGCTCGGCTGATGTCGAGTTGGCGACCGGTCTTGGCTTTCGCTTGGATTTGCCGATCGGGCCAGTGCGTCTGGAGTACGGCTACAATCTGACTCGTGATGAGGGTGAGCCATCGGGCACGCTGCATTTTGCGATCGGCTTTGCCTATTGATCGATGATCTTTGGTGCTTGCGGCCCCTGCGCGGTATCGCCATATCTTTCACATGGCTCAATTCTGCAAAAACAAACTCACGGGTTTTCTAACAGTTTTGCTCACATGGTTTTCCCTCGCGGGAATGGCTTGGGCAGCCGAGGCAGCAACTCAGAGCCTCGATCAGAAAATCGACGCTTGGTTTGGAAAAATCACCAAGCCCTTTGTCGATCTGATCTTTTTCAAGATCAACATCGGCGGCTTTGAGGCCTTTGCGGTGATCTTCTGGCTGGCGGCGGCTGGTGTGATCATCACGATCGCGTTTCGATTCATCAACTTGAGGTCCTTCGCGTTGGCATTGAGGACGGTGCGGGGCAAATACAGCTCACCCTCCGATCCGGGTGAGGTGACGCATTTCCAAGCACTGAGCGCAGCAGTGTCGGGCACGGTGGGGCTTGGCAACATCGCGGGTGTTGCGATCGGGATTCAGAATGGTGGACCCGGTGTTGCGTTCTGGCTGTTCCTGAGCGGTTTTATTGGCATGTCGACGAAGTTTGCGGAATGCACGCTGGGAGTGAAATACCGCGAGTTTGATGCCGCGGGTCGTGTGCATGGCGGTGCGATGTATTACCTGAGGAAAGGTTTCGCCGAGAGAGGAATGAAATCGGCCGGTCTTGTGCTCGCGGGATTTTTCGCAGTAATGTGCGTGCTGGCTTCCTTTGGTGGTGGTAATGTTTTCCAGGTGAACCAAGTCGCTGCGCAGTTGGTGAACATCACCGGCGGTGAGCAATCGTTCTTTGCCGACAAGCAATGGGTCTTCGGAACGATCATGGCATTGATGACCGCTCTTGTGATCATCGGCGGTATCCAGGGCATTGCAAAAGTGACTGGCAAGATGGTGCCGATCATGTGTGTGACCTATGTCGTGAGTTGCTTGATCGTGCTGGTGATCAACTCGTCGGAAATCATCCCGGCCTTGGGGCGCATCATCACCGAAGCCTTTGAGCCGCGGGCGGCGATCACCGGTGGTTTGCTTTCGGCGTTCATCTGGGGCATGCGCCGTGCGACCTTCTCCAACGAGGCGGGCATTGGTTCGGCACCGATCGCGCATGCGGCGGTCAAAACCCGACGCCCGGCCTCCGAAGGGGTGGTTGCCATGCTCGAGCCATTTCTCGATACCGTGGTCATTTGCACGATGACCGCACTGGTGCTTTGCGTGACCATGAAGTTCGACGGCGACACCGCCGCGTATGCGATTCACGGGCATTCGTATGTGTTGGGTCAGGTCTCCGGTGATGGCACAAAGTTCGGCATTGAGATGACCTCGCTGGCCTTCGAGACCGTGCATGTGGCCTTCAAGTACATCCTGTTTGCCTGCGTGTTCCTTTTTGCGTTTTCGACGCTGATCACATGGAGTTACTACGGTCTGCAGGCGTGGCAGTACATTTTCGGCAAGCGCGATTTTGCCGCATGGGTCTATCGTGTGCTGTTCTGCCTTGTCATCATTGTTGGTTCTTCTGCCTCGATGGCAAATGCGACCGACTTTTCGGATGCGGCATTGTTTGCGATGAGCATTCCGAACCTGATTGGCGTGTATTTCCTGTTGCCGGTGGTGAGGCAGGAATTCGCCAGTTTCCTCGCGTTCACCAAGCGCGTGGATGCCGGTGAACTGATCGAGGAAGCCGACAAGCTCGAGCGCAAGGATTGGGACATCTGATTTTTCGGATGTTCGGCTTTGTCGGGTTGATTGCCGGCGCGGGCGGTGTCAGGCTGTGGGCCGATGGCGCGCGAGTACAAGCTGCACAGGGCGACCGGTGGAAATGCCTCGGGCATTGACTACCGCAAGGCATTGAATGCCGAGCAGTACCGTGCGGTTTCGGCGGGCGATGGCAAGTCGCTGGTTATCGCCGGTGCGGGATCCGGCAAGACGCGCACGCTGACCTATCGCGTGGCGTGGTTGGTCGATCGCGGCATCGATGTGAGGCGAATTCTTTTGCTGACCTTCACCAACAAGGCCGCACGAGAAATGGCCGAGCGGGTGAGGGAACTTGTGCCGCAGGATGTGTCGGCGCTTTGGGCGGGGACATTCCACTCGATTGGCGGAAGGATTTTGAGGCGTCATGCCGAGGACCTCGGTTTTACGGCATCGTTTTCGATCATGGACCGCGATGACCAGAAATCGATGCTGTCATCGATTGTCGCCGCATGTGAGATCGACACCCGCCAGCGACGCTTTCCCAAGGCCGATGTGCTCGCATCGATGTTCAGCCTCGTGGAAAACACCGAGACTCCGCTCGAGGAAATTGTGGCCGACCGCTATGCGTATTTTTACGACTGGATCGATGAGTTGGAAAAAGTTCGGCAGGCATACATCAAGCGCAAGCTCGAGACCAACTCGATGGACTTCGATGATTTGCTCGTGTTGCTCGTGAGGCTCTTTGAAGAGCATCCCGATGTGCTGGAGGTGTACCGCAAGAGGTTCAGCCACATTCTTGTCGATGAGTATCAGGACACCAATCGGGTGCAATCGAGGATGATTGATTTGCTGGTGGGTGATCGAAACAGCCTGATGGCGGTGGGCGATGACGCGCAGTCGATTTACTCGTGGCGTGGTGCGGACATGTCGTTGATTTTGGGATTTCCGCAGCGCTATGCGGGTGCGGAAGTTTTCACGATTGATACCAATTACCGCAGCGTGCCGGAGATTTTGGAGCTTTCGAATGCCGCGATCCGCGCGAACACCGGCAGGTTTGAGAAAGACTTGCGTGCTTCGCGCGGTGGGGCGGGCTTGAAGCCGGCCTTGGTGGCATTGCCTGATCCCGCGTCGCAGGCGGCCTTTGTTGCGCAACGGATGCTTGAGCTGCGTGATGGTGAGGGTATCGCGCTGGAGGAAATGGTGGTGTTGTACCGTGCGCATTTCCAGAGTTTGGAAATCCAGATGGAACTAACTGCGCGCGGCATTCCATTCAACATCACGAGCGGCCTGAGGTTTTTCGAACAGGCACACATCAAGGACATTTCGGCATTCATGCGCTTTGTGGTGAACCGTCGTGATGAGGTGAGTTTTTTGCGGATGGTTTCGCTCATGCCTGGATGTGGTCCGGTGGCGGCGGCGAAATTGTGGCATCAATGGTTGACCTCCGGTTGGTCGCAGCGTGAAGACACCCCGGCAAAGTGGTCGGAGGTCTTGCTCGCGTTCAAGGTTCCCAAAAAGGCAGCCAAGCATTGGGAGCAGCTTTGTTACACGCTCGACGAACTGTCGACGGGCTCGGAATTTTCCAAGCCGAGCGCGATGGTGTTCAGCATTCTCGAAGGCGTTTATGAGGACTACCTCACTGCCACCTACGACAACTCCGAGAGTCGGCGTGCGGACATCGAGCAGTTGAGCGAGTATGGATCCGGCTTTGAAGATGTGGTGGAATTTCTTGCGCAGCTTTCCTTGATGGGAGCCGTCGATGGTGAGCCAACGGGTGATCGCAACCAGCCCGACGAGGAGCGGGTGACGCTTTCATCGATTCATCAAGCCAAGGGGCTTGAGTGGAAAGTGGTATTCCTCGTGTGGCTTGCGGATGGGTATTTTCCAATTGGTAAGATATTGGATGCCGACGATGATGCGATGCTCGAGGAAGAGCGGCGCTTGTTTTATGTCGCGCTGACCCGTGCCGAGGATGAGTTGTATCTCACTTATCCAATGATGAATCCAAAATCCTACAGCGGCGATATCATATGCCGTCCATCGGGATTTCTTGATGAAGTGCCGGCTGAGTTGGTGGAGCCGTGGCGGGTCAGTTCCGACGAGGATGCATGGTCGGATGATGATCCGTTTTGACGATTGATCCGTTTCCATTGCCATGTCGCGGGTTTTCGGGAAGGGTGTCGTTTCATGAAAATGCACCGCATTCTTGCCGAAGCCGCGGCGGAAACCATCAAGCTGGTTTTCAAGGAGCACCGCGTCTTGGATCACGCGCTGGCCGAGGCATTTGAGAACAATCCCAAGTGGGGCAAGCGTGATCGTGGATTCATTGCCGAGACCGCATTCGAGGTCGTGCGTTGGCGGCGTGCTTTGGGATTTGTCGCGGACAGCGAGGAGACCGATGCCATGTGTGCGGCGCAGTGGCGGCGGATGGATTATGAGATTCCCGAGTGGTGGAAATTCAAAGGCGCGAGCCCGGAGGAAATGGCACTGCGCGAGACGCAACTTGGCGATCAGCCGCGGGCGATTCGTGAGTCGATTCCCGATTGGCTTGATGCCTTGGGCGTGGATGAGCTTGGCGATGCGTGGGATGAGGAAATTGCCGCGCTCAATCAACGGGCACCGGTGTATTTGCGGGTCAACACGCTCAAGACCACGCGCGACGAGGCGATTGGATGGCTGGCATCGCATGGAGTCGAAGCCGCGGTCGTCGAGGGTTTGCCTGATGCTTTGGTGTTGGCGCGCGGCAAGTCATTGCCGAAGCCATTGAGGCTTGATGGACGCGTGGAGATTCAGGATGCCGGGTCGCAAATGATTGCGCCGATGCTTGCTGCGCAGGCTGGAGAGCGAGTCATCGACGCGTGTTCGGGGGCGGGCGGCAAGGCCTTGCATTTGGCCGCGCTGATGGGCAACGAGGGGCGGGTGTTTGGCATGGATGTCGATGCGAAAAAACTTTCCGAGCTTGAGCGCCGCGCGAAACGGGCAGGAGCTTCGTGCGTGAAGGGCAAAGAGATCATCGAAACCACGCCTGTCGATTTTGCGGAAGTGGCGGATCGCTTGTTGATCGATGCTCCATGCTCGGGGCTGGGAACATTGAGGCGTCAGCCCGACCTCAAGTGGCGGCTCAAGCCCGCGCAGCTTGAGCGGGTGAGGTCGATTCAGAAAGAGTTGCTCGCAAGCTACCCCGCGATGCTCAAGCCGGGCGGTCGATTGGTGTATGCCACTTGTTCGATCTTGCCATCTGAGAATCGCGCGGCGGTGGATTCGATCCTTGCTGGTGGCGGATACGAGCTCATCGAAGAGCGGATCATTTCACCCGCCCGTGATGGATTCGATGGATTCTACGCGGCCGCGTTGACCAAGCGTTGAGCGAAGTTTTCGCGCGCGATCAGAAGCGTGCGAGGATCGCTTCGATCATGGCTTCGGTGCCGACCTTGGTTTCGCCATCGCGTCCGGTGGCGATATCGCCGGTGCGGAATCCATCGGCGATGGTTTTTGCCACAGCGTTTTCGATCGCTTCGGCGGCGGTGTTTTCGCCGAGCGAGAAGCGCAGCAGCATGGCGAGCGAGAGTACCTGGGCGATCGGGTTGGCGATGCCTTGGCCTGCGATGTCGGGGGCCGATCCGCCGGAGGGTTCGTACATGCCGAAGTAGAGCCCGTTGTCGCCTTGGCGTCCGAGCGAGGCCGAGGGCAGCATACCGAGCGAGCCGGAGATCATCGCCATTTCATCCGAGAGGATGTCGCCGAAGAGGTTTTCGGTCACCAGCACATCGAAGGATCCGGGGCGGCGGATCAACTGCATCGCGGCGTTGTCGACATACATGTGCGAGAGTTGCACTTCGGGGAACTCGCGGGAAATTTCGATCACCGTTTCGCGCCACAGCACCGACGATGCGAGCACATTGGCCTTGTCGACTGAGAGCAATTGTTTCTTGCGGCCCATCGCGGCGGTGAATGCGACGCGGGCGATGCGCTCGATCTCGCTCTTTTTGTAAATCATCGTGTCGAGCGCGACGGGTTCGCCGTTTTCTTCGTGGCGACCTTTCGGTGATCCGAAATAGACGCCGCCGGTGAGTTCGCGCACGCAGAGGACATCGAAGCCATCGGCGATGAGTTCCTGCTTCACCGGGGATGCGTGGGTGAGGGCGGGGAGGCAAACGCCTGGGCGGAGATTGGCGAAGAGTCCGAAGTGCTTGCGCAGCGGAAGGAGGGCGCCGCGTTCGGGTTGGATGTCGGGCGGGAGGTTTTCCCATTTCGGTCCGCCGACCGATCCGAAAAGAATCGCATCTGCTTGCTCGCAGGCCTTGAGGGTTTCGGGTGGCAACGGGTGGCCGGTGGCATCGATCGCGGCACCGCCGACGAGGTGTTCGCTGCGCTCGACCGTGAAGCCGAATTTCGCCTCGGCGGCATCGAGGATGCGGATGGCTCCGTTCATGACTTCCGGGCCGATGCCGTCCCCTGCGAGAATGGTGATGCGGTGCTTGCGTGACATGCGCGGGAAGATGGAGGGCGCTGCGGCCGCTGGCAAGCGTCGAGCTGAGATTCCGCGCGTTTGAGCGCTGCTGCAACGCGGGCTTGCGTCGAGCCCGATGGCGTGCATGTTAGGCGGCATGGAACCGACCACCGAAAGACTCAGGAATTTCCTGCAATATGTGGCCGTCAAGCTCATCGATGAGCCCGGGCAAGCGCAGCTGAAAGTGGCGGAAATCGCCCCGAAGAAGGTTCGTTTCAAGCTGGTGCTGGCCAAAGCGGATGTCGCGATGCTCATCGGTAGAAATGGCTTCACCGCGTCGGCGATCCGCAATGTGCTCAAGATCGCCGCCGAGCGCGAAGGGGTGCAGGTGAGCCTGCTGATCCACTCGCATGAGGAAGAGGCCGAGTTGATGGCCAAGGGTGAAGGGCACTGAGCTCTGGATGATCTTTCAATTTTTCCGATTCAAAAAATGGACAAGCCAAAGAGTGATCATGGGGTTTCTTGGTGTGGCATGACTTTGCGGATGCTTGGACTTTTGTTGGTGAGCGGTTTGGTCGGCTACCTTGCGCAGGGGAGGTTGAACCTTGGATTGGTGCCGGCCGTGGTGATTGGTGCGTCGATATTTGGCGTGAGCCTGTTTGCCTTGCTGCAACTCAAGGGCGCGCCGAAGGAGGTGGGATTCACTTTCGGGCTCAAGTTTCTGAGCGTCACTGCGTACAAGATTCTGAACATCACGCTCGTGCTGTGGCTCGCCAATGACATGGGCTTGAGCAAGGAGAGCGCGCTCGCGCTGATCGCCGGGTGGTCGATCGTGATGTCGTTGATGACGCTGATTGCCGGATCGATCACCGATGCGCTGGGTTTGCGGCGGACGCTTTTGATTGGGGTGAGTTTTTGTGTGGTGACGCGTTTGGTGATGGTGGTTTCGACCGAGCCATGGGTTGCCTTGGTGTGCGGCTTGTTGCCATTGGCGCTGGGTGAGGCCTTGTGCACGCCAGTGTTGGTGGCGGCCTTGCGGCGTTATTCGGCGCCGAGCCAACGGTCGGTGGCATTCTCGCTTTTTTACGCGTTGATGAATCTCGGATTCATGGTCGCGTATTTCATCTTTGATGGCGTGCGCGAGTCTTTGCAGGCTGGTGGCGGCGTGCATTTGCCGCTGACGAATGCCCGCTTGAGCGATTACCGTGTGCTGCTGCTGGTGAGCTTTGCGATCGAATGCTTGATGTTTCCGCTGATCCTGTTGCTTGGACGCAGTGAGAAGGAAGTTGAAGCTGATGCGGTGAAGCGGACGGTGGCTGGCAGCGTGTCGCATGCCTGCGGCGAAATCGTCGGGTTGTTTGCGGGATTGGTGAAACAGGCGGGCTTTTACCGCTTGTTGATGTTTCTTGGCATGATCGGTCTCCTGAAGGTGGTCTTCAATGTCATGGACTATGTGTTGCCGCCCTTTGCGTTGCAGGAGCTTGGGCCGGACGCGCGGATTGGGCGCTTCAATGCGATCAATGGCATCCTCATTTTGATGCTGGCGCCGGTGGTGGGTATTTTGACCCGCAAGTATTCCGCTTATTCGATGGTAATCCTTGGAGGATTCATCACCGCGTTTTCATTTGTCTTCATGGCGCTGCCTACAACCGCTTTCCAAGGCATGGCTGATGGCTGGCTGGGGAAGGTCATTGGCAACGGCTACATGGAGCTCAAGGGTGTGGTGCATCCGTATTATGTGATGATCGTGCTGTGGCAGGTTTTGTTCTCAGTGGGCGAAGCGTTTTATTCGCCGCGCGTTTATGAGTATGCCGCATCGATCGCGCCGAAGGGTCAGGAGGCTTCGTATGCCTCGCTTTCTTATGTGCCCTTGCTCATTGGCAAGCTCATTACCGGCGCGGCATTCGGTGGACTGCTCGCCAAATATTGCCCTGAGGAAGGTCCGCGCGATCCCGGGATGATGTGGTTCATCATCGGCTTGATGGTGCTCGTTGCGCCGATGGCCTTGCTGATCTTCCGCAAGTACATCCGCGTGAAGGAAGAAGGGCGAGAGTGAAAGGGGATTGGATATTAGAGATTGGATATTGGGGGGAGGAAGAAGTCGCTTCTTAAGGCAGGGACCTTTGTCTCAAAGGTCCGTTATTGAATGCTTGGTTATTGAACAAGCGGCTTCTTCATAGGCGAGCGTGATCGTCTCGCTAGCAGTGTTAGGCATCATGCGGGACAGCTCTTCAATCGTGGCGGCGCTTTCCAAGCGCCATGCCTTTCTACTGTGCCTTTCACTCCGGATATTTGATCATTGATTTCGCTGATGAGCTGATGGGAGACAGAAAAAAGCGGCCTTTTAGCGAATGCTCCAGGCCACAAAAAACCGCCGGAGGAAATGCTCCGGCGGTTTGGGATGAGACAAAAATTGATGGGGTGTATCAGGCTCTGGGTTGGCGCCGGCGGCGAAAGATTGCAACGCCGCCGGCGATGAGTGAGAGCAGGGCGGAGGAGAGCTCGGGCACGATGGTGAACTGCATCACGCGGCCATTGACGGTGCCGCCCGCAAAGTTTGCGGTATCGAGCACGGTGCTGACGGTGACCGCGGAACTCAAGGCCGAATAGAGCACGCCGTTGTAGTTGATGGTGCCGGCATTGTCCTGCACATAGTAGTTTAAGGTCGCGTTAGAAACGAGGTTGGTGAAGTCCGCTTGATCATCGGTGTAGATCCCTCCGAGATAGGCCTGAGTCATGTCGAAGCTAGCCATGTTGAAGTAGACATTGATCTGATTCGCCGAGGTCATCGCCGCAGTAATCGGGCTCGCAGAGGTGAGGTGCAGCACGTCGTTCACGCTGTTGGATGCCTGCGAGTATGCGGGCTTGATGCCGGTGATTTCAAAGTTGAGGAACATTCCGTCGCTCGGATCGATCCATGGCGCGGTGAGGATGCCGGGGCTGTTGCCAGGATTGATCGATCCCGCGCCGCTGATGCCTCCCACCGTGCCGGAGCCGGAAAGGGAGCCGCCGCTATTGACCGTCACTGCGCTGCTGGCAATCGAGCCGTTGACATTGAGCTCGCCGCTGTCGACAACGGTTGCGCCTGCGTAAGTGTTGCTACCTGAGATAATTAAGGCCCCGTTGCCTGACTTCGTGAGTGAGCCGGTGCCGGACATCACCTGCGAATAGGTGCCGCTGGTGCTTTGGTCGAATGTCACGGCGGAGTTGTTGGTGATGTTGCCCTGGAGGCTAGAGGTCGTTCCGATCAGTGAGCCGGCCGAGACGATGGTGCCGCCGGAGTAGGTGTTGGTTCCAGTCAGCCTGAGCGTCCCGGTGCCGACCTTCTCGAGAGCGACGTTTCCACCTGCGGAAATGATCTGACCAGCGTAGGTGGAAGTGCTGTTTCCGGCCCCGACGAGGAGTGTGCCGAGGGATCCCGTCGATTGCACTTTCGACGTGCTGTCACCCGCGAGCTCCTTCACCGTTTGACTAAACCCATTGAGATCGAGGGTCGCAGTGCCGGACAGTGTGAGGTCATTTTGGGCCAGGGCGTTGTTCGCACCGAGATTTACCTTGGCCGAGTTGACGATCGTGTCGCCGGCGTAGGTGCTCTCACCGTTGATGGTCACCTGACCAGACAATGCAACTCCTGCACTCGTCCCACCGATCGTGAGATTCGAGGTTCCATTCCCAGCGATGCCGTTGGCGAGCGTGAAGACTCGGCCGGTTGTAGAACCGATCAGCAACCCACCCGTGCTGTCGTTGTAGGTGATCGTGCCGCTGATAGTGGCATTGGCAACGCTGTTCGTGATCGTCTTGCCGCCGGCTGTGTTGGCGATCGTGATGTCGTTTGCAATCGTCAGGGCGGATCTGAGGTTGAGCGTGGAGTTAAACCCAGTGGCCCCGCCGAGGGTGACGGCTCCGGCGCCAAGAGTGGAGTTGACTGTCATGGCGTTGACCGCCACACCGTCAATCACCAGGCCACTGGCGAAGGTGTTGGTCCCAGAGAGGCTGAAAGAACCGGCCGCCCCATCCGCATTGCGGGAGAGCGTCAGTCCGCCATTGCTGATCACGCCACTGAATGTCATCGACCCGCTGCTGCCGAGCGTGATCTTCCGCGTCGCTCCGCCGAGGTTCACGGCGCTTCCGGTACCGGAGAACGTCATGTTCGCGGTGCTACTGGCCGATCCCGTAGACCCGCTGATGCCGATTTGAAAGTCGCCACCGATGTTGATCCCGTTGATGCGGGCAACCGGTGAGTTGTAATTGAGGGTGGAACCGATGGCACCGCCGTTGATGTTCAACGCCCCGGTCCCGAAGCCGTTGTTCGTCCTCGCCACCATGTTGCCGGCGTTGATGGTGAGCCCACCCTGGTAGTTGCCGCCCGAGAGCGTCAGCGTTCCGGTTCCGTTCTTGATGAGCCCATTCCCTCCCGTTCCGAGCAGGGCGATGCCCCCGAAGTCGACCTCACTGCCAGCACCGACGTCGAACGTCTTGATCGCGCCACCGAACCCCATCTGCTGCGACGTGTTGTTCGTGAACCTAATGAACACGTTCGAGCCGGTCGTGATGTTGCCGATCGTTCCCGTGGTCACCGGCGGAGTTGCCGAAGTTGCCCACATCGAGCCGAACGTGTAGGTACCAGACGTGACGAACGACGTGTCGCTGCCCGGCACCCACGCCGAGGTGTAGGGGCCGCCGGAGGTCGTCGCCCACCGGGCGGAGTACCAGCCATCGGTGCCAGAGGTTGTCGTGTAGAGCTGGGCGCTCGCGGACGCCGGCGTCAGCAACCAGAGCGCGAGGACAGCGGGAGCGATAGCGAGATGACTTATTCTGCTGAGCATGACTTTGGTGGAATTGCCGCGAGGAAAAGTGATGGCGATTGTTTTCATTTTTTGGGCAGAAGCTTTTGGTTTCTTCCCCCCCCCCATCCGTGTTGGCAAATATTATTATCTGACGGATTCTGCGGATTCCCATGTACGCACCATTGCCCGTTGAAAGGAATTGTTAGGAACTCGTGGCTTTCCGAGCACGCTACCTGGCCGTGCGCCCACGCGCCGGAGGGTGGGCTCTACGAGTTGGAGGCGCCTATCAGGCGGGCGCAAGGCGTGGCTCTAAATCGATGAGTCAGAAAATGAAGAAGTCGCTTCTCCAGGCAGGGACCTTTGTCTCAAAGGTCCGTTAT
>JBKDYW010000279.1:0-2748 GCA_046308575.1 Verrucomicrobiota bacterium
GCCATCATTCCTGGAAAGAAGGACATCACAACCGCACATGTGAAGCGGCTCAGCACCGCTGTCATCGACCTCGGCAGCACGCGTAGCGAGGCGATGGTGAAGGTTGGCGGCGAAATCGTCACCACCGTTTCCCCCGACGAGCCCGGAAATCATGTGGTCGTGCTTTATCAGAATGCCGAAGGCAAGATCCGCGCGCTCACATTCTTTGATCCGAAGTTCGTGACCGCGGGCTGAATCGCCATAGGCGAAATTTGTTTGGTGTTTCCAACCCTATACATTAGGTGTGGTCGATATCCGACCCATGAAACACGCCCTCAAACTGCTCACCCTTCCGCTCATCGCACTCGCACTTCCCTCGTGCTCGATGAACCCACTCTTCTATGGCTACCGCTCCGCGCCGGGCGTGCCAAAACGCGAAGCACCAAATCCCAACCCGAGCCTCATCGAAACCTCAATGCCCTCCCACAACGCGGTGGTCGACAATTACAGCCGCCGCGGCTTCCGCGTCATCGGCTACGGTGACACCACCGCACGCCACAACATCGACGCGCAAAACGCCCGACTGCTGGCGATTGAAAAAGATGCCGATGTCGCAATTTACTCCAGCGTCTACGGCGGCATTCAAACCGAACGCGTGGCAGTCCCAATCGCCGGACATTATTCCAGCGACTACTCGAGCTATTCCAATAGCGACAATGATCGCAGCAGTTCGCAAAGCAGCTCACAGTCCACCGTCTACGAATACCAAAACCGCGACTACGAAGTCTGGCATCACAAAACAACCCTGCTGCGCGGCAACTGAAGCGCCACTGATCAACGCGATTTTCACAGGGACGATTCCAGCAATTCACCCTAGCGTGAGAGCGGAAATCACGGCCATTTTTCCATCCGCACGAACATGAACGAATCTCCGCTCAATGCCGGTAATTTGGTCCGCCGCGCAGGACTCATCGCCGGCCCGCTGCTCGCACTTGTTTGTTACTGGCTGTTGCCTGATCGCTACGCGGCCGATGGCGGAAACATGATTGAGTTCACCCATCAGGGCCGCGCAACGCTGGCGATGATGCTCTGGATGGCGGCGTGGTGGATGACCGAGGCGGTCGATGTCGAAGTCACCGCGCTGCTGCCGATCGCCTTGTTTCCATTGTTTGGCATCAGCTCGATCGCCGACGCGACAAAGCCCTACGCCTCAGATGTGATCTATCTTTTCATGGGCGGTTTCGTGCTTGGGCTTGCCATCCAACGCTGGGGCCTCGACCGCCGATTGGCATTTTTCACACTGCGCCTCACCGGCGCAAAACCCGCGGCAATGAGCGCGGGGCTAATGGCTGCTGCCGCCTTCCTCAGCATGTGGATCTCCAACACCGCCTGCGCAGCAATCATGGTGCCCATCGCGATCAGCGTCATCAACCTCGTGCTGAGCACACGCCACGGCAGCGGACTCGGCGAAAACGGCGACATGACGTCGTTCAACCAGACCGAACGAAATTACGCCACCGGCCTGCTTCTCGGCATCGCCTACGCTGCGTCGATTGGCGGCATCGCCACCCTCATCGGCTCGGCACCCAATGGCATCGCCGCACGCTTCATCGAGCAAACCTACCAGCATGAAGTCACCTTCGTGAAATGGCTGATGATTGGCCTGCCCTTCACCATCATCTTTTTGCCAGTCGCATGGTGGCTCATCACTCGCGTGATCTTTCCCGCGCCACTCGAAGAAATTCCCGGCGGCCGCAAGATGCTCATAGAGGAATACCAAAAACTCGGACCGCTCTCGCGCGGCGAAAAAGTGACACTCACAGTCTTTGTATGCACCGCCATGCTATGGATCTTTGGCGGCCTGCTGCGCGAAATTTCTTTCGCCGGAATGCACCCGCTCAAAGGCCTCACCGACAGCGGCGTGGCCGTGCTCGCAGCGGTCGCGCTTTTCATGCTGCCCGCCGATCACAATGGCAACCGCGCGATGGACTGGCAAACCGCCGCCAATTTGCCATGGGGCGTGCTCATTCTCTTCGGTGGCGGACTCAGCCTCGCCTCCGCCGTCGAGGCCAATGGCGTTTCACAATTCATTGGTCATTCAACACGCGAGCTCGGATTGCTGCCACCCTTTCTCATGCTCGCCGCAGTGGTGACACTCACGGTCTTTCTCTCGGAGTTCACCTCCAACACCGCGCAAGTCGCGACCATGACTCCCGTCCTCGCCGCCATGGCACCCGCCCTCGGCATGAATCCGCAAGTGCTCGTGGTCGTCTGCGCGCTCAGCGCCAGCAGCGCCTACATGATGCCCGTCGGCACTCCACCCAACGCCATCGTCTTCAGCACCGGCCTCATCCGCATGCCACAAATGATCCGCGCCGGCATCATGCTCAACCTCACCGGCATCGCACTCATCACGATCCTTGGGTGGCTCTACATTCCGAAATTGTTTTGAAAGTGAAACAAGGAACGCGAACCACTGATTTCGCTGATTTACTGATTGAGAGGAAGCACAGCTAAGTTTCCGATTTCTATCCACATCTGTGAAATCAGTGCAATCAGTGGTAAAATCTTCAGGACTTCAAAATACCTTCAAAGCAGGAACATAGCTCAATCCTCGCTCACCCCTCGCCCGGCGGCGTGATCACTGCCACGCGGTCGACGCCGTGTTTGGAAAATTCTTCCCAGTAGCGTTTCTCCCAGGCGTTGGTGCGGGCGCGGCGCTCTTCTTCGCTGAGTTTTTCCCATGCCTTGAGTCCGATCGCGCGGATC
>JBKDYW010000280.1:0-3835 GCA_046308575.1 Verrucomicrobiota bacterium
CGATCAAGGTGGATGTCGCGGGTGGCGACACGCTTGAGATCGGCTTCGAAAAATCCGGCCCACAAAGTTTCTCAAATGTCACGCTCATCCACAACGAGCCCTCCACCGGCGTCATGAACGACCTCGCTGGCATCGCTAAAGTGGTGAAATCCTTCCCCGGCGTTCTGCTAGTGGTCGACTCGGTCTCATCATTTTCAGCCGTGCCGATCGGCATGGATGCGCTTGGCATCGATGTTCTGCTTGCTGGCGTGCAAAAGGCCCTAGCCCTGCCACCTGGCCTCACGGTGTTCTCCTGCTCGGAGGCCGCTCTCGAACGCGCAAAAAGCATGCCAAACCGCGGCTACTATTTCGACTTCATCGAGTTCGCCAAAAACGCGGAGAAAAACAATACACCATCGACGCCTGCCATCTCACTGATCTTTGGACTCCAACACATCCTCAGTGTGATCGAAAACGAAGGCATCGAAAAACGCTTCGCGCGCCACAAGAAAAATAACGCGATGATCCACGACTGGGCCGCGCGACACGACTTCAAGCACTTCGCTCCCGAAGGCAATCGCTCGGTCTCTCTTAGCTGCTTCCACACGCCACCCGGCTTCGACCAATCGGCTTTCATCAAGTCCCTCAAGTCCAAGCACGGCTTCGTCATCAACGGCGGCTACGGCAAAATCAAAGGCATCACCTTCCGCATCTCCAACATGGGCAACGAAACCCCCGAGACCATGCAGGAACTCATCGATGCCATGAACGATGTCCTGGGCTGAGCCTCCGTGGCGGTGGTTTCCAACCGCCAAGCCTCTTCTTCAAAAACTCTCCCACAGTAACGGACCTTTTGGAAAAAGGTCCCTGCCCGTTCACAACTACATCTTCTCCGCGTACCTCAGCGACCTCTGCGGCTTTGCGGTAAACTCTTCCTCCCCCTCACCCCATCATCTCCTCGATCCGCTTTTCCGACACCTTTACCGGACAGGGCAGATCAGGCGCGAAAATCGCCATGCGCCAATCTTCAAGCATCCAACCAATCTCCCACAGCGCGGGATTCTGCGGATCCTTTTTCCATCGCTCATGCCATGACTCCCATAGCCGGCGCACGCGTTGCATTTTTTCGAGATCCTTGGCCAATGGCAGTGACTTGATCCGCCCCAACCGCGAGCGGATCGCCTTAAGCCGACGCGGATAATCGCGCAGTCCCGCGAAGCCCGCACGCCACGCAAATCGTTCGCGCATCAACCAACCGAGTTGTTCATCAATGTCGGCAGCCACCACGCCAAGGTTGCGATCGGCGCGGTGTTCATCGATCCATGCGCGAATCCCTGCCAGTGCTTCGACCACTTCGTCGAGCGTCGCACCAATGACCTTGGCCGCATCAAACCAATGACCTCTTCGTGATTTGCCGAGCTCGCGAAATTCATCCGGCGATCGCGGGAAACTGCCGACGACGACACCTTCGGCAGCGAGCAAAATCAAATCGTCAATCGCCGTGCCGCCGACACCGAGCCTCGGCAACTCGACCTTCGCCATCAGGCTGATTGGAAATTTCTTCCGCAAGTGATCCACCTCGCCTGCATGCGCGATGCACAGCAATCGCGCACCACCCGCACGATGCGACTCACGCGCCTCGGCCTCGCTCACAAATGCCCGCACGCCGACACTGCCTGTTTCATCAACCAATGCCGGATATGCAAATCCACCGGGCGTCGCCACCCGCTCGGGCAGTTTCTCCCCATCCCAACTGTTCATGCCGCTGCGCTCGAGATCCTCATTCGCCGCCGCTTCAAATCGTTGCCTCATCCTCTCGCCAAGTCGCAACTTCAGCTCCGCCACATCGGTCCCAAGCGCCAACTCCTCGCCATCATCATCGCAGACCCACACCTTCGTCACCAGATGATCAGGCAACCGCGAAAAATCATACGCATCCTGCGGCACATCGACACCAAGTCGCTCGCGAATGAAGTCCGAAAGCACCACTCCAATCGCTCCATCCTTCGTCGCAAAAGCCCATAGTTCGACAAAGGCATCCGCCAGCGATGCAATCGGTTGGCAAACACGCCGGTAATCCTTCGGCAGCGATCGCAGGATCGACTCAACCCGCTCGCGCAAATGACCATCAACACCCCATGCTGGCAACCATTCGGGCAACTTCGGCAGTTGATCCACATGCACGCCGAGCGTCACGCCATCATCACGCTCACCCGGCGCGGTGCGGTAATAGACGGGATAGCTCTCACCCTCATGCAAAATTTCATCGGGCAATCCATCGACTCCATGGTTTTGCAACTGCTCGTCCACCATTGCCCGCAGTCCGGTGATCAAGGCCTCCTCGTGCTGCGACAACCACTTGTGAAATGCCGCCGCCGTGTGCACTTCCTGCGGGATGCGCTCCTCGCAATACGCCACCACCGCATCCTCATCCCACACACCTGCCGGCCGACGCAACTTATCCTCGATCGTGCCGACCTCCTCACGCAGCTCGTCGATGAAATCGAGAAACCTCCCACGCTTGCGCAAACCACCGCTCAACAAACCCTCGCGAACAAAAACGCCATGCGCGAGCTTCGCATCGACTCTTCCGTAATGCACACGACGCCCCATCACCACCGCCAAGCCGCCGCATACGACCCGCTCCTTGCCATACACCGCGCCCTGAGCCTCATCCCACCGCGCCTCACCATAAACGCTGCGACACAAATGCGGCGCCACCTGCTCAACCCACTCGGGATCAATCCGCGCCACACGCCTCGCCCACAAACGCGAAGTCTCGACCAACTCCATCGCCAACCCCCATTCCCAGCGCTTCGGCGCACCAAACAATCCCGATCCCGGAAACACCGCAAAAAAACCACCCGACGCACTGCGATAGGCTTTGTTCTCACGATCCCACAATCCGAACTGTCGCGGCACGCCCGCCAACAATGATCGATGAATTGAAGCATAGGGGTACGCATTCTCCGCCGCATCCTTGCCGCCACCGCGCTTCAAATGCGCCGACTCCGCATCCGCCAACTCATCCACGACATTTGACCACTCGATCACACGCCGCATGTTGAGATACGACGCTGCCGCAAATTTCCTCAACGCATTTCGCCGCCACTTTCCGCGCTCATCACGCAATGGCTGAAGCGCATTCCACATCCGCAACATCCCAATAAAATCACTCTCCGCATCTTTCCACGCGGCATGCGCCTCATCGGCCTCGCGCGCTTTTTCCGCAGGCCTTTCACGCGGATCGTTCGATTCCAAAAATCCGATGATCGGCAAAATTTCCGCCAAGCAATGTTCTTTGCGCGCTTCAATGATCATCCTCGCCAACCTCGGATCGACCGGCATGCGCGCCATTTCTCGACCGTAAGCAGTGAGCTTCCTGTCACGATCGAGCGCACCGACCTCACGCAGCGTGCGATAGCCCTCGGCCACCGCCTTCGGCGATGGGGCATCAAGAAACGGAAACTCATCGATTTCCGGCAAACCCAGCGACTTCATCCGCAAAATCACCCCCGCCAAAGAACTGCGGCGAATCTCGGGATCAGTAAACTCCGCGCGCTCTTCAAGCTCCAGCTCCTCATACAACCTCACGCACACTCCATCGCGCACACGACCGCAGCGGCCCTTTCTCTGACGCGCACTAGCCCGACTCACCGGCTCGACCAACAAACGCTGCACACCCTTGCCCGGACTCCACCGACTCACCCGCGCCACACCGGTATCAATGACACATGCTATGCGAGGAATCGTCAATGATGTATCCGCCACATTCGTCGACAAAATCAAACTAAGCAATCTTCCCGGATGAAACACCCGTTGCTGATCTGCCAAACCCAACCTCGCAAACAATGGC
>JBKDYW010000281.1:0-6893 GCA_046308575.1 Verrucomicrobiota bacterium
ACATCCTCGCTCCACGGCCGGGCGGTGGCGCAGAGGCACATTGCCAACATCAAGGTTACCAGTCGCATAAAAGATACACTCGCTAATGTTTCCCCGCCCGCGACGGTTGGCGAATTCGCCGGGAGAAACTCACGGATTTCCCGCAAGGCGGCTCTCGATGAACTTCATCACATCGCCCCGGCCCTCGCGCGAAACCGCCGAGCTGACCAGGATTTCCGGCGCCACCCCGATGCGCGCGGCGACATGCTCGCGGAAAACAGCGGCGTTGGCGCGAGTTTTTCCGGCAGACTGCTTGTCGGCCTTGGTGAACACGATCACGAATGGCACGCCCGTGCTGCTGAGCCATTCGATGAAGTCCATGTCGATGCGCTGCGGCGGGTGGCGCGAATCGATCAACACCAGCACGCAGCGCAAGCACGCTCGGCGACCAATGTAATCGCCCGAGCGTTCATTGAAGGCGTGGGCTTCCTCCTTGGCGACTTTTGCAAATCCATAGCCCGGCAGATCGACGAGACTCCATTGCTGGTTGATCAGGAAAAAATTCATCAGCCGCGTTTTGCCCGGCGTCGCCGAAACTTTGGCCAAACCGTTGCGGCCGGTGAGCAGGTTGATCAACGACGACTTGCCGACATTCGAGCGGCCGATCAGTGCGAATTCCGGCCGATCCCAATCCGGGCATCCGCCCAGATCGCTTGCGCTGGTGACCAGGTCGGCGGAACGAATCTGCATGCCGCGTAGATTCGGGTGATGAAAGATAGTTTCAAGGTTCAAGTGGGGGGAAGACAGAAGACTTGAATACGCAAGACAGAAGATGAAGAAGAGGGGGTTTCTTCGACCTTGCGCGCAGCGGCTTGAGAGGCTTTGATGGATTCAGTCGATGCGCGCCGTTAGGACATCTGCAAAATTTTTCACAAGCAGCATGGCCGTGCTGTGCCTTGCCTTCTTGCCAGCGTGTTCGTTGTCAAAACCCAAACCATCCGAGCCCGAGCCCGCAAAACCTGCGGCGGCAAGCAAGCCCACTGAGGCTGCTCCGGTCGCGACGATCGTGCCCGAAGCCGCGCCCGAGCCATCGAAGCCTGCGATGCCGGATGATGGATTGCGCCTGCCCGACATGCTCACGATGCCGCAGGATAACGAACTCAAAGCCTCCGCTTCCGCGCCGCCCGCCAATCCATCCGAGCCTGCGCCGGTTGTCGCGCGCCCCCCAACGGATCCGCCCGCACGGCCAAAAGCCGAAGAGCCCACGCCGGAGTGAGTTGCTCTTTTTCTAGCGCTGATTGAATCGAGCCATCTCGCGCTGCGCTTCGCGAAGTTCGACTTTTTTCTTCAGATCCTGACGCTGATCAGAGTGCGTCTTGCCCTTGCCGACACCGATCTCGACCTTTACCCGTCGGTTCTTCCAATACATCCGCAGCAGCGGCAGTGTGCAGCCCTTGATCGCGGTCGCGGCGGCGAGCTTGAGGATCTCGCGCTTGTGCAAAAGCAAACGGCGCGGGCGCTTGGGCATGTGATTGAACCACTCGCCTGCGGTCTGCCACGGTTGGATGTCGCAACCGTAAAGAAACACTTGGTTGCCTTCGACGCGGGCAAACGCATCGGAAACATTGATCTTGCCGGCACGGATCGATTTGACCTCGGTGCCCTTCAGCTCGATGCCAGCCTCGAATTTTTCAAGGATATGGAAATCGCGTCCGGCCTTCCGGTTGGTGGCGATTTCCGCACTCATGAAATCTCAAGGCCAGAAGCAAAGGCGATCACGCCTCAGCCTTCTCGACCAACTGGATCTTGCCCTCGATGATTTCCGTAAGGGCGATGTCCGCAACCCCCATGCTCGGGCGGACGGGAATAAGAGGCGAACGACCACTGTTCAACTGGCGCACGCGCTGCGACACGAGGTTGATCAATACGAGGGGGTCGGTGACAATTTCAGATGCCTTTTCGAGGAGGTCGCTTTTCATAGGAGAACCGGGAAATCGCGAATCCGGCCGATCTTGCCCGAACGGTATGACGTTCTCTGGCTGCGGTGACGGAACTTTTTCGCTCAAGTCTGTGGAGGTTGGAGGATTGTCGCCCCATACTCGGGGCGGGCCGAGGAATCAAGCAGGTTTTGAGCCCGCTGACAAGCCCAAAGTCGACTCACCTAGCCGATTATCGCTAGGACTGGTGCCAACAACAGAGGTTCAAATCACGAAAACACGAAATACCAGGAAAGGGAGAAGATTCGCCATGACCAAGATCAGCCCGGCATCAGGTCGATGCCGAAACGCCGCAGGACCGCTACCATGATCCAAAAAAGCGCGGCGGTGATCAGGCAGTTCAAGCCCAGCGCCGACCAAAAGCCCCAGCCATGACGCCACATCCAAGGAAGAATCAAAAACATCGGCAAGGTCGGCAGTACAAACCAAAAGGTACCTTCGGCATGGTTCGCCAAGCGCTCGCCCGACTGCCCGCTTTGGTGCATCCAGATCATCGCCAGCAGCGATGTGAGCGGCAGGGCAATCAGAAGCGCCGAAAGCCGGTCGTTGAAGAGTTGGACCTTGTTCACCGCGACGATGATCAAAGCGCTCAAGAGCCATTTCGCCAGATCCAGACCCGAAAAAGACAGCAGTTTATCCCAAAATTGAGCAGTGAACATGAGTGGAATGATGAAAAATTAGGCTGCGGGTGGTCAATTTGATTTTATAGCCCAAAACAAACCATTCGGTTGGTACTTTTGCTTGATCTTGCCATTTCTCATCGAAACCGCGAGGGTTTCGAGATGAAAACTTTGTCCCTTGGCTCCTGGGTTATTGGTTTGATGTTGGCCGTCTCGCCTGCGGGCATGGCCTATGGGTATATGGCCTTGGATGCCGCGCGCAAGGAGCAGATTGGCCGCAAGATTTGGCAGAACGAATGCGGCGGAAGCGTGAGTGGACTCACGACATGGAATGCGGGTGAGGAATTTCCCTCGCTGGGGATCGGGCATTTCATTTGGTACCCTGCGGGCTTCAAGGGGCGCTTCGACGAGAGCTGGCCAAGTTTTGTGAGCTACGCAAAAAGCAAGGGAGCGAAGCTGCCGGAGGTCGCACTCGAGCGTCACAGCCCGTGGACGAGCAAGGCGCAATTTCAGCGCGAGTTCGACTCGCCGAGTCTCAGCTCGCTGCGCAAGTGGCTCGCGGCGAACATCGGAGTGCAGACGGATTTCATCATCGTGCGTTCGCGGGCGGCTTTGCCGAAGATTCTTGCGGCCGCCCCGGACTCGGAAAGAAAACGCATCGAAGCAAATTATCACAAGGTCGCGACGACCCCGCAGGGGGTCTACGCGCTGATTGATTATGTGAACTTCAAGGGCGACGGCTGCTCCAAGGCCGAGCGTTACAATGGCCGTGGCTGGGGTCTGCTGCAGGTGCTCGGTGAGATGCGCGATGTCCCATCGGGGCCGAGCGCCGCCAAGGAATTTGCGGCCTCCGCCAAACGCGTGCTTTCAAGACGCATTGCCAACTCCCCGCCCGAACGCGGCGAAAAACGCTGGGAACCTGGCTGGCACAACCGCTGCGAAACCTACGGCAAGCCGTTGTGATAGAGTGGTGTCTTCGTGGGGCACAGCATCGTGGTAATCTTGGACCGAGATTGAAGAGCGGTTGAGCGGTTAACATCCGCGACTTGCTGGGCCTAGGTTCGATGCCTTCCGTATGAAGGATGTCGCCGCTCGTGCTTGATTACCGTGATGCGAATCAAGGAGTCATCCACAACGCGAAAAAGGATCAAGTAGGGAAATCTCTTCATCAGTGCCCTTCGCGTATCCCCACGGACACACATCCAACGGGTCGGGATGGCTGCAATCCGCAGAACTTGCTTCTCAAATTCGTTGATGAAATCGTCACCCAGATTCTGGGATCGTTCGTTGTAGAAATTCCGGATTTCAGCAAGTTCAGCCTCAATGGCGGGGTGATATTCAATCCTCATTGCCTTAAGCGTCGCATCAAATCCTGATGTGATACGGCAGCGACTTGGCCACTCTCGATCTCTTGGTCTCTCTTTTCAGCAAGATTCAATGAAGCTTCGTCGTCGAGATCGACGGACAACTCGAAAGGATCCTCGATGCTCTCCCACAAGGATGCCGCAAGCAGGGCACGCTCCCTAGTGGGCAGCTTCAGGGCTTCTGGGGCAATCTGATCAATGCTCATATGACCAGAATATCACGGAAAACGGATGGGAAAAGGTTGAATTTTTCCGATCATAAAACACATGTGCCCTCACCTCACCCATCCCGCCGCAGCAAATTCCATGCGGTGACGAGGGCCTTGAGGCCGGCCATCTCGATGGATGGATCGACGCCGGCACCCCAGAGCAGGCGGCCGTCTTCGTGCTGAACTTGGACATAGGCCGCGGCGCTGGCATCCGAGCCGCCGCGCACGGCGTGTGAACGGTAATCGGTCACCTTGAAGTTTTTGAGCCCGATGTTTTCCAGCGCATGGACGAAGGCATTGATCGGCCCGTTGCCGGTGCCGATGCACTGACGCGACTCGCCATCAAGTACGATGGTCGTAGTACATTGCACTTGCCCGCGTTCGCCGACATGGTGAATGAGCTCGTAGTCGGTGACATCAAGCGGGCTGGAAATGTTGACGAATTCGCGGAGGAAGGCCTCACGGATTTCATCGAGGGAAAGTTCGCGGCCGAGTTCGTCGGCGAGGTCGTAGATGCGCTTGCCAACCTGCGGGTGCATGGTCTTGGGCAAATCAAAGCCGTGCTCGCGGTCGAGCACATAGGCGACGCCGCCTTTGCCCGATTGGGAATTGATGCGAATGATCGCCTCATACGAGCGGCCGATGTCTTGCGGGTCGATGGTGAGATAGGGCACGCCCCAAGGGATGTCGGGATCCTTGGCAGCTTCGCGCGCGCGGCGGTCGAGGCCTTTTTTGATCGCATCCTGATGCGAGCCGGAGAACGCGGTGAAGACCAGCTCGCCGGCATAGGGCTGGCGCTCGGGCACGGGAAGGCGCGTGACCCGCTCATAAACGGCGCGGATCGTCGAAAGGTTTGAGAAATCCAGTCCGGTGGCGATGCCGTGGCTGTTCATGTTGAGAGCGACCGTGACGATATCGAGGTTGCCGGTGCGTTCGCCGTTGCCGAACAGCGTGCCTTCGACGCGGTCGGCGCCAGCCATCAGGCCAAGCTCGGTGGCAGCGACGCCGGTGCCGCGATCATTGTGCGTGTGCAGCGAGACGATCACCGAATCGCGGCGCGGCAGGTGGCGGCTCATCCATTCGATCATGTCGGCATGGATGTTGGGAGTGGCCCACTGGACGGTGTCCGGCAGGTTGATGATCATTTTTTTCTCCGGCGTCGGTTGCCAGATGTCGATCACGCCGGCGCAGCATTCGAGTGCGAAGTCGAGTTCGGTGTCGGAGAATGATTCGGGCGAGTACTGCAAAACGACCTCGGTGTTTGGAATGCTCGGCGAGAGCTCCTTCACGAGGCGCGCGCCTTCGAGGGCGATGTCGCGGATTGATTCGCGGGTGGCATCGCCAAAAGTGACGCGGCGCTGCAGTGGTGAGGTCGAGGTGTAAATGTGTACGATCGCGCGCTTGGCACCGTCGATCGCCTCGAAGGTCTTGCGGATCAGGTGGTCGCGGGTCTGCACCAGCACTTGGATGGTGACATCGTCGGGGATGCGGTTTTCATCGATGAGGCGGCGCAGGAAATTGAATTCCGTATCGGCGGCGGACGGGAAGCCAACTTCGATTTGTTTGAAGCCCACACCGACGAGCAGGTCGAAGAACTCGAGCTTTTCCTCGACCGACATCGGCTGCGGCAAGGCCTGATTGCCATCGCGAAGGTCGACCGAGCACCACTCCGGGGCGCGATCGATCACCTTGTCCGGCCAAGTGCGGTCGGGCAGGTGGATCGGCGGAAAGGGCCGGTATTTTTTGAGCGAGGCAGGTTGCATGGGGATTGGGTGATGGGAAAAATTCGGTTGGAAAAACGGACCGGGAAATCGCCAAGAGGATGGGCGGGCCGGTGACAAAATGTGAAGCAGGAAAAAGTCAACGGGCGGCCAACCCTAGAAGCAGGGGGCGCAGAAGGTTGCCGTTGGGGATGTGGTTCACGGCTCAAGGCTACCAGCGGCCGCCGTCGGGTCAAACCGGAAAAGCGGGCTCGCCCATGCAAGATGCTTCCGGTCCGCTGCGCTGGGCCGCTTGCTTGTTGGCCGCGCATGGCGCAAAGTTTCGCGCGCATACCGCACCATGCGAGTCGCCGTTCTCAACATTGTCGGTCTTTCCGAGTCGCTGCTCGGCGTTCATACGCCGGGCCTTGCGGCGTTTGCCCGCGAGCACGGCATCCAATCCTACGCGCCGGCATTTCCTGCCGTGACCTGTACCGCGCAGTCGGCCATCACCACTGGCGAAACAGTCGGCGCACACGGGATCGTGGCCAATGGCTGGTACGATCGCGAGTCGGCCGAGCCGCGGTTTTGGAAACAAAGCAACCACATCGTGCGCGGTGAAAAAATTTGGGACCGCCTGCGCCGCGAAGTCCCGGGCTTCACCTGCGCGAAACTTTTCTGGTGGTACAACATGCACGCGGCGGTGGATTTCTCCATCACGCCAAGGCCGCTTTATCCGGCCGACGGACGCAAGGTCTTCGACATTCACACGCAGCCGATGCTGCTTCGCGACGAACTCAAACGCGAGCTCGGCGAGTTTCCATTTCCCTCGTTTTGGGGGCCGGCGGCGGGCATCGCGTCATCCGAATGGATCGCCTCGTCCGCGAAGTGGATCGAAGAAAAACATTCGCCAACGCTGAGCTTGGTTTACCTGCCCCATCTGGATTATTCGCTGCAAAAGCTTGGCCCGCATGCGCCGGAGATTCCTGCTGAATTGAAAAATATCGACCGCGTCGCGAGCGAC